>CAZEJJ010000207.1:0-11789 GCA_964512185.1 uncultured Enterobacterales bacterium | reverse complement strand
CTTCGAGCTCTGGGAGGACAGCTGACGGGGGAGCGAGCCAGCCCGAGGCGCGATCCTGCGCCTCGCCGTCCAGCGTGAGCTCGCGTGCCAGCCCTCCGGGCGGGGTGGCGGGTGGGTCTGTAGGGGGGCTCACATTTGGTGGTGCCGGGCGCTCATTTTTTTTGTTCTTGAAGCCGCTTGCGTCCTCCTCACGGCGCACTACATTGGCGTCATCGGCAACACAAACCCTTCACGCGGTGGGCTGGCCGGTCCGCACCCACCTCGCGACGGCTTTCCCACAGGAGCCCGTATGCCCCGTCCGTCCAAGCTGATCTCCTTCGCTGACAAGATCGGCATCCTGCACGATGCCGTCGTCGCCGAGCTGGCGGGCACAACAACCGGAAACGTGCGCATCTATCGCAAGCGCCACGGGATCCCGGCGCGCTTCCGGGGCGAAGGCACGCCTCGCCCCAACGAACAAGCGATCCTCGAAGAGCACGGCGCTCCCGCGATCCCCGCACCGAGGCCCAAGCGCAGCAGGCGCAGGCGGGCGGCAGCCAAGCCAGGGGCCTCGGCTACGCCTCGCAAGCCCCGCAAGTCCAAGCTGGATCCCTACCTCGACCAGGTGGGCGTGCTCCCAGATCGGGAGGTGGCCCAGATCGCCGGGGTCACCGCCGAAAATGTCCGCGCCTACAGGAACCGACGCGGCATCCCCGCGGGCTGGCGCAAACAAGCAGCGGCCGCCCCCGCCCCCGCGCCAGTCGTGTCGGCCGCTCCCAAGGCTCGCAAGCCACGGCGTGGCAAGCTCACTCCGTACCTCGAGCGGATCGGCATCCTCACCGACAGCCGGATCGCTGCGCTGGCCAGCACCACCGCCCAGAATGTGCGCGCGTATCGCCTGCGTCACGGCATCCCCGCCCGCTGGCGCGGCGAGGGCGAGCCGCTGCCAAACGAAGCCGCCATCCTGGCCCTGGAGGTGGGGCCGCCCGCCGAGCCCGCTGCTCCGGCCGGACCCGCTGTCTCCCCCACCAAGGACCTGCCGCCCGAGCCCGACGACCTGGTGGATGCCGGCTCCCCTGCCCCCATGCTCGAAGGCTTCGAGATCATGGTGCGGGGTCCCGAGGGCGAGGTCACCTACTTCGGTCTGGGCGCCGACATCGTCGATGCGGGTGCCAAGGCCGTGGCCGACCTGGGAACGCGTATGCTCGACGGCAAGGTCGTGGCCATCAAGTTCCTGGGCAAGGTGCTGGGGCGCTGAGCCCGCAGCGCAGCGCGCGGCTCCGGTTCACCGATGCCCCCTCTGTTCTACCTGGTTCTCCTGGCCGTCGGGCCCACGCTGGGCGATGCCCCGGAGCCCGCTGAGGCCACGGTGCTGATCCCCGCGGGCAGCTTCACCATGGGCGGCGGAGAGGTTCCGGACCAGCAGCCGGAGCGGACCGTGGTCCTGTCGGCGTACCGCATCGACCGGTTCGAGGTGAGCCTGGCCCAGTTCGAGGCCTTCGCGGCGGGACCAGCCGAGCAGCGGGAGCACTGGTCCGACGACGGTTGGGCCTGGCACCAGGCCCGACCGCAGGGCGCCGGCGCCCCTGCGCGCCGCCAGGATCGCGGCGACGACCACCCGGTGCTGGCCACCGCCTGGTACGAAGCCCAGGCCTACTGCTCGTGGCAGGGCGGCCGGCTGCCCTCCGAGGCCGAGTGGGAGCGGGCCGCGCGGGGCGAAGACCAGCGACGCTTCCCCTGGGGTGGAGATGAGCGAGATGGCGTGGCCTGGTTCCTGAAGGAGCGTCGTCAGGAGCTCGTGAGCCGCACCACCACGCTCCCGGTCCGTGAGCAGGACACCGCCCTGGCGTCTCCTTTCGGCCTGTTGCACATGGCGGGCAACGCCCAGGAGTGGACCGCCGACACCTACCACCGGGCCGCCTACTCCCAGCTCCCGGAGCGAGATCCCCTGCACGTCGCAGACGGCCCCTGGAAGGTCCTGCGGGGTGGCTCCTTCCAGCACCTGGCCTCCTACTGCACCACCACGCACCGCGAACCGGCACGGCCCGACGAGCCGCGTCCCAGCACGGGCTTTCGATGCGCCTATACGCCCTAGTCCTGCTGGGAGCCTGCGAGGGGCGGGCGCCCTCGGCCAGCGGCCAGCCCGCCCTGCCCTATGTGGCCCCCGGCTCGGGTCCCGAGATGCTGCGCGTGGAGGGCGCCGAGGTGCTGCTGGGCGCGCTGATCCGCCCACCCCTGTCCGGTGGCGAGCTGGCCCCGCCACCCCCGCCCGCCAACTCGGCGCCCGAGTTCGGTGGCTCCGGACCTCAGGGTGGGCCTGTCCTGGTGGGCACCCGGGCGCCCCTGATGCCGCGCCGCGTGCGGGTCTCCAGCTTCTGGGTGGACGTGACCGAGGTGAGCCGCAGCGACTACCGCGCCTTTGTCCTGGAGACGGGCTACCGGCCGCCCAACGTGGACGAGGGCTGGGCCCGCGAGCTGTGGAACTGGCAGGGCACGGAGCCGCCGGCCGGCACCGATCTCCACCCCGTCGTGCTCACCTCCTGGTACGACGCCCGGGAGTACTGCCGCTGGAAGGGCAAGCGGCTGCCCACCGAGGCCGAGTGGCAGCTGGCGGTGCTCGGGCCGGCCGACAGCGAGCGGCTGTTTCCGTGGGGGGACGAGTACGACGGCTCCCGGCTGAACCACGGCCAGATGGAGGATCCGCTCTTCGACGACAGCGACGGCTGGGAACGCTCCTCCCCGGTGGGCGCCTACCCGGCCGGAGCCAGCGGCGTGGGTGTGCTGGATGGCTTCGGCAACGCCTGGGAGTGGACCGCAGACATCCGCGTAGAGAGCTGGGAGCAGGTGCAGGGCGAAGAGCGCGGCGGAGTGCTGCTGGATCCCCACACCGACAGCCTGGGCATCTACGCGGCCCAGCGCGGAGGCTCCTACCTCTTCGACCTGTCGGTCATGCCCTGGAGCGAGCGCAACGCGGGCCTGACTGAGATGCGGCGGCGCACCAACGGCTTCCGCTGCGCCAGGGACGGCGCAGGCTGAGCCCTAGGGCTGAGGTGGCGGCAGGTCGGTGCTCTGTGGGCCCTCGGTGCGGGCCGGGAACCTGGACCAGCCCTCGGTCAGCAGCTCCAGGAAGGCGGATGAGAGGCCGGCCGCCCGCTTGATCTCGACCCGACCTGCGGCCAGATCTCCCGACTCGATCTGGACGCGCGCCAGGGTCTGCGCGAGGATGGCCTCGCGGTTGGGGCAGGTATGGTCGATGTCCAGGCCCACCATGGCCTGGCGGCTGACCTCCTCGGCCTCCGCGTACCAGCCGTGGGCCATGTTCAGGCGGATCAGCTCGTTGCGCGTGTTCTTGAGGTGGATCTCCGCCAGCGCCGGGGGGTGCTCCGCGCGGAGGACCTCGATCTGTCGGAGCAGCTCTGCGCGGGCGGCGCGTCCGGCCTCGTGGTCCTGCTCCCTGAAGGAGGAGTTGAGGGCCTGGGCGAACTCCTCGAGCTGTCGCTGCCAGCCGCGGTCGGTGAGGATCCGGGTGTCGTCCATCAGGAGTCCGCCTGCTTGCCCGAGCAGGTCCGAGGAGCTGTCTCAGGTGGGCACGCGACCCAGCGCGTCCTGGCTGGTCCAGCGGGCGCCCATGGCCGGGTCTTCGGCGCGGGCCTGCAGCACCGGATCCAGTGCATCCTGCAGGCGTGCGACGGGAGGAGCGGGCTGCGGATCACCGCTCAGCCGGCTGGCCTCGATCGCCTGGGCCAGCAGGAAGCGCAGCTGGTGGTCCACCGTGAACCAACCCCAGGTGAAGGCCGTGCTGGTCAGCTCGGCGTTCATGTAGGTGTCGGCCAGGAGGTCCCCTGGTGGGCTGAGATCATGGCCGCCTGTGCGCGTGGCCAGGGTGCGGTCCAGGACGCCGGTGGTGGTGTCCAGAGACTGGCGGGCCCAGCTGGCCGCTGCTTCCTGGTCCTCGCGGGCCTGCGCGGAGCGGGCCGCCATGAGGTACAGGGTGCCCAGGGCGGGGTCCGGTAGAGGGGGGATGCTGCGCTCACCGGGTGTCACGCCGATGATCTGGTCCGTGTGGCTGGGATCTGTGGCCAGGTAGGCATAGGCCTCCGGGCCGAACCAGCCCTGGTGGATCAGCTCGCTCAGGCGGGCGTCGATGGAGCGGGGATCGGCAGCCGGGGGGGCCTCGAGGCAGTGACCGGGTGGCTCCTCGAAGCCGGGGCGCGCCTGGGCATCGAGGATGGTGCCGAGCGCCTGCACCACCAGCCTGCGGGCCTCGGTCTGGCGGCCCTGAGCCAGCTCGACGCGCGCCAGGTCGAGCCACTGTGCTGACAGGTTGCCGCGCACGCGGGCGTCGACACCTTCCCAGCAGGCCTGACCGTAGCCCAGGGGGCTCAGGAGGCCCGGCAGCAGCTCCTCGGCGTCGAACTGCCTGACCGCCGGCCCGATCTCGGCCCCGAAGCTCTCCACCCCCCCCCCGGGCTCGGGGGGATCTGCGGTGTCGGCGCAGGCCACCAGGATCGGCAGCCAGGCGAGCTGGGCGGAAGCTGGCACACCCCGGATCACGGCGTCACTCCTGGCGGGCGCGCAGCTGCCGCAGCAGCTCGCGGGCTTCGGGTGCCTGGGGGAAGTTGGCGGCGGACTTCTGGAGCAGCTCTTCGGCTTCATCGAAGCGCCCCGCCTCGATGTAGATGCGCGCCAGGCCGTTGTACTTGAGGTACTCGATGTCCGGGTTGATCTCGATGGCCTTGCGGAACGCGTCCTCTGCCTCCTGCTCGCGCCCCTGGCGCAGGTAGACCAGGCCCAGGCCCTCGTAGGGGCAGGTGTAGGTCTCGGCCTCCTGCTGCAGCGCGCTCTGGAACAGCTCTTCAGCCGCGGCGGTCTGGCCCTGGTTGTAGCGGACGAGGGCGAGCTCCGCGAGGGCGTACTGGTTGTCGGGATCCAGGGCCAGCAGGTGTTCCAGCAGCTCGGAGGCGCTGGCCAGGCGTCCCAGGGCGCTGTTGGAGTTGGCCGTGCCCAGCAGGGCCAGGGGATCGTCGGGGTGAGCGTCCCGCAGTCGCTGGTACCACTCGAGGGCCATCTCGTGCTCCCCCTGGTTGGAGTGGGACCAGCCCATGCCCAGCCAGGCCATGCGGAGGATCAACCAGTCGTAGCCCTGGTCGATGGCTTGCTCATCGGGCTGTGCGCTGGGGCGCCGCCCGGTGGCCTGGGCGGACGATCGCATGCGGCGGCGGGCGGAGGCGTAGTCCTTCTGGATGATGTCCAGGTGCCCCTGACCAACCTGGAATCCTGTGCCTCCTGCTGGGCTTCCTTCGGCGTCTCGGAACATGTGCCCGGCGCCCTCGTAGCGCCTGCGCAGCAGGTAGACGAAGCCCTGGAGCACCGCCGCGCGAGGGTCGCCTGTGGTGAGCGCCCACTCGGCGTACAGCTCCGCCTGGTCGATGTCGCCTGCATCGAAGGCCGCCAGGGCGCGCCGGAAGGCGAGCTCCGGATCCTGGCCCACGGCGGCTGCATCGTACGTTCCGGCCTGCCGGGCTCGCTGGAGGAGCTGCTCGTAGTGCTCTCCGTAGGCTTCTTCTCCGCCGAGCCGCAGGGCCCTGTGGGCGTAGAGCAGCGCCTTGTCCAGCTGTCCAGCGACGGCGAGCCGTTGGGCCGCTTCGTGGTGGCGCCCGGGATGGGTGGGCTCGGTGTCGGCCGCGAGCACGAAGTTCTCGGCCGAGATGTCGGTGGTGCCCGTGGCCGCATACATCTCGCCCAGGGCGAAGTACACGCAGGCCGCCGATCCCGTGGCGGGGCTGATCTCACCCGCGGCGGCCGCGGCCTCCAGCCGCTGGATCACCGCCTGCAGCTGGTCCAGCTCGCCCTGTGCGGCGTGCACCTCCGCCAGGCTGTCGAGGGCGTCGACCCAGCTGTGGGTGTCGCCCCGCTGTCGGGCGTCGACGGCCACGGCTCGAAGGATGGTGGCGGCCCGCTCGTACTGCTGGAGGTTCAGGTGGCAGCGGGCCTCGGCCACCCGCGCGTCCAGGTTGCCTGGATCGCGCTCCAGCAGGGCCTGGAGCGAGCGCAGCCCCGCGGCGTGCTCGCCCGAGAGCTCGTAGTACCGGGCCAGGACCAGGTAGCTGACCTCGTGCTGGGGATCCAGGTCGATGGCCCGCTGCAGCACCTCGCGCGCGCGCTGCGGGGGGGGCGACGCATCGCCGTCGCCGAGGGAGAAGACGTGGGTGTCGATGAGGGTGTCGCCCAGCATCTGGTGCAGCGTGGCGTCGTCGGGTTCCTGCGCGACGGCGGACTCGAGGAACGCGATGAGCTCCTGCCGGGCTGCGGGGGTCGCGTCGCGCCGAGCCTGCTCCAGGCGTTCGGTGGCCTCGCGCACCAGCGGGGGCAGCTGGAGGGGCTGCGGCGCGGGGTCGATGCGCTCGGGCTGTTCTGGGGCGGGCCCGCCAGGGCCATCGTCCTGCTGGGCCTCGTGTTCACAGGCCAGCAGGACGAGCAGGCCAGCCGCTGCGATGGCGGGCAGCACCGACGGGGCGGGTCGACGATGGGCGCATGCCGACCGCTGGCCTGGGTTCATGGACGGACCCCATGGATGGACGAGGGGCGAGGAGTGCAGCTTAACACCGGCCTGGACGGCTCAGCGGTGGGGTCCGGGGTCGGGACGGTGTTCGCAGCCGGCGAGGGTGCCGAAGCCCGGATCGCCGACCCTGGGGAGCTGGTAGATCACCAGCCCTTCCTCTTCGTGGGTCGGCTCCAGCACCAGCGCCAGGTTGTGGTGCGCGCTCAGCGCCTGCTGGGCCAGGCGCTGGATCTTCTTCTGGGACCAGGGTTCCTTGGCGGAGTTCACGGCGCTGGTGACCTCGGCGAAGTTGGTGGTGATCACCACCGTACCCACCCCTTCGTTGGAGGTCGTGACGGCCGCGCAGCGCGCCTCTTCCTGGGACACCTGGCCCTCCAGCCAGGGGCCGTAGCTGCGCATGAACAGGGGGCGGCCGTGGCCTCTCATCTGCGCGTAGCGGGCGTAGCGGCTGCTCTCCATGTCGTCGCTGGTGAAGGGCACCTCCAGGGGCAGGTGCAGCAGTGCTGGTCGGCCAGCGGGGGCGGGGATGTCCAGCAGGGCCTCCGGGAGCAGCACGGGCGTGGCCCTGATGGGCGCCAGGCCGGGGCTGGCCCAGGTGCGCTCGGCGATGCAGAGCAGGACCATGAGGCTCAGGGCGAGGTGCCTCCACAAGCCCTTCAGCTGAGCCGAGAGCCAAGCCGCCCCTCCGCCGCCGAAGACCGCCACCATGACGAAGAAGATTGTGACGAAGCGGTAGGGATGCTTGATGCGGTCCAGGAAGGGCAGCAGCGCCACCGTCGCGCCCCAGGGGCCGGGGACGTTGCGGCCTGCGATCTCCACCAGCTCCCCCTCGGCGCGCAGGTGGGATCCAAAGGCGAGCGTCAAGGCCAACAGGGCCATGACCAGCAGCAAGCGCCGATCGCGGACCCGGCCGCGCGCGCAGCCCAGCGCGGCCAGGGCCAGGGCCAGCAGGCCCAGGTAGACGACGCCTTCCCTGTTCTGCTCGTCCTCCAGCACTGCCTGCCGCCGCAGCGGGGAGACGGGGTTGAGCAGGCCGGAGGCATCCAGGGTGGTGCCCTTGCGCAGCCCCTTTGGAGCGTGCAGGAAGTCCCCGACCCCTTCGAGTCGCTTGGCCGTGCCCACCCGCGCTTCCCACGGCGCCTGACCGAGCTGGGTCCTGGGAGCCCAGAACGCGGCCGCGAGCAGCACGAAGGCCAGCGCGTACATGCCGTAGCGACGCCAGGGCAGGCGGTGGCGCTTCCAGCAGAATGCCAGCCCAGCCAGCCCCGTGAACAGGGAGTTGAACAGGAGGTAGTAGGTGTTGAACCAGCCCACGAAGCCCAGGGCGGCGCCCGCCGCCGCCCCCCCCACCCCCCCGGGCCCGCCCCCCCCGCCCCCCCCCCGCGCCGGCGCCCTGGCCAGCCGCCGGAGCGACCAGCAGAGCACCGCCATGTAGGCAGGCAGCATCCACTGGGTGGAGACATCGTCTTCGCCCCACTTCAGCGTGAACATCAGCGGGTCCGACAGGGCGAAGAGCACCCCCGCCGCCATGGCGCCTCCGCGGTGCTGCAGCTGGCCCAGGGCCAGCGCGTAGGTGGCGCAGCCGGCCAGGAAGACCATCAGCGTGAGGGTGATGTCGTGGGACAGCTGGCCGCCGAGGGTGCGGGTGAGGGGTATGGCCAGAACCGCGTTGCCGATGTCCACGAACTTGACGGTGATGGGCCAGCCTCGTGGATGGTCGAACAGGGAGCTCTCCAGCGCGGGCGGAAACCGCCCGAAGGACTCCGCCACCAGGCTGTACAGCCAGGCGGCGTCGATGCTGTGCAGGCTGGCATCACCCATGGGGTGTGTGCCGAAGTGCGGCAGCGCAGGCGAGACGGACCACAGCGCCGCCAGTGCCATCACCAGCAGGGGCAGTAGATGGCGCCGCAGGGGCCTGGGCTCGCTGGTGGGAGAGCTGGACATAGGGCTCACTCTACAAAGCCGCGCGCTACATTCACAGCGGCCGCCCACCCCGCTCGGTGGCTGTTGGAGCCAGGATGCACCGCCAGCCTTCCCCTGAACGAAGCGCCGTGGAGCCGCTCCGCGACTCCCCGCCGCTGCCCGTCTGGGGCGCGCCGCTGGTCTACCTGGTGGCCGTGCTGGTGGTCACCTGGCCCTTGGGCCTGGCGCCGCATCGCCTGCTCGTGGACGGGCACTTCCAGTGGGGCCAGGTGTGGGGCACCGGCTTCGTCTCAGAGGCGCTGTCGCGGGGTCGGCTGCCAGCGCTGGAGACCGACTGGCTCGACTACCCGCTGGGGGGGCGCGTGGTGCTGGTGGCCTGGACCACCCACCTGCTCGCTTTCCTGTTCGAGCGCGCGCTCCCGCTCCTGGCGGCGTTCAACCTGGCCGCCCTGGCGCACCTGTGGCTGGCGCCGTATGCCGCCTACCTGTTCCTCAGGAAGCTCACGGGCGCCGGCTGGGGAGCCCTCGTCGGGGGGCTGGTCTTCGGCTTCGGGCCTTGTGCCATCTGGGCGCTCTGGCTCGGGCAGATCGACCAGTCGAGCCACGCCTGGATTCCCCTGTTCCTGCTCGCCTTGATGCTGTGGCTCGAGCGACCCACAGTGCCGCGCATGCTGGCGTACCTGGCTTGCTGCGCTGCGCTGCTCTTCTCGCATCCCTACGGCGGCATGGCCACCGCCCCGCTGGCGGCGGTGCTGGTGCTGGCGCGCCTGTTCGAGGCCCGGGACCGACGACGCGTGGCGCTGCGTGCGGGCCTCGCGGCTCTGGCTGGTGTGGTGGTGGCGGTGCCCGCCTTCCTCTACCTGCGGCAGGTGGAGGCCAGCCTCCTGAGCCCGCCACTGCTACACGATCTGGCCGAACCGTCCAACGGCATCATCCCGACCCTCGGCAGGCTGTGGAGCTACGAGCTGGTCATGCACTGGATCCCCCACGAGGGGCAGCTGATGTACTACGTCATCGGCCTGGTCCCGCTGGCGCTGTCCGTCTTCGCGTTCGCGGGGCGCTTTCGCCGCACGGCCCTGTTCTGGGCGCTCGTGTGGTTGGGCACCCTGTCCCTCGCGCTGGGCCGCCGGGGGATGATCCTGGGCGTGGAGGTGCCGCTGCCGCTCTACCTGCTGTGCCTGGTCCTGCCCATGTACCGCCGCATCACCTCAGCCTACCGAGTGGCCATCGCTGCCCGGCTGGCGCTGGCGGTGCTGGTCAGTCTGGGCACCGCCGCGCTGCTCGGTCGGCTGGCGCCGCGCTCTCGGCTGCCTGCCGCGCTGGGCATGGTGGCACTCCTGCTGGTCGAGCTGTTCCAGCCCGGTCCCAGCAACCGGCTGCCGCTCCCGGTGGTGGAGGTGACCATCCCCGCCGTCTACGCGCAGCTGGCGGAGGATCCCCAGGTGGGTGCGTTGCTGGAGTTTCCCTTCCAGCTGGAGATGGACCGCGACAGGCTGGGAGATCTGAACCAGCGGCTCATGCTCTACCAGGCCTACCACCGCAAGCCGGTGGGCATGAAGGACAAGAACAACCTGCGCGGCACCTTGGCGGCGCGCGAAGCGGCGGTGCGGACGCTGGCTTCAGCATGTCTGCAAGGCGGCTGCCAGGTGGGCCAGGCCGAGCGCGACTCCCTGGCGCGCCTGCGGCGGATGGGCTTCACCCATCTCGTGTTCCACGAGGGCTGGCTGGAGCCCGACGCGGAGCGCCACGCGCTGGGCTACCTCGACTCGCTGATGCAGCTGGTCAGCGCGGACACCGAGCACGGGACGCGCCTGTACGCCCTCGCCGCTCCCTGATCTCGCCAGGTGGCGCGCTCACTCCAGGTACCCCAGCGCGCGCAGCTGCTGGATGTTCTCGGCGCTCATGGAGACGCTGCGCTCGCCCAGCCGGCGGGGGCTCAGGTCGCCGCGCAGCTGGCGCATGGCGTCGGCCAGCGGCGCTGCCAGGGTCTGGGCGCGCTCGTCGTCCTGCACCATGCGGTCGGCCTGGCCGTACTCGTCCAGCTCGAAGACGTTGGCCACCTTGCTGTCCAGGTTCAGCACCAGGCGCAGGTCGCCCTGGGTGAGGGCGACGCGGGGTGGCCCGTACAGGCAGTCTTCGGACAGCACAGGTCTGTGGGCAGCGGAGGCTTCGCTGGCGGCCAGGGCGCGCAGGTCTTCGCCGTGGGTGCCGGGTGGCAGCCGCGCGCCGCCCAGGGTGCCGAGGGTGTGGAACAGGTCCACCAGCTGCACCGTGCTGTGGCTGCGGCCGGGCTCGGCCTGCGGTGTGCGGAGCAGCAAGGGGACCCGTAGCTGCTCGCCGTACAGGGAGTGCCCGTGTTCGAAGGCGCCGTGGTCCCAGTGCTCCTCACCGTGGTCGGCCGTGAGCGCCAGCACCGTGGGCTCCCAGCGCCCCTGGGCCCGCAGGCCGGCCACCAGCTGCCCCACGGCTCGGTCGGCGGCGAGCACCTCTTCGTCGTAGAGGCGCCGGATCCATGCCTGCTGTTCGGGCTGGAAACGCTTGGTGAGGCGGGCCCCGCTGGCCAGCTCGGTGGCCGAGAAGAACAGCAGGTCCACGGGGGGCTCGCCCGGTCCGGTGAAGCGGCGCCGCAGCTCGGGTGGGGGCAGGTAGGGGTAGTGCGGCTCCATGAAGTGCAGGAACAGGAACACGGGCTCCCGCTGCCCCTGCAGCCAGTCCAGGGCGGCGGCCACGGTGGTGGCGGCGGAGCGCTCTTCTGTGCCCGAGGAGCCCACGTAGTCGTACACCTCGAAGCCCTGGTCCAGATCGAACTCGGGGGCCATGTAGGTGTTGTTGACCCAGGCAGCCGTCTTGTAGCCGCGGGCCTGTAGCAGCCCCGCCAGGGTGGGCAGGTCCTCGACCATGCGGTTGAAGCGCATGGGGTCGTCGGGGTCGCGGGTGGCCTGGTGCTCCGAGGGGTAGCGGCCCGTGAGCAGTGAAGCCATGGAGGGCAGGGTCCAGCTGGAGTGGGCCAGGGCGCGATCGAAGACCAGGGACTCCCTCGCCAGGGCCTGCAGCTGGGGGGAGGTGGCCCGCTCGTGGCCGTACAGGGCGAGGTGGTCGGCGCGCAGGGTGTCGATGACCACCAGCACCAGGTCGGGGGGCTGTGGTGGTGGGGCCTGGGGCTGACAGGCCAGGTGCAGCAGGAGCAGGCTCGCGAGCATGGGTACCAGCTAACCCCTGGAGCTAGGCCCCTGTGGCTGAGGGCCGGTCAGGCCTGCTCGGGTTTCATGAAGGAGCAGGCGACAGAACAGGTCGCCGTCAGGCGGCCGCCCCGAATCGTAGCGAG
>CAZEJJ010000206.1:0-11989 GCA_964512185.1 uncultured Enterobacterales bacterium | reverse complement strand
CCCCCCCCCCCCCCCCCCCCCCCCCCCCCCCCCCCCCGGGGGGGGGGGCCCCCCCGCCCCCCGGCCGGGGGGCGCCTGGGGGAGCGCCGAAGGCGCGTGGGGGGCGAGGCCCCCCGAAGAAGCCTCGTGACCGTGTGCCGTGTAGCGGCATGTACGGTCGCCAGATGGAGCGGTGGCTACTCTAGCTTCTGGGTGACGTGATGACCCACGCCGAGCGTGCGCGAAGACTCCACAACCACCGTGGTGGAGGTGTTCTCATCGACGCGCACGACCACGAGCCTCGCCACGACGGCTTCAGGCAGCTTGGGATCGTCTTCGTAGCGGTCGATGGATGGATCTCGGCGCTCCACCACGTAGAAGGCGTTGCCCACTCGCACGCCGTCGGCCCGTCCGCGGTCGATGAAGATCACCTCGCCGGGGACGGCGAGCTGGGCTTCCTCGCCGGACAGGCGTGCGACGATGACACCCTCTATGCTGCCGCGCGGAGGGTCCACCTCGAGCTCGACGGTGATGGGGACGCGCACCGATACGAAGTCTCCCCGCTCCACCTCGGACCAGCTGCGGCGCATGACCGCGGTGGCGATGTCGTCTTCCAGGTTCAGGATGTGTGCCTCGCCTGCGATGCGGTACAGCGCGCCGTAGCGGCCTCCGCCCTCGGGGTGGCGAACGCGCTTCTTGATCCGGTGCAGGACGGTGACCACATCGCCGCACTCGGCGATGTCGGGATCATCGAGCCGCAGGTAGAGGATGTCGCGCTGGCCCTGGGCCATGGCTTCGGTGCGGGCCTTGTAGACTTCGCCCAGCAGGTCGGCCTTGCGGGAGTCTTCCAGGTAGCCGGGGGCGAAGTAGCGAGCGAGGTTGAGGGTGGTGTCGAAGCGCAGATCTGGACCGCACTCCAGGTCGCCCTCGGAGAACTGCATGCTGGGGGTGAGGTAGCCCTCGTGCACGTAGCCGGCACCCGGCTCCAGGCTCAGGGAGGGTGGCTCGATCTCGCTGCCGGGGATGAAGACGATCTTGTTGCCGGGGTAGATCCAGTGCGGGTTGGTGATGTAGTCGTTGATGGACCACAGGCGCGGCCAGTGCCCCGGCTGCCCCAGGAACTTGCTGGAGATGTCCCAGAGGGTGTCGCCCTGCTGGATCTCGTAGATGTCTGGGGCGCCCTCCACGAGGGCGAGGCCTTCGGGAAGCCTGACGACGTCCTGGGCCCCGGCCAGCTGTACCAAGCCGAGCATAGACAAGGCGTGGAGGCACGAAATCACGGCACTCTCCTGGTGGGTGCGTTCTGCTGCACTGCGCTGCACCGCATCGTCGCGCAGAAGTCGAAAAAAATCAAGTGGGGGGCCTACAGGCCCTAGTCGGCCTTGACCACGATGGCATCCACGACGCCGAACAGATCGGCCAGCTCGGCCTTGCCTGCCCGCGCTGCTTCCACGGACCGGTAGCCACCGACGCGCACGCGGTAGCGCGTGACCCCCTGCACCACCGCCGCGAGTCGATAGCCCTCGACGCCCTGCACCTCGAGCCGCTGCAGGTGCTCCTCCGCCTCTTGGACGGTGGTGTAGCTGGCCAGCTGCACCGCCCAGCCCGAGCGGAGCACGGGGGTGTCTTCCACCGGCTCTTCGGGAGGCTCGGGCGCGCTGCGCCCAGGCTCCACCACCGCCGGCGGCTCGGGATGCTCCACCTCCGGCTCGGGGGCTGGAGCCTGTTCGCTCTCTGCCAGGGAGCCGGGGAAGCTGAGCACGTCGTCCTGCAGATCCTCCACCGAGGCGGCCTCGACCCGCGCCAACAGCTCGTCCAGGGCGTCCGCCTCCAGCTCCGCGGTCACCAGGGCCGGGCTGGCAGGATCGGGGCTCGCGCCGCTCTCCCCTGCCCGGCCGAACAGCAGCCCGACGAAGAAGGCCAACACCCCGATGAAGAACATGGACAGCGCCAGAGCCCAGAGGTGGCCCCGCGTGATCCAGATCTCCCTCTGGCCGTTCATTCTGCCCATGTCGCGCATGCTGGAAGCCTACTACACTTGCCGTGTCAAGACCACGCCATCAATACTTTTCTGAGAGGCCCAGGTCGGGACCCGCCAGGCTGCTGCCCCAGCTCTCCACGCGCACCAGGGATTCCACCATGGGGGCGAGGTACATGGCGTCCACCTCGTCGAGGATGCGCCTGAGGCTGGCCTCCACCACGCGGGCGTCGGATCCCGCCATGCACAGCGCCAGCACGATGCGCCGGTGCTCGTCCTGGTCGGCCACCTCGGCCACGCTCACGTTGTGACGCGAGCGCAACCGGTCGCGGACGCGGTTCAGGACACGCCGCTTCTCCTTCAGGCTGCGACAGCCGGACATGCGCAGCACGAAGCGTGCGATCCCCACCACCAGATGTTCCACGCTCGGTCTCCCGTGGCAGCGGCGCTCAGCCCTGAGCCGCGACCTCAACCTTGCGGAACACCTGCACGGTGTCGCCGACCTTGAGGTCGTTGTAGCCCTCCAGGCCGATGCCGCACTCGAAGCCGCTCTGGACCTCGCGCACGTCGTCCTTGAAGCGCTTGAGGCTGGCGAGCTTGCCCTCCCAGAGCTCCACGCCATCGCGGACGAGGCGGGCCAGGCCGTTGCGCGGGATCTTGCCGTCCTGCACATAGCAACCGGCCACGACGCCCACCTTGGGGACGCTGAAGGTCTTGCGGACCTCGGCGGTGCCCTCGTACTGCTCCTCGATGACCGGCGAGAGCATGCCTACCATGGCCGCGCGGATGTCATCGAGCAGCTCGTAGATGACCTTGTAGGTCTTGAGCTCGACGCCCTGCCGCTCGGCGGCCCGGCGGGCCTTGGGATCGGGGCGGATGTTGAAGCCCACCACCACCGCACCGTAGGTGGAGGCGAGGGTGATGTCGGACTCTGAGATGGCGCCCACTGCGTCGTGGAGCACCTTGAGCTCGGCGCCCTCGACGGCCAGCTTGCCCAGCGATCCCTTGAGGGCTTCCAGGGAGCCCTGCACGTCGGCCTTGACCACCAGGTTCAGGGCCACCTTCTCGCCCTCGCCTGCCCGGGCCAGCAGGTCTTCGAGGGTGACCTTCTCCCGACGCGTCAGGGAGGCGGAGCGGATCTGCTCCGCGCGGTGCTCGGCGAGGGTCTTGGCGGCCTTGTCGTTCTCGACCACGACGAAGTGATCGCCGGCCACGGGTACGCCGTTCAGGCCCATGATCTCCACGGGCATGGAGGGGCTCGCCACCTTGACCTTCTTGCCGCGGAAGTCGGTGACCGCCCGCAGGCGTCCATATGTGCTCCCCACCACGACGCTGTCGCCTCGCTTGAGCTTGCCGTGCTGGATGATGACCGATGCCACCGCGCCCCGGCCCTTCTCGAGGCGGGCCTCCAGCACGACGCCTTCGCCGTGGCGGTCCGGGTTGGCCGTGATCTCCAGCAACTCGGCCTGCAGCATGACGGCGTCGAGCAGGTCGGAGATGCCCTGGCCTGTGATGGCTGACACGTCCACCATGAGGGTGTCGCCGCCGTACTCCTCGGGCACCAGCTCCTGCTCCATGAGGCGCTGGCGGACCACCTCGGGCTTCACGCCCTTCTTGTCGCACTTGTTGACCGCCACCACGATGGGGACACCAGCGGCGCGGGTGTGGTTGATGCTCTCGATGGTCTGCGGCATGACCCCGTCGTCGGCGGCCACCACCAGGATGACGATGTCGGTGGCGTTGGCGCCGCGGGCGCGCATCTCGGTGAACGCCGCGTGGCCTGGGGTGTCGATGAAGGTGACGAGCTGACCGTCGTGCTCGAGCTGGTAGGCGCTGATGTGCTGGGTGATGCCACCGGCCTCGCCGGCCGCCACCTTGGCCTTGCGGATGTAGTCGAGCAGGGAGGTCTTGCCGTGGTCGACGTGGCCCATCATGGTGACCACCGGGGGACGAGACACGGCGTTCTCGTCCTCGGCCTTGGCCTGCACCTGGATCAGGTGCTCCTCCTCGTTGAAAGCCACGTCGATCACCTCGTAGTCGAATTCACCGGCCACCAGCTGGGCGGTCTCGAAGTCGACTAGATCATTGATGCGTACGGCCTGGCCCATGCCCATGAGGACACGAATGACCTGGGCAGCCTTGACCGACAGCTCGTGGGCCAGGGCCGCCACTGTGATGTCGCCATCGACCTCGACGCGGCGCTTGAGCGCCTTGGGCTGCGGAGAGGCTTTCTTGGGCCCCGAGCTGCGGCGCGTGCGCCGGCGACGACGAGCCTCGGGAGGCATGTCGTCCATGAGCATCTCGACCCGTCCGGCACGGCGTGGCCTGCGCTTGGGGCGGGCGCGGGGTCGATCGCGACGATCCTCGCCGGCCTTGGCCGGTGGCGCGCCTGCGCCCCAGCGCGGCTGGGCGGGCTGACCTGCCGGGGTGGGCGTGCGCTTGGTGCGCACGGAGGCATCGGCTGCTTCTTTGGCACGTCGGCGCGATCCCATGGGATCGTTGGGATCGTATCCGGGCGGCGGTCGGACCACCGCCTTACCCAGGCCACCGAAGCGCGGCAGCTGATCGGCCGGGTTGCTCTTGGGCTCGCTGGTGGGGACGGGGCGGACGCGCACGGACACGACGGGCACGCCGTCGACCTCGGTGCTGGTCTGTTCCACAGGGGCGACCGTGGTGGGCTGCTCCGCGGGCTCTTCCGCCACCGGCTCGGGCTCGGGAGCTGTGACCACGGGCTCGGGCTCGCTCAGCTCCACAGGGGCGGCCGGCTCGGGCTCTTCCACCGCCACCGGTTCCTCGGTGGGGGTCTCCACCGGCGCGGCGGTCTCTTCCAGCTGGGGGTCCGCCTGGACCACCGGCTCTTCGGGAGCAGCCTCCACCGCGGGCACGGGCTGGGGCTCTTCCGCCACCACCTCGGGAGGTTCCACCACTGGAGCCGTCGCTGGCCGGCGGCGGACTGCGGGCGTGGCGCCCTTGGGCAGGCCTTCACCGGCCGGGAGCCCGGTGGGATCCTCGCGACGACGGCGACGACGGATGACCTTTCTGCTGACTCGCTTCTCAACCTCGCTCGCGGCCCCGGTGGAGGGGGAGGCGGCAGCAGGCGACGGACGCGCAGGCGCAGTCTGTCCCCGCCGCGCCTCTCCGCGCGTGCGATTCAGTCGGTTGAGGATCTCTTTCTTGGACATTCGTTACCTTCGCCGTGACGGACGCCCGGAGGGACGCCGTGCACTCTTGGAAGACCGGTCAGGAGAGGACGGAGTGCGGCGCACCCCTCGCTCTCGCGACGTTTTCGTCCTAGGGCCGCAGGTCGCCTCGGAGCGGGTTCCCGCCCTTGGCGGGGCGGGATGGTAACCCAGCGACGCTTGCCGGTGCAACTCGCTCACGAGGGGCCTGGAGGGCGCTCCCGCCCTGACGGCGAGGACCGCTCGCGGCCCCTTCCCGACCTGGTGCCCGAGCTGCGCCCGGTCCAGGTAGACTTGAAAGCTGGGAAGCTCCGGATCGGCCTTCTGTACCGCCCTGAGCGAGCGAGGGGCGGCGTCTGCGGCGCTCACCAGTGCGACGAAGCTGCCGCGGGTGAGCTGATCCAGAATGCGCTGCTGGCCGCTGACGATGCAGCCACCCTTGGCCGCCAGCGACAGCCCCGCGCGCAGGGCTGCCCGACTCGTGGCCAGCAGGCGATCGGGCAGTCCATCCACCTGGACCTGGATGCGCAGCGCACGGGACAGCAGCGCCGGGCGCCCACAGACGCGCGCCACGCAGGGCTGGCTGGCACAGATCCACGCCCCTCTGCCCGGAAGCCGTCCGCGCAGATCCACCTGCACCACACCCGAAGGATCCGCCACGAGACGGATCAGGTCGCTGGGGCCGGCCTTCTGTCGGCAGGCGATGCAGCTGCGAGTGGGGTCCACGCGGGGGTGCTCCTGGCGAGGTTCTAGGCCTCGGGGATGTCGGTGATGATGGACGTGGCCGGGGCAGGCAGGACGGTCTCGGACAGCGCCTCGGCGGCGGCCGCGGCCTCTTGCTCGGCCTTGGCCGCCTCGGCCGCTGCCGCCTGCTCCTCTTCGATGACCAGCGCCACGTCTTCGGCCGCCACCAGCAAGGCGTCCGCATCCTCCTCGGTGATGCCGAGGATGGAAGCGATCTCGTAGGGGTCGGCCTCGCAGAGGGTCTGGGCGCCGCGGTAGCCATGCCGGACGAGCTGCTCCACGAGCTCATCTTCCACACCGGGGATGCGGGCCAGCTCCTGGCGGGCCTGCTGGTTCATCTCGGCGTGACGGCTGACGGAGAAGATGTCGATGCGCCAGCCGGTGAGCTGGGCGGCGAGCCGCACGTTCTGTCCGCGCCGGCCGATGGCCTTGGAGAGCTGGTCGTCGGGGACGATGAGCTCCATGGTGTGGAGATGTTCGTCCATGTACACCCGGCTGACGGACGCGGGGGCGATGGCCGAGACGATGAAGCGGGCCGGGTCGGGATGGAAGGGGATGATGTCGATGGCCTCGCCACGCAGCTCCTGCACCACCGCCTGCACGCGGGAGCCCTTGAGGCCCACGCAGGCGCCCACGGGGTCCACGTCGGGATCGGTTGAGGAGACGGCGATCTTGGCGCGGTGCCCGGGCTCGCGGGCGCAGGCCTCGATGCGCACGATGCCTTCGTAGATCTCCGGCACCTCGAGCTCGAAGAGCTTCATGAGCAGGCCCGGATGGGTGCGGCTGAGCACCACCTGGGGACTCTTGGAGGAGCGGGTGATGTCCAGCACATAGGCCTGCAGCCGGTCACCCTGCCGGTAGGTCTCGGTGTGCACCTGCTCTCGTTTGGGGAGGATGGCCTCGGCGCGGCCCAGGTCGACGATGATGTTGCCCTTCTCGAAACGCCGCACGATGCCGGTGATCAGCTCACCCTTGCGATCGCGGAACTCGTTGAAGGTCATCTCGCGCTCGGCGTCGCGGATCTTCTGGATGATGACCTGCTTGGCGGTCTGGGCGGCGATGCGGCCCAGAACCTCCATGTCCATCTTGATGCCCAGCGAGTCGCCGAGCTCGCACTCGGGGTCGAGCTCGCGGGCCTGGTCGAAGAGGATGTCGGTCTCTTCATCCTCGATGTCCTCTACCACGGTGCGGAACTCGAACAGCTCCACCTCGCCCAGCTCCTCGCTGTAGTGAGACTCCAGGTCGCGGGTCATGCCGAAGCGGCGGCGCGCCCCCCCCGCCCCGGCGCCGTCGAGGCCGTGTATCAACACAAAGCGCGGGCTGTTCTTGTCGCGATGGACAGCGGCGATCAAGCGGGCGAGCTCACTGAGCATCGGGGTTCTCCTGTGCGTTTCCGTCGCTCACAGCGGCCTGCCCGGGGGCAGCCTGCTGTGGCTCTTGCTGTTTTTTGTTGGTGCGTCGCTCGCCACCCAGCGGACCCAGACCCGCCAGCTCGCGGTACTCCTCCATGGAGAGCGCGAGGGTGGCGCGCTCGATGTGGTCGAGGGGATGGTGAACCACCTGTCCATCGACCCGCACCAACACGTCCTGGCCTTGCACACCACAGAGCTTTCCGCGCGCCCGCTTCCTGCCGCTGCCTGCCGCCAGGCGCAGCTTGATCTGCAGCCCGGCGAAGCGCTCGAAGTCGGCCAGCCGCTGGACCGGACGGTCCATGCCGGGGCTGGAGACCTCCAGGTGGTAGCGCCCGGGAACGGGATCCTCCACGTCGAGGACCGGCGAGAGCAGCCGGCTGATCCGCGCGCAGTCCCTCATGCCCACACCGCCAGGCCTGTCGATGCAGAGTCGAAGGGCGCGGCGCCCGCTGCTGGTGGTGAGGATCACCGCCACCAGGTCGTAGCCTTCCGCTTCCACGCTGGTCTCCACCAGGTCGCGGACGCGGCGTTCGATCTCTCTATGGGGGAGGTGGGGCACGGGCTCTTGGGTGCTCCCTCCGCGAGGAGGGAGTGCTGCGAGCGTAAAAAAGGAGCAGCCCTGGGGGGACCGCTCCGCGACTGCTTCGTGGTTTGGGGCCCCTGTATAGTGGCCCGTGAGCCCCCCTGTCAAGTCAAACGGACGGAATCCGCGCTTTGCACCGTTCAGTTCTCGAGCACCGGCTGACCGACCGCCGCCGGCAAGGTCTGGAGGGTCTCCACCAGCTCCCGGAAGCCGTCGCGGTTCAGGGTCTCCTTCTCGAGCAGGGCCTCGGCCACCCGGTGGAGGGCGGACAGGTTCTCCAGCAGCATGGTGCGCGCCTGGGCGTAGCCCCGCTGCACCAGCTCTCGCACCTCGTCGTCCACCAGCTGGGCGGTGTGCTCGGAGACTTCACCGCGGCGCCCGATCTCCTTGCCCAGGAACACCTCGTCCTGCTTCTGGGACCAGTTGACGGGACCGAGGCGCTCGGACATGCCGTACTCGCAGACCAGCGCGCGGGCGATGCGGGTGGCCTCCTTGATGTCGTTGCGGGCGCCGGTGGTGATGCGCTCCAGGGCGATCTCTTCGGCCACGCGCCCACCCATGAGCACGGCCAGGCGTGACAGCAGGAAGCCGCGGGTCTCGTTGTATCGATCCCGATCGGGCAGCTGCCAGGTGAGCCCCAGGGCGCGGCCGCGGGGCACGATGGTGACCTTGTGTACCGGATCGGCGCTGGGCGACAGCCACGCCACCAGCGCGTGACCCGCTTCGTGGTAGGCGGTGGTGCGCCGCTCGTCGTCGGTCATGACCATGGAGCGCCGCTCCGAACCCAGCACGACCTTTTCCTTGGCGTCCTCGAAATCCACCATCTCCACCTTGGACTTGTCGCGGCGGGCCGCCAACAGCGCGGCCTCGTTGACCACGTTCTCGAGATCGGCCCCGGAGAAGCCCGGTGTGCCCTTGGCGATCGTGGACAGCTCCACGTCTTCGGCCAGAGGCGTGCGGCGGGCGTGCACCTCCAGGATGCCTGCGCGCCCCCCCACGTCGGGCAGCGGTACCACCACGTGCCGATCGAAGCGGCCGGGCCGCAGCAGGGCGGGGTCGAGCACGTCGGGGCGGTTGGTGGCCGCCACCAGGATGACACCCTCGGTGGACTCGAAGCCGTCCATCTCCACCAGCAGCTGGTTGAGGGTCTGTTCCCGCTCGTCGTGACCACCCCCCAGGCCAGCGCCGCGGTGTCGGCCAACGGCATCGATCTCATCGATGAAGATGATGCAGGGAGCGTTGCGCTTGCCCTGCTCGAAGAGATCGCGCACACGGCTGGCGCCCACGCCCACGAACATCTCCACGAAGTCGGAACCCGAGATCAGGTAGAAGGGCACGCCGGCTTCACCTGCGATGGCGCGGGCGAGCAGGGTCTTGCCAGTGCCTGGCTGGCCCATGAGCAGCACGCCCTTGGGGATCCGGCCCCCCAGGCGCGTGAAGCGCTTGGGGTCGCGGAGGAACTCGATGATCTCCTCGAGGTCTTCTTTGGCTTCGTCGATGCCCGCGACATCCGAGAAGGTGATCCGCTTGCCGCTGTCGGACAGCAGGCGCGCCCGGGACTTGCCGAAGCTCATGGCCTTGCCGCCCCCCGACTGGATCTGGCGCATGAAGAAGATGAAGAGGAACACGATCAGGACGATGGGGATGCCGTTGATGAGCAGGGAGGTGAGCACCCCTTGAGTGGGCTCCTTCTCGTAGTTGGGGACCAGGTCGTTCTCTTCGAGGAACTCGATGATGTGCTCGGAGTCGGTGGGGCCTCGGGTGTGGAACTTGCGGCCGTCCTGGTAGGCGCCGCTGATCTCGTTGCCCCGGAAGGTGAGGTTCTGCACCTGGCCCTGGGCCACGGCCTGTCGGAACACGGGGAAGTCGATCTCTTCGGGTCGGCCACGGTCCTGCTGACCCACCAGGGCGAACGCCAGCAGGAAGAGCAGCGCGACGAAGATCACCAGAGCGAGGTGCCTGCGGTTCATCCCGTCTCCACGGGTCAGGGTCCAGAACGCGCTCTATAGCGTCGCGTTCCAGTGGGGTACAGCGTCACGCATACCGATAGACGCGGAAACATGCATCGCCAACCCCCGAGCTTGGTCGGCTCCTCCCTGCGAGGGGCCGGGAGGGAGCCAGATGATCCGCTCCCCCACGCAAAAGACGGGGTGGTAGGGTCGCAAGGGTGCCGCGACGCCCCGGCCGCGCAGCCACTCCGCCAGTGACGATCCGCGCCAGTTTTCTCCGCGCAGCGGACCGCGCAGCAGCAGCGGCGGCTCCCAGGAGCCGAACGGAGACACCAGCAGGATGCGGTAGATGCCCCAGGCGCGCGGACCCGGCAGCCGCAACCGCAACGGGAGCGGCGGTGGAGGGAGAGCGTAGACTCGTCGGTCGTCCACAGCCAGGCGCCAGGCGCCCGGCAGGGGCACCCGGTCCCCCGGCCCGCCTCGCGCCGCCAGCTCGACACCTGCCTCCAGCCCGCGGCTGCCCAGACCCTCGATGGATCCGCGCCGCGCCAGCACCAGGCGCCGGAGCAGCCGCAGCTGCAGGGAGGGCGCCAGGCTGCGCAGAGGGGCGCGGGGCAGGCTGCCGCCGCGGTAGAGGGTGGCCCAGCTGCTCTGCTCGAGCTGATCCAGCAGGTCGGCATCGGCGCCCAGGTTGGACGCCAGCCCCGCCAGGCGCGCGGCGGCGCCACCGTGCACGCGCTCGAGCTCGGGCAACGCCGCGTGCCGCAGGCGATTGCGCTCCCGGTCCAGGACGAGGTTGCTCGCGTCCTCTCTCCACCGCAGACCTCGCTCCCGAGCCCAGCTCTCCAGCTCGCGCCGGGGTTCCCCCAGCAGCGGGCGCACGAGCCGCGCGCGCCGCGCTCGCATGGCGCACAGGCTGCTGATGCCCGCTCCTCGCAGCGCGCGCAGCAGGACGGTCTCGGCCTGGTCATCCAGGTGATGGGCCAGCGCCACGCGGCGAGCGGGCACGGAGCGCAGGAAGGCGGCTCGCTCCCGGCGGGCGCCGTCCTCCAGCCCGCGGCCCACCGGGCCGCAGAAGCGACCGCAGTAGCAGGGCAGCCCTCGCGCCGCAGCCAGGCTGCGGACAAAGGCCGCGTCGTACGCGGAGGCGCCCGGCCGCAGGCCGTGGTCCACGGTGGCCACCACCAGCTCGATCCTGAACATGGGGCGCAGCCGCAGGAGCAGATCCAGCAGCACCACCGAGTCCAGCCCGCCGGACACCGCCACCGCCACGGTCTCACCCTGTGGTAGCAGCCCACCCCTTCGACAGCGCTCGGCCACGCGGCTCAGCAGGGACATCACGGGGTCTCCGGCTCGGCGGCGACGAGATCCGGCTCCTCCCAGCGCTGCCCCAGCGCGGCCAGCCTGCGCAGGGCGTCGGGATCATCCTGGGGCCGGAGGTCCAGCGCCGCCCGGTTGCGATGCTCGTGTCCGCAGAGCCGACAGCGGTAGGTGATGACCGCCTCGGCCCGCCCGCCCAGCTGCAGGCCCACCGGGTCCATCAGGCCCCCACAGTCGGCGGCCCGATCGCCTGGGACGCGATCCACGTGCAGCGAGCGCAGGCACCAGGGGCAGTGATCGCGCACCCGGCTTCCTCCGGCGGGCACCGGCCGCTCGCAGTGCGCGCACCGGAAGGCCTCGTCGCGCATGATGGGGTTGAGCCGCTGGCGAGCAGCCTGCTCGGCGCCGCGCGCCCGCCGGATCAGGCGCTTGCCCGGCCAGCTGCCTGCATCCGGCGGCAGCTGCACACCTCGGCGGCGGGCCTCGGCCTCGAGGGCGGGACGCAGCGCGGCTCCCTGGTCGTCCAGCCAGGCACCCAGCCGCTTCCAGTCCGCTCGGGTGCGGGCCGCCTGCAACAGGGCGGTCACGCGCTCGTGGATCGGTCTGCGGGGATCGCGGTAGGACACCGCGTACCCCTAACCGCGAGGCCCCCTCGCGCGGCGACCGTGCCCCGGATACGCCGCGTGCGGAGGTGACCGTGCGACGCTCTCCGCTCTCGAAGCCCTCCAGCCTCTCCCGCGCCCCCCGGGGGGGGGGGCGCCCCGGGGGCCGGGGGGGCCGGCGCCCCCCCCCCGCCCGCCCCCCCCCCCCCCCCCCCCCCCGCCCCCCCCCCCAGGCCACCCCCC
>CAZEJJ010000205.1:0-12025 GCA_964512185.1 uncultured Enterobacterales bacterium | reverse complement strand
GGCAGCCTCTGCGCTGGCCGGGCCCGCACTGTTCCCGCGAACGAACTCATGGGTGAGCTCCCCGACCCATTCCTCCAATACCAAGGGCCGCCGGGAGGAATCTGCCGTCTGAATCTGGGAGGCACCCATCCGCTCTCGACCGGTGCACGGCAGAGCGCTGCCGTCAGAGCCTGGGATGCACCCAGCCGTGAAATGCGGTCATGGTCGAAGCACTTCAGCCGCGGTCGACGATGCCGCCGAGGTCTTCCCTCCCCCGTTCGTTGTCAGGCTCGAGCCGCTCTGAGCGTGACACCTGGCAGGTCAAGAGGTAGCGTATTCTCGTGAGCGTCCTCACCCGGCTCCGCGAATCCCTCGGCTTCGAGCGCGCCGAGGTGGCCGCTGCCGCGGGCTGGCCACGAGGGCGGCTGCGTGAGATCGAGCGCGATCCCGCCAGCCAGGTGGACGAGGCCGAGGCGGTGATCCAGTCGGATCTGTATGGCATGGATGTGGTCGAGATCATCGAGCGGGACCGGCTGCCAAGCAGGCGCACCGCCGTCGCGGGGCTGCTCAAGGCCAAGGCCGACGTGCTGGACGCCGAGAGCCGCTTCGCGCTCGCCGAGGCTGTCACGGTGGCGCGGGAGGCCCGCGAGCTTCAGCGCCCGCTCGTTCCAGACACTGGCTGGAAAAAGCTACGCTCCTTCTATGATAATCCCGACTACAGCCACCCCAATCGTGGCACCCCGGCCACGCTCGCCGGCCAGACGAGCCATGAGGCTCGCGGTCGACGCCTGCTCGCTGCTACACGCGAAGCAGCTGGACACGGATCAACGGGCTGGCCTGCTGCTGATCGAGCGGCTCTGCAGCGCTCACGGGCTCCGTCTGCACACCACCACCGGCGTGCGCGGTGAACAGGTGTCGATGAGCCTGTCCTCGATCATCGAGGTGTGGGATCAGCAGGAGTGGTGGTTCGCACACAAGATGCCGGCGATCAGGGTCCGCGCCACGCGCAACAGGCTCGGCAAGATACGTCCACTTCCTGCAGCAGGCGACAAGACCCCGAATCTACTGCGGAACACCAGATCGTCGCTGCAGCGCTCCCTGCTCGCAGCGCCGACTTCGGAGTGCAAAGACACACCTTCACCCGGCACTACTTCGCAGAGCGCGCTTCGCCAGGCGCCTGGTGTCCCTCGCTACGATTCGGTCGGCTGCCTCGCGGCAGCCTGTTCTGTCGCCTGCTGCTGGACAGCGGGACCTGGGGCTCGTCACGCTGGCCGGGGACCTCCAGGCCGTACTCCTCACCCACGATGATCCCGCGGGTCGCGCCGCGCAGAGGCTGGGCCTCGTCGTCATTGACCTGCTCGACCTCGGGGATCTGCTGTCTCGACAGGAGCCCGACTTCGACAACGACTCCGTGTCTGCCCCCTGGGACCACTCCGCCTGGCGCCCAGAGGACCGGAATGGATCAGCGCTGGCGACCCTGGCTGCGAGGCCCCGCAGGCAGCAGCACCAGGAGCACCTGGCCAGGTTGCTGTCGACAGTGCCCTGACGTGGCCCTGGACTCTGACACCAGCTCCAGCAACTCTGACGGCGGGTCTGGTGCCTCTCACGCTGGGTCCCTCCCGGTCCCCAGGGCCGGGCCCCATTGAAGCCACATCCGCGGGCTCGACATGCTGTCGCGCACCGCCAGTCCCTCCCGGTCCCCAGGGCCGGGCCCCATTGAAGCGCGAAAGGTGCGGTCCCGGATCCCGGGGGGCCATGCCCCTCGATCTGCTCGCGATCCGGAGCCATGCCCCTCGATCTGCTCGCGATCGCCGCCCTTGCGAGCACTTCCGCGGGCTTGGCTCGCCGAAGCGAGCACTTCCGCGGGCTTGGCTCGCCGAAGCGAGCACTTCCGCGGGCTTGGCTCGCCGAAGCGAGCACCTCCGGGGGCATGGCTCGCCGAAGCGAGCACTTCCGCGGGCCTGGCTCGCCCGGCCGAGCATCTCCCGGGGCACAGTCACCGATCCTGTCCCCCTCCCCTGCCTCACCGCTGATCCCCACCACCACGCGCAGATCCCCTACCCCACACCCACACCCCCCGGGGCTCCCCCCACTACAGGCTCAGCCCGGCTCCTCCCTGCCCAGCTCATCCTTCAGCCGGCTCAAGGCGCGGTAGATCTCGCGCCGGGGCAGGCCCCAGGCCCTGGCCAGGGCCTCCGCCGCGCCCGCCTGGCCGTGCACGGCGGCCGGCTCGGGCGCGGGCGGGGCCTCGCCGGGCCCCACCACCAGGGTGACCTCGCCCTTGATCTCGCGGTGGGAGAGGCGCTCCGCCAGCTCGGGCAGCGGCAGGCGCAGCAGCTCCTCGTGCAGCTTGCTCAGCTCGCGACACAGGCAGGCCTCGCGGGTGGGCGCCAGGGCGGCCAGCTCCGAGACGAGCCGAGAGCTGCGCCCAGGGCCCTCGAAGAGCACGAAGCTGCCGCCCGCCTGCAGGGCGGAGCGCAGGAAGCGCTGGCGGGCGCCCGCCTTGCGCGGCGGGAAGCCCAGGAAGCACGAGGGCACCGCTGGCAGCCCGCTGGCGGCCAGCGCCGCCACCACGGCGGAGGGCCCGGGGATCACCGACACGGGCAGGCCCTGCCGATGGGCGTCGGTGACGATGGCCTCGCCGGGATCGGAGATCCCTGGCATGCCGGCGTCAGTGAGCAGCAGCACGCTGCCCCCGCGCTCCAGCAGGGCGCGGACCCGCTCCACCCGCCCGCGCTCGTTGTGGGCGTGGGAGGACAGCAGCGGCGGCGTAGGCAGGCCGAAGGCGCTGCACAGCTTGCGCGCGCGCCGGGTGTCCTCCGCCAGCACCAGATCGGCGGCGCGCAGGGCGTCCAGCAGGCGCGGGGCGGCGTCCTGCAGGTTGCCGATGGGGGTGGCCGCGACGAGCAGAGGCATGACGACAGGCTACCAGTCAGGGAGCATCGAAGGCGTCGTCGATGAGCTCCAGCTGCCAGCCCCGGGGATCCAGGCACACCAGCGCCACCATGAAGCAGGCCTCGCCAAAGCTCCGCTCGTAGCCCAGGAGAAAGGACTCGGCGGCGCGCGCCAGGCGGCGCTGCTTGTAGGCACCCACGGCCTCCAACCCTCCAGCGTCACCCGGGGCGCGAGCCTTGACCTCCACGAAGCGTAGCTGCTGGCCCTGGCGCACCACGAGATCGATCTCGCCCGCTGGAGACCGCCAGTTGGCGGCCACCAGCTCCCAGCCGAGCTGCTCGAGCTGCTCCGCCACCCAGACCTCGGCCCGCACGCCCCGCCGCTGTGCGCGACGGCGCTGGTCGGTGCCGTGCCCCACCGGGGACTAGGCCCGGCGATGGTGCCGGATGACCTTGAGGCGGGCGGACTTGCCGCGGCGGCTGCGCAGGTAGTAGAGCTTGGCGCGCCGCACCCGGTGCCGGGCCACGATCTCGATCTTCTTCACGTTGGGGCTGTCCACGGGGAAGATGCGCTCGACGCCCACGCCGTAGGAGATCTTCCGGACGGTGAAGGTGCCCCGGTGGGCGCCGCGCTTGATGGCGATGACCGTGCCCTCGAAGACCTGGATGCGCACCTTCTCGCGCGTCTTGATCTTCTCGGCGGTGCGGCCGGCCTTGCCGCCGATGGTGAGCTCCACGATGCGGCAGTGGACGCGGACCTTGTCGCCAGGGCGGAGATCCGTCTGGTTGGCCTGCGGGAAGTCCGCCTGCTCGATCTGCTGGATGGAGTACATGGGAAACCTCAAGACGCGAGCAGCCCGCCCCAGGCGGAGCAGGCTGGAAACCGCGGCGTTTTAGCGTTGGACCGGAGCGCTGTCAAGCAGCCAGCAGCTAGCAGCGCGGGGCGGTCAGCCCTCTTCGCCCTCCTGCGATGGCAGCAGGTCTGGACGGACCGCCCGGGTCCGCTCCTCCGCCTGCCGCTGCCGCCAGGCGGCGATGCGCGCGTGGTGGCCCGACAGCAGCACCTCCGGGACGCTCCAGCCGCGGTGTTCTCGGGGCCGCGTGTACTGCGGATACTCCAACAGGCCGGCCTGGTGGGACTCCTCCACCTTGCTCTGGGCGCAGCCCAGCACCCCGGGCAGCAGGCGCGCGACGGCATCGACGATCACCATGGCCGGCAGCTCGCCGCCGGTGAGCACGAAGTCGCCGATGCTCAGCGTCTCGTCCACCAGGTGCTGGCGCACCCTGTCGTCCACCCCTTCGTAGTGGCCGCAGACCAGCACCAGGTGAGGCTGGCTGGCCAGGCGGGCCGCCACCTGCTGGGTGAAGCGCGCCCCCGACGCCTCCAGCAGCACCACGTGGCTGTCGGGCGTCCGCAGAGCGGCGATGGCCTGGTCCAGCACGTCCACCCGCAGCACCATGCCGGCACCGCCACCGAAAGGTTCATCGTCGCACTGGCGGTAGTTTCCCAGGCCGTGCTCGCGGATGTCGTGCACACCCACCTGCACCAGGCCGGCCTGGCGGGCGCGGCCCAGGATGGACCCATCCAGCGGGCCGCGGCAGAGATCGGGGTGCAGGGTGAGGAGGTCGAAGCGCACGTCAGTCGGCCTCCACCAGCCGCTCGTCGCAGACCAGGATGCCCCGCTCGTCCACGCCGAGCAGCGTGTCCTCGAAGATGGGCAGGTAGTAGCGCACCCCCTCGCCAGCGATCTCCCACAGGTCGATGGGCGTGTTCTGGTGCACCACCGCCAGCCGGCCCAGGGCGCGCCCCGAAGAGGTCGACACGGGGCGGCCCAGCAGATCGTGCAGGTAGTAGGCGCCCGGCTCCGGCTCGGGCAGGGCGGAGCGGGGCACCACCAGCTGCCACTCCATCAGCGCGCGAGCCTGCTCGCGATCCTCCAGCCCCTCCACCTTGCCCAGCACGCGCTTGCCCGCCCCCGGTCGCGCCCGCAGGCTCACCAGGCGCTCCTCGCCGTCGGGCGCGCGCAGCGTGACCTGGCGTGCCCGCTCGAAGAGCCAAGGGCTCTCACGGTTGTTGAGCATCAGGCGCAGCTCGCCCCGCACCCCGAAGATGCCCGACACCTTGCCCAGCACCACCTCCCCCGGGGGGAGCGAGCTGGAGCTACTCTTCGCCATCCTCGGCGGCGCCGGCTCGCTCGTCCACCAGCTCGAGCACGGTCTTGCGGCGGCCCGAGGCGGCGTTCACCAGCTGCCGCATGGCCCGGATGTGCAGCCCTTCTGGGCCGATGATGCGGGGCAGATCGTCTTCGTGGACGGTGAGCTCCACCACGACCACGGACTCCCCTTCGATGATGTTGACGCGCACCAGATCTGGCTGTGAAGCCAGGCCACGGGCCATGAAGGCTACGAGATCCTGCACTTCAGGCCTCCACCGCGGCTTCGCCCGCCGTCCTGGCCTTACCGATGAGCTGGGCCACCGTGTCGGAGGGCGTGGCCCCGACACCGATCCAGTAGTCCACGCGCTCGAGGTCCACCACGATGACGGGCGGCTCGGTCATAGGGTCGTAGTGCCCCAGCTTCTCGATGATGCGGCCGTCGCGCGGGGCGCGCGTGTCGGCGGCGACGATGCGATAGAAGGGCTTCTTCTTGGCACCCATGCGGGTGAGGCGGAGGCGAACGGCCATGATGGTATCCAGGGAAATCGATGAGGGAACTCTGCCCGGCGGCATTTAGTCGGCAGCCGAGGGGGCGTCAAGCAGCACGCTGGGCTGTCACGTTGCCTTTCGAGTCCATTTCCGGGTAGCTTGGGGGCCGCAGCACCCGCACCGGAGTGACCATGCGCAGCTCTCGCCTCGCATTCCTGGCCCCGCTCGCCCTGCTTCTGGCAGCCTGCCCGCCCCCGAGCGAGACCGGCAAGCCTGACGACACGGGTCCCGACACCGACGAACCCGACACCTACGAAGAGGGCTGCATCACCGTGGACGGCGCGGGCGGCTACGCCTGGCTCAACGACGCCGTCAAGCTGGCCTCCGAGGGCTCCACCATCGAGGTCTGCGAGGGCTCCTTCGAAGAAGCGGTGCTCATCGAAAAGAGCGTCACCATCCAGGGCGCCGGCTCCGATCTCAGCCTCTGGAGCGGCCCCTCCGACGAGCCGGCCTTCACCATCCAGGGGGCCAGCTCGGTGGCCATCTCGGGCTTCGGTGTCGCCACCTCGCGCACCGCCATCGAGATCAGCGACTCCAGCGACGTCAGCCTGTCGGACCTGGTCATCGATGGCGCACCCAACCACGCCATCTCGGCCGACGAGAGCAGCTTCAGCCTGGCGGACTCCAGCTTCACGGGCACCGAGTTCGGCGCCGTGCTGGTCACGGGTGGCAGCGCCACCGTCACCGGCTGCAGCTTCAGCGACAACCTGAGCTACGCGCTCAAGGCCACAGCGGGCGCCGACCTCACCCTGGAGGCCAGCGACATCTCGGGCACCTCCTACACCGAGACGGGCGGCGACGGCTCCATCTCCGACGGCTTCCCGGTCTTCGCCGATGACGCCGGCGACGTCAGCCTCGCCGGCAACAGCTTCGAGGACAACCCCATCCTGTCGGTCTACTCCTACGAGTCCAGCAGCCTGTCCCTCAACGGCGACAGCATGGTGGGCGGGGTCTACGGCATCTTCATGGTCTACGGAGACCTGGCGCTCCAGGACGTCACCATCGACGATCCCACCGAGTTCGGCGTCTACCACGTGGCCCCCGCCGGGGGCGTGTTCAGCGCCGACGGCCTGGCGGTGAGCGGCGATCCCGACCTGGTGTCCGACTACGAGTGGGACGAGGACGTGCTGGGCTCCCTCGGCCTGTACGTGGAGTCCGACAGCATCTCCATCAGCGGCAGCTCGGTGTACGGCTACAACAGCTACGGCGCCTACCTGGTGAGCTACGACGCGGGCGGCGGCGAGGCCACCCTCGACAGCCTGAGGTTCGACGCCAACGGCCGCCGCGGGCTGTACACCGCGGCGCTGGACGTAGTGGCCACCGACGTCACGATCACAGGCCTGCGCGAGCTGGACGAGGACTACGACGGCTACATCTACATCGATCTGCCCGCTGGCTTCGTGGTCAGCCAGGGCAACCTGGAGCTCGAGGGTGGCAGCTTCACCGACAACGACGGCTGGGGCGTCGCCGGCGTGGCCAGCAACCTGAGCGTCATCGGGGCCAGCTTCTCGGGCAACACCCGCCCCGGCGTCATCGACTTCCAGGGCACGAGCGTGGTGTCGGGCAACAGCTTCACCGCCAGCGCCTCGGGCGACAGCTTCGGCACGGTCTGCGCCTACGAGAGCTCGGGCATGGTCATGTCCGACAACAGCTTCGTGGACAACAAGGGCACGGTGTACGTGGACTACAGCCAGTACTACGACTACGAAGTCTTCTATGTCTACTACGACAATGGGCTGGACTTCTACGGCTACGACTCCACGATCACCATCTTCGACAACAGCTTCGAGGGCGGCGACCAGGGCATGTCGCTGATCTCCTGCGACGGGCAGATCCACGACAACGCCTGGACCGACTACAACTACCGGATCTTCTCCGTCTCCAGCGAGGGCTCCGACACCCTGCACATCGACGACAACGTGGTGGATGGCTGGGGCGGCTACCTGCTGTACAGCTACGCGGGCGAGGTCGAGGTGGACGGCCTGCAGGCCTCCAACGGCGGCATGTACCACCGCTCCTACGAGTACTGGCAGAAGGGCAAGAAGCTGTTCTCCTCGGAGTACGACAGCTGGACCGACGCCATCTACCTCTACGAAGCCCACGCGGTGCTCGAGGACGTGGAGCTCAGCGATGTGTACGGCGACGCCATCTACGCCAACGACTCCCAGCTCGAGCTGGACGGGGTCACCCTCACCGCCACCGGCGGCTCCGGCACCGGCAACGCCCTCGACCTGTACTGGGACGACGGCACCGTGGAGTTCTACGCCACTGACGTCACCATCGACGCGCAGGAGGGCTACCGCGGCCTGTACATGAGCGCCGGCGAGAGCGCGGAGTTCGCGGCCGTAGAGGTGCTGGAGATGACCATCCTCGACAGCCCCAGCGACGGGGTCTACCTGACGGGCATCGGCGACGAGAAGGCGGGCGCCAGCTTCGATGAGCTCACGGTCAGCGGCGCGGGCGCCTCCGGGGTGGTCCTGTCCGCCTCCTACGCCAGCTTCGAGCTCTGCGATCTCTCCAGCAACTCCACCGACGGGCTGCAGTCCTCCGAGAGCTACTTCTCCTTCGCCAGCGGCGCGCTGACGGGCAACGGCGGCGAGGGCGTCGTCGCCACCGGCGGCGAGTGGTCCATCAGCGACAACGAGATCACCGACAACGGCGGTGATGGAATGGAGATGAACGGGGCCACGGCCACCGTCACCGGCAACAGCATCACGGGCAACGGAGAGTACGGCGTCTCCTGCTCCGAGGTCAGCTTCCTGTCCTGCAGCAACACCATCACGGACAACGCCCTGGCCGACAACGACGGCTGCGACGAGAGCTGCCTGCTGGAGGAGTAGCGGCGGCCCTCAGCGCCGCAGCTCGCGGTCCAGAACAGGCTCGCCGCCCCGCTCCACCTGGACCCGCGCGCGCCTGGACCCGGGCGCCCAGGCCCAGGCCCTGGCCAGCCACTGCACCTGGTCGGCCTGCCGGATCTCCAGCTGCAGCGGCGGCTCGAGCACAGCCGAGGCGTCCACGGTGACCTGGTCTCCCGGCTCGTAGACCACCACCAGCCGATCGAGCAGCAGCGCGGCGTCGGGGCTGCGGAGATCGCCCAGCGCCTCCCGAGGCAGCCACCAGGCGGACGCCGGCGCAGGGATCTCCTCCCGCGGGTCGATCTGCACACCAGCAGGGAGCAGCACCTGCCATGGGACCCCGGCGAGCGGACGCTGCTGCTGGCCCACGTGCACGGTCCAGGGCCCCAGCTGTCCTTCGCCCGCCTCCACGGCCCGCAGCCGCCAGCTCAGCCTGCGCTGCACACCCCCGTCCTGCTCGTGCAGCTCGTCCACCACCCGCTGCAGGGAGAAGCCGTCCGGCAGCGGCAGTCGCCAGTCCAGGGAGACCGGCTCGCTGCTCATGGCCTGCAGCTCCAGCTCGAGATCGTAGAGCTCTCCGGCCAGGATGGCGCCCTCCTCACCCGCGAGGGCCACCTCGAGGGGGGCCGCGCCCACCAGCTCGCGGAAGGCCAGGTTAGAGGCCAGCGCTGCGAAGTCGGCATCGTCCAGCACCAGCTGCCGCAGGCCGGGCTCTGCCCGCAGCGCCGAGGCCAGGTGCAGCACCGCTTCAGCGGGTCGATCCAGCCGCGCCAGCCAGGCCGCGAGGTTGTAGTGGTCATGGGGCCCCAGCCCGGGGTCTGGCCCCTCCGCCTGCAACAGCTCCACCGCTCTGTCGAGCTGGCCCGCCCGCGCCAGCGCCAGCGCCCGCCACGAGACCAGGACCGCGGTGCGGCTGTCCAGCGCGGCGGCAGCGGCGAAGGCGCGCGCGGCCGCCTCGAACCGGTCCTGCTCCAGCAGCTCCCGGCCCTCGCGGTAGTGATCGAGGGCCTTGGCCTGGTCATGGTGCTCGCCGCGGCAGGCCAGCAGACAGCAGGCGACAGCGCAGGCCGCCGCGAGGCGGCCGGCCCGGATCGTAGCGCGGGCCAGCAGGGCCAGGAACGAGAAGAGGATCATGGGCGCAGCCCCACCAGCGCTGCCTGCCGACCCGCCGCGCCCTGCTCTCGTCGATACGAGAAGAAGCGCGGGTCGCAGCAGGTGCAGAGGGGCAGCGTCTGCACCTCCGCCACGCCCGCCTGCTGCAGCAGCCAGCGGTTCGCCGCCTGCAGGTCCACGTGCGGGCGGGGCCCGCCGCGGTCCACCAGGAACACCTCGCGCGGCGCCACCGCCTGCAGGCCGGCCACCACCTCGGGGCCCACCTCGTAGCAGCAGGGGCCGACGGCGGGGCCGATGGCGGCTCGCACGTCGCCTGCCCGCAGCCCGGTCTGGGCCAGGAGCAGCTCGAGACCCGCGCGGGCCACAGCGCGGGCGGTGCCCCGCCAGCCCGCGTGGATGGCGGCCACACCGCCCGCTCCGGCCAGCAGGATGGGCACGCAGTCGGCCGCGCGCACGTAGACCACCAGGCCGGGCGTGGTGCTCACCAAGGCATCGGCGTCGCCCACCGGCCACAGCGGTCCCTCGGGATCAGCCACCAGGGCCAGGGCGCCGTGCACCTGCGACAGCATGGCGACCCGGACCCCCGGCAGGCCCAGCCCAGCGAGCAGCTCAGCGGCGTCCTCCGGCCGGGACGGCGCCGGGGGCGGTGGCGGCGCGGCCTCGTCGCGGGTGGAGAAGCCGTGGATCACGCCGGGAAGGCTGCTCAGCAGGCTCGACCGGATCATGGACCTTCCTCGGTGGGCTGGTCGGGACCGCGCTCCTGCGGTCCCACGCGAACCATGCTAATCCAGGCAGCAGGAGGAGCGCATGTCCCCGAGCCGACTGGTACCTGTGGCCTGCATGGTCCTGGCGGCGGGCTGTGAGTCCACTGGCGGCAAGGCGGTGGCCAGCTTCGAGCTCACCATCCGCCCCGTGCTGGCCCCCAGCCAGTCCGATCTCTTCGACGAGGTCAACATCCTGCTGCTCCGCATCCGGTCGCCCTCCGGCGAGGTGGTGGAGTACGAGCTGGACGCCGAGCGGGGCACCTCGCCGGCCATCGAAGACCTGGCCAGCCTCGAAGAGGACTCGGTGTTCGAGCTGGAGGGTCACGCGGGCTCCACCACGGCGGGCGAGCCGGTGGCCTGGGGTACCTCCGCGCCCACCACCGTGGGCCGCAAGGATGAGCTGGAGCTCGACATCTTCATGGCATCCACCGGCGAGATGGCCACCTTCTACGAGCTGGACGCGGGCTCCTGGGGGGCCGCGCTGGCCTCCGACGGCCAGGGCAACTTCTACATCTTCGGCGGGAGCGACTCCGACATCCTCGGTGTCGCCACCGACGAGATCAAGCTGTGGTCCCTGGTCCCGCCCGCCGACGACTTCCCCTTCGTCACCACCAGCGGCTTCCCCACCACCCACGACGACTGGGGCGCCGACGGCGTCAACGAGATCACCGGCAGGGCCCACGCCAGCGCCACCCTGCTGGCCGAAGGGGGCCACTCCGACGTGGGCAAGATCCTCGTGGCCGGCGGCTGGGAGTCCTTCCAGGACTCTCCCACCGTCACCTCCCAGATCTTCCTCTACGACCCGCTGGCCGAGCCCGACGCGGCCGTCACAGAGGTGGCGGAGCTGAGCACGGGCCGGGCGGCGCACACGGCCATCGGCGTGAGCTCCGGCGACGTGGTCTTCTTCGGTGGCTACAACTTCGCCGATCCGGGCTACATCAGCTGCCCCACCACGGTGGAGGTCTACATGGCCACCACCGACGAGACCACCTACGGCTCCGAACGCCTCGACCACTGCCTGCTGGACGGCGCCGGCTCCCCCCTGGGAGACGACGCGTTCTACTGCGGGGGCATCTCCTGGGGGGCCACCACCTTCGGAGCCTACAGCGACTGCACCCGGGTAGACCGCTTCGGCAACGTCTCCGTGGTCGACGGCCCGGACCTGGGCGACGACGTGGGCCTGATGCTGCCCGCCATGGCCGCCCTGTCGGGCGACCGCGCGCTGCTCACCGGCGGCATCCAGGTAGAAGACACCGTCTCCGACTCCACCTGGGTCGAAGCCACCAACAGCACCTGGCTGTACAACGCCGACTCGGACACCTGGATCGCGGGGGCCGACATGAAGGTCGCCAGGGCGGGCCACGCGGCCACGGCCCTGCCCGACGGCCGGGTGCTCGTGGTGGGCGGCGCGTCCGAGGTGTCCAACAGCGGCTTCAGCTTCAGCGACCCCATCGCCTGCGCCGAGATCTACGATCCCGACACCGGCACCTGGCTGCTGCTGGACCCCAGCTGCACCTCCGACTCCAGCGTCGGCAGCCTGCCAGCGGGCATGTTCCGGCCCGGCCTCGTCGCGGATCCCCACTACGGCGTGCTCGTCTACGGTGCCCTCGAGCAGAGCTGGGACGCCAGCCCCCACTTCGCGCTCTACGTCCCCGACTAGGCTCGGGTTTCGCCAGTTCTCGGGGCTCGGGACGGGGGACTCGGGGCTCGGGACG
>CAZEJJ010000204.1:0-12089 GCA_964512185.1 uncultured Enterobacterales bacterium | reverse complement strand
GTGGGTGGGGGTGTCGGTGTCGGGGTCGGTGTGGTTGTCGGTGTCGGTGTCGGTGTCGGTGTCGGTGTCGGCTTCGGCTTGGGCGTCGGTGTCGGCGTCGGTGTCCGTGTCGGTGTCGCTCTCCTGCTCGGGGCGTTCTACCGTGGGGTCGGTGGGGGTGGACCAGGGGATGTCGGTCTCGTCGCTGAAGCAGCCGCAGAGGGCCAGGATCAGCAGGGTCTGGGCCAGGCGCAGGGTGGGGTGCATGGTGCCTCCGATCGTCCGTGTGCGGGCAGTGTAGCCCGCTCGGCCCGAGGCAGCGGCTTTCGGTGGATCCGTGGACGCTACCAGCGGTACTGAAAGTCCGCCAGGGGAGCCGTGTTGGGATGGTACTCGTCGTCGGTGCGCTTCTCGTAGGTGGCCCAGTAGCCCGCCCCCAGGGCGGTTCGGGCCCCGAGGCGCCGCAGCGCGAAGAGGCGGCCGCGCCAGTCAGGGCCGCCGCCGAGCTGCACGCCGGCCTCGGCGGACAGCACCCAGTCTTCACCCGGGTGCCAGTCCAGCACCAGCCGGTTGAGCCAGCAGTGGCCCTCGGTGACCGGGGCGATCATGGGATCGAAGCCCCAGCCCAGGTCCAGGGGCTCCATGCTGGTGGGGGGGATCGCCATGCGCACGGTGCTGGCCAGTGAGAGGTTCCAGTCCCCTCGCCGCCAGCCCAGGACCGCACCCGCTCCCGCCACCACCGTGAAGGGGATCTCGATATTGGACTTGATGAGCATGCCCTGGCTCAGACGCAGGCCGTAGGTGGGCACGCCCACCAGCGCGCGCAGGCCCAGGCCGACGTGCTCGGAGGACAAGGCTGTGTGCTTGAGCTCCAGGCGCGGGGCCAGCAGCGACAGCAGCCCGGTGGTGGAGACCTCCACCCGCTCTCCCAGGCCGTAGGAGACGGGACGGAAGACCCCGATGGTGCCGCGGCCGGCTGGCAGGGTCCAGGGGGTGGCGGCGCCCGAGTACAGCGGCGCCTCCTCGGCGGCGGCCAGGGCGGCCACCGTGAGCAGGGTGGCGATCATTCCAGCTCCAACAGACCAAAGACGGGGGCGTGGTCGGAGAGGTCCATGGGATCGATCTCCACCCCGTCGCCGAAGCTCTGGACGGTCTGGGCCTCGGACCAGCTGGTCTTGGCGAAGAGGTAGTCCAGCTTGCGGTTCCAGAAGACCTCGGAGGAGATGGAGTGGGTGAAGAAGGGCTCCTGGTCATCCACCTGGTAGGCCGCCAGGGAGATGGCCGGCGTGTAGGCCTCGTAGAGCTCTTCCAGCAGCAGGTCGCCCTCTTCCTCGTAGGTGACCATCTCGTAGCCGGGGCCCGAGACGGGGGCGTTGTCGGCGAAATCGGTGAGGTTCAGCGTGCCGGGCGGCACGGCGTTGAAGTCGCCCCCCACCAACAGCGGGCCGTCGATGGCGGCCGCTTCGGCGATGATGTCGTCGATCTGCCGCTCCTTGGTGCCGTCGGTGGCGTAGGCGTCGGGGTGGTTGTTCAAGACCTCGATCTGCGCGGCGCCGAGATCGACGGTGACCCGCTGGATGCAGCGGTCCAGGTAGAAGAACTGCGTGAGCGCGTCCTGATCCTCGATGGGCTCCAGCGAGATGCGCTCGTTGAAGGTGATGGGGTGGCGCGAGAAGACCGCCTGACCCATCTGCATGGGGCCCAGGCCCTCTTCGGCGATGTAGATGGACTCCCACACCGGCACCCAGGCGGCGTAGTTCATGCCGGTCCCGTTCAGGATGTGGTCCACCTGGTCGAGGTAGGCGCTGCGCTTGGAGCCGATGTCCACTTCCTGGGTGAGCAGCAGGTCCGGGTGCACGTCGTTGATCAGCTTGACGATGTCGTCCATGTGCTCGGTGACCTCGGCCGTGGTCATGTGCACCCGGTCCCCCCAGCCGTCGAAGAAGAAGTCGACGCGCGCGCCGCCGAACTTGATGTTCCAGGTGAGCACGCGCAGGCTGGTGGGATCGGGCGACGCGGTGGAGAGCTCTTCGGCCTCGCGCACGGGGTACTCGGCGCGCTCGGGGTAGTGTCCGGCCAGCGGCGCGCAGGCCACGGCCAGCAGCGGGAAGAACATGTGGACTCCTGGCGGGGGCTGCTAGTTGACGCTGGCGGTGAGCGTGTCGGTGCTCTGGCCGTCGAAATCCAGCCAGAAGGAGACCTTGTAGCTGGCGTCTTCGTCGGTCACGGTCACAGCGAAGATGAGGTAGCCGGTGCCCGCCTCGCTGTCGTAGTCGTCTACCAGGACGCTGCCGGTCTTCAGCTCGATGTCCAGTGGCCCCATCTCACCCAGCAGCTCACCGCCTGACTCCACCTCGAGGTAGAGCTCACCCTGGTCGATGGAACAGCTACCCTCCTGGAAATCCACGGTGACCTCGATGACCCAGTCGGGAGGGTAGTCGTCGATCTCCGCCGTGGGGGATCCGAGGGTGGGCAGGCAGTCGCCCACCGGGACCGTGTCGCTGTCCTCCGGGCCGGTGTCGGAGGTGTTGCCCCCGAGGCGCCAGTTGTTGTCGTTGTTGGGGTTGCAGCCCACCAGGGCCAGCAGAGCCAGGGGTGCGATCCAGCGCTTCATGCCTCCTCCAGCGATCGTTGCCCGGCATAGGCGCCCAGGCGCGATGGCAATAGAATGCCACGGTCCATCGCCGCTGTGCAGGATCGCTCGCGAGGGAACCATCCGCGCTGGCCGTTGACCGTGCACCCCAGGAGGTCTCCATTGTCCCGTAGGCGCAGGCTGCTGGTGCTGTTCGCGGTGTCGTCACTGCTGGTGCTCGGCGCGGTGTCCGCCGCGCATCAGGGGCTGGGGCCCTTCGCCCTGCGGGGTGAGCCCGTGGCGCAGAGCTGGGAGCAGCTCTCACTGGAGCTGCGTCGGGTCAGCACACGGGGCACCGCCCACTACCCGGTGCGGGTCAAGCAGAGCTTCAAGGCCACCTGGCTGAACCGCGATCCCGCGCTGCAGCACATCTTCCCCCTCTTCGCGCCTGGTGACACCATGGGGCGCGACATCCGTGTGCTGGTCATGAGCCAGGTGGAGCCCGATCCCATCCTCGGCTTCGAGGATCGCCAGGTGGTGGGGCTGCTGCGGCGACCCTCGAGCCAGTGGCTCACCCGGGGCGTGCTCGAGACCTTCCGGGATCACGGCTACGGCTTCGAAGAGGACTTCCTGCTGCTGGTGGAGGACGCGCCGGCGGCGGATTGAGGCGGGCGCTAGCTCGTCAGCCCGCCCGCGAACAGCTCCAGCCACCCCCGCGCCCCCTCCACGTCCAGCAGGTACGCCCCCACCACCTCCCGCTGCACCCAGAGGGGCATGAGCGCCTGGAACTTGCTCAAGCGGTAGCTGGGCAGCGACGCCGCCACCTCGCCCCACAGCCGCTCGTCCTCCCATATCGCCGGCTCATGCATCCGCTCCACGGCCTCTCGGAACTCCTCCTCCTGCAACCCCTCGGCCCGCACCTTGACCAGGTAGTTGTCGGGCACGATCTTCCAGCCGCCGTGCAAGGTGTTCAGCGCGTAGCGCAGCGTCCCGTTGATGCGCCCGCCAGCGAAGGTCCACCAGCGGATCTCGTCGTCGTCCACCTCGACGCCGCCCACGTGCGGGGCCAGCACTCCCGCGAAGGTGGCGCGGCGCTCGGCCAGGACCTGTCGGGCGCTCTCGTGCAGGTACCCGTAGTCCCGGTCGCCAGCGAGCACCTCCAGCGCAGTCTGGCACAGCTCGAAGCCCAGGAAGCTGGGCAGGTAGCCGCCCCAGGTGGGCTCGCGGCCGTGGGGGGCGGGCTCGACGACGATGCTGCGGTCGTCGTGCCGGATGTGGAGTACCGCCCAGGGGCGGCCCGCCAGCAGGAAGCAGCTCACGCCCTCGCAAAGGCGGTCCACGAAGCCCTGGCTCAGGGTCCCCAGGGGCTGGGCCGCGGTCGTGAGCACCCGGTAGCTCTGGGGGCTGGAGAAGACGGCGAACAGCTCCATGAAGTTGCGACGGCCGAAGCGGCGCTCGGCTTTGGGGCCCAGCACCAAGCGCCCACCCACCTCGACCAGGGAGTGGTCGCGCAGCATCCAGGCCAACAGGCGGTCAAACTCGGCGCGTTGGATGCCGGCCAGGTCGGGTACGCGGTGAAGGTGGTCCCAAGCCTCTTCGACAGGCACGCCATCGTAGGCCAGGGCCAGGGCCAGCAGCTGGTGGACGAGCACGGGCCAGCAGCGGTCGGTCACCCGGATGGACTCGACCCAGCCGCGCTTGGCCAGCTCGACCAGGGCGACGGCCTGGATCACGCCCTCGGCGGTCTCGCAGAAGAAGCTGGTGTTGGCGGCCTGGCCGGCGCGACGGCCGGTGCGGCCCATGCGCTGCATGAAGGAGCTGACCGTGTCCGGGGCTTCGGCCTGCAGCACCCGGTCCAGGTCGCCCACGTCGATGCCCAGCTCCAGCGTGGAGGTGGCCACGATGCAGGCGTCGCTGCCGTGGTGGAAGCGCTCCTCGGCGCGCTCGCGCTCCTCCTTGGACACGGCGCTGTGGTGCACGAAGACGGGGGTGTCGTGGCGACCCAGCTGCTCGGCTACGGCCTCGGTCATGGATCTGGACTGGCAGAAGATGAGACACTTGCGGCCCCGGGCCACGAGCGCGGCGTCTCGGGCGAGGGCGTCGAGGTCCTCGCGGTGGACCACGAGGAGCTGACGTCGGCGCGGATCCCTGGGGGGATCGACCACGCTGCCGGGCCGGCCCGAGCTGCCCTGGAGCCAGGCGAGGATGGCGTCGGGGTTGCCCACGGTGGCGGAGAGGCCGATGCGCTGCACGTCGTGGCGTGACAGGCGGACCAGGCGCTCCAGCACGCTCATCAGGTGAGCGCCCCTGTCAGTGCCGGCCATGGCATGGATCTCGTCGATGACCACGACGCGCAGGTCAGCGAACAGGGCGGACACCGACCTGCGGCGGTGTCCGCCGGCGCCGTTCGAGCTGACGGCGCTGTCGGCGCCACAGCTCAACGCCGCCCCCGTGTCCACGCGCTGGGAGACGAGCATGACCTCCAGGGACTCGGGGGTGGTCATGAGCAGCTCGGTGGGGTCGCCCAGGAAGCTCTTGCGGGCGTGGGTGCCCACGTCGCCGTGCCACACCATGCGCCGCAGGCCGACCATCTCGGTGTAGAGGCCCAGGCGCGGGGCCTGGTTGTTGAGCAGGGCCTTGATGGGGGCGACGTAGAGGGCGGCCAGGCCCTCGGGGGGCTCGTCCACGAGCTGAGAGAGCACGGGGAAGAAGGCGGCCTCTGTCTTGCCCCCAGCCGTCGGGGCCAGGATGACGGCGTTGCGCCCCTCGAGCAGGACCCTGCCCGCCTCCTCCTGCACGGGGCGCAGCCCGGTCCAGCCCAGGCGGGCCACTATTGCTTGCTGGAGGCGCGGGGCGAGACGTGAGAAGACGCTCACCAGGCGTCTTCCTGGGGCACCAGCCCGCCGTCCTCCTGGTCCTCGACCGCGGCCATGGGCGCCCCGCTGGCGGCCCGCTGCTCCTCGGGGGTGAGGTCGGTGGGCGTGTCGAAGGCGTAGACCTCGTCCGGGACGTAGTCGGGCTCGTCGTCCACCAGGTCGAGCACGTTGACGAACTCGCGCAGGAACTGGCGGGGGACCACGCCCACGTCGCCCTTGAAGCCGGTGGTGACCTCCGCCACGAGCTGCTCCACGAAGTCGTCGGTGACGCGGAGTTCCAGCAGGGCGCGGTCGCGGCCGGGGTATAGCTCGCGCAGCTTGATGGCCACCTTCTCCAGTCGGTCGGCGTCGAAGGGCAGCAGCTCCAGCTGGGCCTGGCGCAGGCTGGCGAAGCGGCCCTGCTTCATGAAGCGGATGCGGTCGTGCAGGGGAGCGAGGCCGGCCACTCCGATGCGAGCGTCGTAGAACTCGGGCGTTCCGGTGAAGATCCAGAGCAGGCCCGGATAGCCGCCGGCTGCGTCGGCGATCTGGCGGATGCCGTTCAGCGACCTGTGGCGCGTGTCCTTGCGCATTCGGAGGATGGTCTCGGCCTCGTCGATGACGACTACCAGGCCCCGGTAGCCGGCGGCCTTGACGATCTCGAGCACGCCGCGCAGGTAGTGCAGGGCGTCGCGGCTGCCGATGTCGCCCTTGACGCCGGCGGCCCTCTTGGCCGAGGCGGCCACGTTGCCCGAGCCGCACAGCCAGGAGACCAGCGCCCCGGCCTGGGCCACCTCGCCTCGCTGCTTGAGGTCGAAGACGGTCTGCACCACGCGCACGAAGTCCTGGGGGGCCTGCCCGTCGGTGAGCGCGGCCAGGTCGGCGTCGAGCCGGCGTAGCACCCTGTCGTCGAAGTCGGGGGCCTCCTCGTCCTCCCCAGCGTCGATGAGGGAGTCCTCGACCTTGCCGATCCAGCGGTCCAGGATGTCGCCCAGGGCTCCGCGGGAGCAGGAGACAGTGCCCAGCTCGGTCATGACCTTGCGGTACACGTCGTCGAAGCGGTGGAAGCGCAGGTCGCTGTCGGAGACCACCACGAAGCTGGTGGCGAAGCCGCGGGCCTGGGCGTCGAGGAGAGCGAGCCGGGCAATGAAGGTCTTGCCGCAGCCGTAGCCACCCCGCAGGAACTTGATGGTCCCCTCGCCGGCCGCGGCCAGGTCGAGCTGCCGGTTCAGCTCGCCCCGCTGCCTGTCGATGCCCACGGCGAAGGTGTCGATGCCCCGCTCGGGCACCAGGCCCTTGCGCAGGGACTCGAAGATGTGCTCCAGGTCTCGCCGGGTGAGCGTGCTCATGCCTCTCCTCCCTCGCGCAGGTATCGCTTGACCCCCGCCACGCTCGCGATGCGCGCCTCGAAGGGGGCCATGGCCGCGTACCGCTCGAACTTCCTGGCGAAGCGGCGGGCGGCGCGCGGGCCGCCCAGCATGGTCGCGGCCTCCGCCTCGGTGACGGTCCCGTGGATGGCGAGGTGCTCGAAGAGCTGGCGCACGCCGCCCTCGGGCAGGGACTGCAGCCAGCCGCGGTCGGCCTCGACCTGTGGGGCGGGTTCGGGCTCGCTTTCCACCAGGGAGGCCATCGCGGTCACGGCGAAGCGGGCTTCCAGCACGCAGGGCTCCACCGTGACCAGGGCGCCGGGGTGGTGCAGCTCCACGCGGACGCGTTCCTCGGAAGGACCACGGAGCTTGAAGAACAGCTCGAAGTCCTGCCCCACCACGGCCTGGACCGCGCCGCCTTTCAGCTCGCCGCCGCCGCGCACCTGGCACAGCTCCACCCGCACGCGCGGCTCGTCGGCCGGGCGCAGGCCCAGCTCGACCACGCGGGTTCCGCTGAACGCCAATGCCCCCTGGGAGGTCGTCTCCAGCCTGCCCACCAGGCAGTGCATCCCGGCCACGCCCTCGCGCACCTCTCCAGAGGCCGCGTAGCTGCGGGAGTCAGCCCCCGCGGCGCGGTGGTGCACCACGGTCAGCACCGGGATGACGCGCTCCTGCAGGCTGTTGCCCCCGTGCACGAAGCCGCCGCCGCGCCTGCCGGTGTCGAAGACCGCGGCGCTGGCGGGGAACATGAGGTGGCCATCGACACCCTCGTAGCCCAGGTCGGCCAGGGCCACTCGGACCTCGCCGCTGTGATCCGCCTCCACGGTGGAGAGCACCCAGCGCCGGCTCGGATCGATCCTGCGGCCGTGCGTGATGGCGCGGCGGCCCGCGTCGTCCAGCAGCAGGAAGCCGTGGTCCGAGGTGATGACGAAGCGGCTGACTCCCGCCTCGCGCAGCAGGCGCCAGGCCGCGCGCAGGTCCTGCATCACGCTGTCGAAGACCCGGGGGCCGGCGCCCACCTCCCCCGCCTTGTCGATCTCGCCGCTGTGCACCACCACCAGCTTGGCGCGGGAGATGGACCTCCTCAGGCCGGTGGTGTCGCGGCCCAGGACCTCGACCAGGGTGAGCCCGGGGCAGGTGGCCCCGCCCGCGCGGTCCGCCATGGCGCGCCTGCGGGTGTCCGGGTCGTGGACCCGGAACTCACCGGTGGAGAAGCCCACGAGGCCGCCACCGGAGAGGTGGGGTCGCAGGCGGCCGTGGTCTTCGACCGGGGCGAGCGCGTTCATGCCCACCGCGGTGACCGTGGGCAGCTCGGCGAAGCGGGCGCGCAGCTGGGTGGAGGTGCCGGCGGAAGAGCGGAGGGCCTCGAACAGCTCGACGCCCATCTCGAAGCGCAGGGCGTCCACCAGGAACAGGGCGGTGGTGCCCGGCTCGCGGGTGAGGGGCCGGACCTGCTGCTCGAACAGGGTCCGCTGCTGGAGATCGGGAGGCGGCAGGAAGCCCCGCTGGCGACAGAGGCGGTTGAAGTCGGTGGCCCACAGATCGGCCCACTCGCGCCACAGCCCTCGCAGGTAGTCCAGCCGGACGCGCAGCACCTCGAAGGCCGGGAGCTGGGGGTCGAGCAGGGCGGCGCGGCGCTGCTCCAGCCAGCGGTGGGCCCGGTCCGCGGCGGCGCCGGCCGCCACGTAGCGTTCCAGGGCCTGCTCCAGGCTCTCAGCCGACAGCTCGATGCCGGCAGCCTCCAGCGCGATCCCCAGCCCGGCGGCGTCCTTGACCAGCTCCCAGGCGGCGAGCCGCGCAGGGTCCCGGCGCAGCCAGAAGGAGCCGCCCTCGATGCGGGTGGTCGCCCACTCCAGGGCCGCCGCCCAGCGATCCTCGGCCAGGGCGTCGAGGGCGTCGCGTAAGATGCGGTCCTCCTCGAAGCGAAAGGTGTCGATCTGCCCCAGCTCCTCGGCGCGGGCCAGGCCGATCTCCTCCTCCAGCCAGCCCTGGGTCTCGTCGGCGGTCTGCTCGTAGAAGGTGGGGTGCCGGTCCCGCAGGTGGGCGGCCAGGGCCCGGCAGGTCTGCGCCACCTTGCCGGGCAGCGCGGCGGCGGGCCGTATTCTTGGCTCGACCGGCTCGCGATCCAGGTCGTCCACGTACTCCACCACCAGGGCCCAGCTCGCGGCGACGAAGGCCAGGTCGGAGGGCCGGAGGGAGCCCGCGGGCAGGGCCGCCTCTCGCCAGGGCTCGGGCAGGCCCGTCCAGGCCCCGAGCTGCCTCCAGAGGGCCTCCAAGGCGCCGGGCTTGCCCAGCCTGCCAGCCACGAAGCCGCCGGACAGGAGGTCGTCCACCAGGGCCAGGGGCGTCATGGCGCGGAGCTGGGTGGCCAGGCCTCCCCCCTCGTCCACCAGCAGCGCGGCCAGCCAGGCGTCGGCGTCGGCCAGGCTGGACGGACCCTGGTCCAGGTAGGCCGCGATCTGCTCGGGGGCGACCTCGCCGGCGGCGGCCTCGGTGACCAGGGTCGCGAGCTTCTTGCGGAAGCGCACGCCGGGGGCGTACAGCTCCAGCAGCGGGGTCCGCCTCACGGCCTCCTCGATGAAACCGGGCAGGTGGACGAGCAGGTGGCTCCTGTCCAGGCCCCCGGCCAGCTCCTCCAGCTCCAGCATCAGGGCCAGGTGGCTGCCGCGCCAGGCGTGGACCGCGTAGGGGAGATCGCTAGCTGCGCGGCGGGCGGCGAGGGCGGTCACGAAGTCGAGGTACTGCGCGTCGCGGTCGAGCCAGAGCACGATGCCGTGGCTACGAACACGCTCGCGCAGCTCGGCCTCGAGGGTGGTGGAGACGGGGCCGGGGGGGGTCATGCCACCTCCGCCAGGCGCCTCACTCCCTCGACGAACACCCGGAAGCTACGCGAGCGACAGCCCTCGATGTCGATAGCGCCCCCGACGGCGCGCGCGCCGGCCACCTTCTGGTAGGCGGGGACCAGCCGCTTCAGCTCGCGGCTGGGCTTGCTGATGCGGTCGGGATCGCGCAGCCGCTTCCGCACGGCCTGGCGGGTGAGTGTGCGGTCCTGGTACAGCTCGGCCACTGTGTCGAGATCGCCCAGGATCCAGGCCTCCAGCTCGCGGCAGGCCACTCGCGCGAGGGTGTCGGGCCGTCCGGCCTCGGTGCACAGGCGGGTGAGCTCTTCCTTGACCCGGTGGCAGTCCGCGGCATCCTGGTCGCGCACCACCACGAAGCGGGTGTCGGGGGTGCGCCAGGCGCGGAGCTTGCGGGGGATGGACTTCTCGAGGTCGGACTTGCCCTCGTGGGGGATGGTCTGGAAGGTGATCTCGGGCGGCAGCACGCGGGGGAGCAGCTCATCGAGGAACACCTTCATGGAGCGTTCCTCGAGCAGGAACACGAGGTTCATGGATCCGCTCCGCGGAACAGCCCTTGCTTCCACAGGGCGCCAGGCAGATCCCCCTCGTCCACCAGCGCACGGAGCTGCTCGTCGTCGCGGGCACGGGTGATGCGCGTGAAGCCCCGGTGCTTCTTGAGCCAGAAGATCTCGTTCAGCTCGACGGCGTTGAGCAGGTCGGGCGAATGGGTGCTGACCATCACCTGGCCACCCCGGCGGCCGTAGTCGCGGAACTCCTCGGCCAGCTCGGCCAGCAGGCTGGGGTAGAGCTGGTTCTCGGGCTCCTCGATGCACAGCAGCGGGTGGGGCCTCGGATCGTGTAGCAGCACCAGGTAGGCGAACATCTTGATGGTGCCGTCGGAGACGTAGCGTGCGATGAAGGGATCGGTGAAGGTCCCGTCCTGGAAGCGCAGCACGAGCCGACCGTCCACGGTCTCCGTGGCCTCGACCCTGGTGACGCCGGGCACCCGCTGCTTCATACGCTCGAGGATGTGGTCGAAGCGGTCGCGATGGTTCTCGTACAGGAACTGGGTGACCAGGGCGAGGTTGGCGCCGTCTGGGGAGAGGTGCTCGGCGTAGCCGGACTCCTGGCTGGGCCGGGCGGCCTGGATGTGGAAGTCCGAGAGGTGCCAGGACTCGATCATGCGGCGGAAGGCACTGACCACCTGGAAGCGCTGGAACTGCCCTAAGCCCTTGATGGCGAGGATCTCGGGGGAGTCCAGGGTCTGGGGCTCCCGCTCCATCTCCGCCTCGGGCGTGCCGTAGTCGGCCTCGTTGGTGACCGCAGCGCCCTGGCCGTTGCGGAAGTCCAGGAAGTGCCAGGGCTTGCCGTGCTGTCCACGGCGGTACTTCAACAGCTCACGGGTCACGATGCCCCGGCCTGAGCGCTCACCGACCTCGACCAGGTAGGTCACCAAGGGCCTGCCGACTTCCCGGAACTTGATCTCGAAGGAGATGGGGCCGCGCTCACCCCGGCTGATGACCTCGCGGAATCCCCCGCGCCGCGCCAGGGCCACGTGCACGTTCTCGCGCAGGGCGTCGCGCAGGAAGCCGAACACGTCGAAGAGGGTGGATTTGCCCGAGCCGTTGGCGCCCACGAAGACCGAGAAGGTGGGCAGGTCGGCCAAGTCCACGTCGCGGAAGAGCCGGTAGTTCTTGATCCTGAGGCGCTCGATCCGCATGGCGCTCACTCCTGGTCCTGGGATTCACCCTCGTTATCCCGTTTGTCGCTATCTCCCTCGCCCCTGCGCGCCGCGAACAGGTCGGGTGCCGGCTCCAGCCCCGCCATCCGCTGCGCCCGCGCCCCTACCTTCTCGGGATGCGCCGCCTCGAACACCGCCCGCGCCTCGGGCTCGTCGGGGGCGCGGAGGTGGAACTCGTACTTCTGCTTCTCCGAGAGCCTCAGCTCCAGCTCCCAGCAGGCCTCGGGGATGGCTGACCACAGGCCGGGCTCGAGGATGGTCAGCTCGTGCACCAGCTTCTTTGCCTTGCCCCGGCCCATGCGGCGCTGGGCTTCCTTCTCCACGGCGGCGAGCGCCTCGTCGGGGTGCTCAGCCAGGTACTCTGCGCGCAGGGCTGTGTGGCCGGGAGAGGCGGTGCCGTCAGGGTGGGTGTAGGGCTCTTCCTCGACGCGGAAGTCAGCGGCGATCTCGTCCTGCAGGCGCAGCTCCCAGGCCCAGGCGCGGGCGCGGTGGTAGCGCCAGAAGCAGCCGTGGGCCACGCCCAGGGAGGGGTCCTCCTGGCACTTGCGGTCAACCCGCTCGGGCCAGCAGCGCATGGCCAGGTGGGACCAGTCGTAGTCCTTGCGGCCCTTGGCCGTGGACAGCTCCTTCCACCACTTCCTGGGGTCCCTCCACTGGGGGGCCAGCAGGGGCCACAGGGCCGCCGAGTTGATCATCACGCCGTCGTCCAGGTCTGGGACGTAGCGGGCGTCGCGG
>CAZEJJ010000203.1:0-12285 GCA_964512185.1 uncultured Enterobacterales bacterium | reverse complement strand
CTGTACCGCAACCTCAAGGACTACGTGCTGCTCGACGAGGTCAACCCCGAGATCCACTTCGTCAAGGAAGGCGAGGTCATCTCCGAGGACTCCCGCTCGGCCCAGAAGTTCATCCACGGCATCCGCGTGCTCATGGCCAAGAACTACGTGGACAACCTGAGCGAGGAGGTCACCAAGGGCATGATGGAGAAGGCCCGCTCGGGGCTGTGGCCCAGCCGCGCACCCCTGGGCTACCGCAACGTCCAGGCCGAGGACGGCAAGCGCATCATGGTCCCCGACCCGGAGCGCGCCCCCCTGGTGCGCGCCATGTTCGAGTGGGTGGCCCGGGGGGACTGCTCCCTGTCCCAGGCCACCAAGCGCGCCAACGAGGCGGGGCTGCGGATGCGCAAGAGCGGCCGGAAGGTGGGCAAGGCCACGGTCCACCGCATCCTGCACAACCCCCTGTACTGCGGCGACGTGGTCTGGCAGGGCGAGCTGACCCCGGGGCTGCACACGCCCATCGTCTCCCGCGACCTGTGGGACCGGGTGCAGGCCACCCTGGACCACCGCAACCGCAACCAGCGCGGCAAGTCCCGCATCCACGAGTTCGCCTTCAGCGGCCTGATGAGCTGCGCCCACTGCGGCTGCGCCCTGTCGGGCCAGATCCAGAAGGAGCGCTACATCTACTACCACTGCACCGGCTTCCGGGGTGACTGCGGCGAGCCCTACGTCCGCGAAGAGAAGATCGCGGAGCACTTCGCCCGCCAGATCCGCCGCCTGCAGCTCCCCGAGCACGTCCGGGCGTGGCTGAAGGAAGGGCTCCGCACCAGCCAGGCCGCGCAGGCTCGCTACCACGCCGATTCCGTGGCGCGGCTGGAGGCCGAGTGCGCCAAGCTCCAGAACCGCATCCAGCAGGCCCACCTGGACAAGCTCGACGGAGCCATCGACTCGGCCTTCTTCGAGCAGGTCTCCGAGACCTGGCGGGCGGAACAGCGCGATCTACGCCACCAGATCGCCAAGCACGAGCAGGCGGACGCCAGCTGCCTGGAGCAGGGCCTGGCGCTGCTGGACCTGGGGCAGAAGGCCGCGGAGCTGTTCGACGTGGCCGATCAGCGCGAACGCCGAGAGCTGCTGAATTTCCTGGTTTCGAACTCGACCTGGGGCGACGGCGAGCTGAAGATCGAGTGGCGGAAACCGTACAGCTTCCTTGCCGAATTCACCGAAGCCCAGACGTCGGACACCCCCTCGGAGGGGACCTCAGAGGGGGTGTCGTCTCGAATGGCGACCCCAACGGGATTTGAACCCGTGTTGCCGGGATGAAAACCCGGTGTCCTAGGCCTGCCTAGACGATGGGGTCAAGGAGCTTTCCTTGGGGAGTGAGCCGCACAGGACTCGAACCTGTGACCCACGGCTTAAAAGGCCGGTGCTCTACCACCTGAGCTAGCGGCCCGCAGCCCAAGGCGCCAGCGAGTTATCGCCACCGGCACAGGCTGTCAACAGGAGCGCGCTACCGGAGCCAGATGGGCGCTGTGATCGCGTAGACAGGGCTGTCCGGGTAGATGCGAGCGTAGTCCCCGGTGGGTGCCTGATCGGAGTAGCCCACATCCACCACCAGCCAGCTGCCCTCCACCAGCTCGAGGTCGATGGTCTCCGACAGGCGCACGCCGTCGGTCACCTCGGGCTCCGCCGCCCAGGCCTCGCGGCCGTCGAGCAGGATGCGCACCCGCTCCACGGGGATCCAGGACGGCGCGCTCACCTGCAGCTGCACTTGCACCGAGTCCGCGCCCCGCAGCTCGATGGTCTGGCCGGGCATGGCGCTGCCTTCAGGGCCCAGGACGGTCAGGTGCAGCAGCGGCCCTGATGTGGCGTAGACCAGCCCCGCGGCCGCGGCCGCTGCCAGGTCGTCGCTATCGCCCTGGCCGCTGTGCACCATGGTGCGCGCAGCCCCGGGTTGGTCCACCCGCAGCCAGCTGGGCTGGGACGACCCCAGCGGAAAGACCGTGTAGCCCTCGTTGAGCAGCGCGAAGTAGTCCTGGACCACGTCCTGGGTGTTCCAGGGATCGCGGGCGCTGAGGACCTCCAGTCCGGCTCCGTCCAGGGCATGGGTGCCCAGCGCGCTGGTCTCGCGCAGGAAGCGGTTGGCGCTGCCGTCGTCGATGGCGTCACGATCGAAGTCGCGGGCCCTGAACATGCCGGCGGCCGCACCGCCAGCGCCTCGCGCCCGCGGTGCCAGGATTCCGGTTACCAGAGCCCCGTTCTGCCAGGCCCGATCCAGCCACGCGCCGGGCAGCAAGCCCGGGCCCGCGTGCCCCTCGTCCAGGGGGAAGGCCACCATCCAGCCGTCGCCCTCGGCCGCCCCCGCTCGCGGCACGTCGAGGGTGCCCAGCAGGCCGCGGATGGCCTGCTGCCCTGAGCAGCGCGCCTCGGCATCAGCCACCTGGCCCGCCTCGGCCCTGACCCAGGCGTCGAGATCCTCGGCACAGAGCGCCAGGGCGATGTCTTCGATGCTGTCGCCGCCGATGATGGAGGCATCGCTGGCCACCACCGGCTCCAGGGAGGAGTACTCCCCGGCGGACATGGCCTCGCTCTGGAATGCCAGCGTGGCCTGCTGGGTAGTGGGCACCGAGATCTCGGCCACCGCCAGCGGATGGCGATGCCCACGGCTGGCCAGCAGGCGGTAGGAGCCCGCGGGCAGGGACAGCTCGATGCTGCCATCCGTGAACCAGGCCCGGTTGCCGCCCACCGCGCTCACGGCGGCCCCGGACACCAGGGAGTAGCGCTCCAGGTCTGGATCCGGGGTGCCCCCGAGCCCCGAGACGGTCAGGCGCGCGGCCTCATCCAGCTCCAGCCCGTCGCTGCCCAGCACCTGGACCTGTACGGGCACCGTGCCCTCGCCCTCAAGGCTGACGGCGGACTCACCGCCGCTGCTGGACAGGACGAAGGAGTAGGGACCGGGCAGGTAGCCGGGGGCCTGCAGCTGCAGGTCGTAGCTGCCGGGGGGGAGCCACAGCGACTCGCTGGCGCTGTCGGGGCCGAGCTCCAGGGCGCTGATGGGCAACACCCCGCCCTGCTGCACGCTCCCCGTGACGTTCACGAAGCGATCGGGATCGGTGCGGTGGACCACCAGCTGCCCCGCCACCGCGGGATCCAGCAGCAGCTCGGCGTGAGCTGTGCCGCGCAGGCCCAGCTCCAGGAAATAGCTGCCCCACACCTCGCCGAGCTGATCCAGCACGCTCTGGGTGACCGAAGACAGGCCCGCCCCCGCACGCCCGGTGGTGCGGCGGGTCCAGCTGCGCTGCTCGCCGGGCCGGATCTCGTCCTTGACCTGGGCGTCGGTGCCCACCAGCACGGTGCGCACCCGCCCATCCCGGTCGGCGTAGGACACCACCTGCACCGTGTGCTCCTCCGGGGCCAGGATCGCGTAGGAGCCGGGGGCGCCTTCAGAACCCGCGAAGGCCACCCAGGGCACCGTGACCGGCAGCCTGTTGGAGAGCTCGAAGCCCCAGCCGGGGCTGGGCACGAAGGGCTGCAGGCCCCGACCATCGGTGACCACCATGTCGCAGATGGCGCCGATGTCGATGGAACGGCCAGCCTGGTTGGAGAGCACGGTCTCGGTCTCGACCCAGTTCTCCTGGTCCCACATGCGCCAGGTGGTGCTCACCACGAGCCCTTCCACCAGGTCATGCTCGTCCAGGGCCACGCCGAGCTTGCGGTCGGGGTCCAGCACGCGGCCTGTGGCCTTGATGGCCCTGCCCTGCTCGGTCACCTCCACCACCTGGTAGTAGACGCGCAGGTCGGGATCGTAGTCGAGCACCTGGAGGATCTGCACCAGGCCATCCTGGACGCCGTACAGCCCCAGGTCCAGCAGGCTGCCCCCCGTGGGCGCCCGGTGCCGCTGCAGGGGGATGCCCAGGTCGCTGTCGTGGCCCGGGGCGTCGATGATGGCCACGAAGCTCTCGTTGACCAGCGCATAGTCGCCCACCTGGCCATCGGCCCGTGGCCCCTGCAGCAGCAGGCTGCCGGCGTTGGAGGCAGAGATGCGCGTAGCTCTGACCATGCGCCGCGTGGCCAGCTCGGCCCCGCTGTCTTCCAGCGGACCCTCACAGCTGGTGGCCAGCAGCGCCAGGGCGAACCCGAGGGTGCGCATCAACGGACCTTCCTGACCCCCGACTTGGCCTCGGGGTTGCCGGGCTCCAACCGCAACACCTCTTCGAACTCGCGCCGGGCATTGGCCAGCAGCTGCTGCTCCATGTAGAAGTCCGCCAGCGCGAGCCTGTAGCGTACGCTGCGCGGCTCGCGGTCGACCGCGCGGCGGAGCAGCCGCATGATCTCCCGGTCGTCGCGGTCCTCCTCGGACTGGGCCAGCAGCCTGGCCAGCTCGTAGAAGGGCCTGGCTTCGGGGGGGTTGGTGTCGCAGGCCCGCTGGAAGTGGTGAATGGCCACCCGCAGGTTGTGGTAGGACATGGCGCTCTCGCCCAGCGCCATGTACTGCGCCGCCAGCTGGGTGCGGCCCTTGGGATCGTACTCCTCCCACAGGGCGCGGAAGCGGGGATCTTCCGGATCGAACTGCATGGCCAGATAGGCGTTGGAGGCGGCGGACACCCAGTTGCCCTCTTCGGCCTCGCGCTCGGCGGCCCGGCTGTGGCGCCGAGCCCTGCGCAGTCGCTCCATGACCTGCTTGTGCACGCGCTCCATGCCGGGGACGCGCCCCCGGCGGCGCTTGCGGCGGGGAGACTCCAGCACCACGGCTTCGCGGGGAGCGGCCTCGGCGGCGGGCATGTCGCGCCGCTGCTTGAAGGCGATCTCGTGCTCCACCACATCGGGTTGATCGCCGACGGTTTGGGTGCCACCCGAGCCCGGTCGGGTGGGGGCAGGTCGCACATCGGCCCGGGCCTGCTTGGGATGCTCGGCGTCGTAGTCGGCGCGCCGGCGGGCGTCGGTGAGGATGGAGTAGGCCCGGTTGACCCCGACGAAGATGTCTTCGAGGCGCTGCTTGTAGGCGCCGATGTCGCGCCGGTAGAACTGGTCGGGGTGCCAGCTGCGGGAGAGCTCGTAGTAGACCTTGCGGATGTACTGGATGTCGGCGTCGGGGGAGACACCCAGGATGGAGTACACGTCGCCGGTGCGGATCCTGGCGTGCAGCTCGTCGATGGCTTCTTTTTCGGCCTGGATCAGCCCCGAAGAGGGAGCATCATCGGCGGCCACGCCGCCCTGGTCCACACTGCTGTCGTCTGCCATGTCTTCCTCTTAGAGAATGAACCGGCTGAGATCCACATCCGCGACCACATCGGCCAAGCGTTGTTCTACCATGGCCTCGTCTACCAGCACCCGCGCGCCCCGCCAGCCTGGAGACTCAAAGGCGATCTCCTCCATGAGGTGTTCCATCACGGTCTGGAGCCGACGAGCACCGATGTTCTCGGCACGCTCGTTGATCTCCGCCGCGATGGTGGCGATGCGGTCCAGCGCACCGTCCGTGAAGCCCAGCTCCACGCCCTCGGTGTCCATCAAAGCCGTGTACTGCTTGATGAGCGCGTTCTCGGGTTCGGTGAGGATGCGACGCAGCGCGTCGCGGTCCAGGGACTCGAGCTCCACGCGCACGGGGAAGCGCCCCTGCAGCTCGGGGATCAGATCGGAGGGCTTGCTCACGTGGAAGGCACCCGCAGCGATGAACAGCACGTGCTCGGTGCGCACGGCGCCCCAGCGGGTCTGCACGGTGCTGCCCTCGACGATGGGCAGGATGTCGCGCTGCACGCCTTCGCGGGACACGTCCAGGCCGCGGGTGCCGTCGCGGGAGGCGATCTTGTCGATCTCGTCCAGGAAGATGATGCCTTCCTGCTCGGCCTTGTGGATGGCGATGTCGGCCACCTCGGCGTCGCTCACCAGGGCCTCGAGCTCCTGCTCTTCGAGCAGGCGTCGGGCTTCCTTGACGGTGACCTCGCGGCGGTGGGTGCGGCGCGGCATGATCTTCTCGAGCAGATCGGACACGCCGGCACCCTGATCGCTCCCCGGGCCCTGCACGGGGAAGATGGGGATGCCGCTGCTGGGCAGGGGCAGGTCGATCTGCACGCTGCGCTCATCGAGCAAGCCCTCGCGCAGCTGGCGCAGCATGGCGTCGCGGCTGGTGCTCCGGCCCGGTGTGCGGCCCGGAGGGGTGGGCAGCAGGATGTCCAGCAGCTTGCTCTCTGCGGCCTGGCGGGCCTCCTCGGCCTTGCGAGCCATGGCTTCCTTGCGCACCATCTTGATGGATGCGGCCACCAGGTCGCGCACCATGGACTCGCAGTCGCGGCCCACGTAGCCCACCTCGGTGAAGCGGGTGGCCTCCACCTTGACGAAGGGGGCGCGCACCAGGCGGGCCACCCGACGGGCGATCTCGGTCTTGCCGCAGCCAGTGGGCCCGATGAGCACGATGTTGCGGGGCGTGATCTCCTCGCGGAAGACGGGCTCGATGGAGAGCCGACGGATGCGGTTGCGCAGGGCCACAGCCACCACCCGCTTGGCCGCTGGCTGGCCGATGATGTAGCGGTCGAGGGCCTCCACCACCTGGATCGGCGTGAGCGCGCTCTCGGGGATGAGCTGGAGACGCTTCATGGGGTCTCGCCGGTCTCCAGCACCGTGATGTGCTCGTTGGTATACACGCAGATGCCCGCGGCGATGCGCAGGGCCTGCTCAGCCACCTCGCAAGGCGAAAGCTCAGTATGTGCCAGCAAGGCCCGGGCAGCGGCCAGCGCATAGGCGCCACCTGAGCCGATGGCGGCCACACCGTCGTCTGGCTCGAGCACCTCGCCCCCGCCGGAGATGAGCAGCAGGTGCTCGTCGTCGGCCACCAGCAGCATGGCCTCGAGGCGCCGCAGCACCCGGTCACCGCGCCAGTCGCGGGCCAGCTCCACCGCCGCGCGCACCAGCTGGCCACGGTGCTCGCTGAGCTTCTCTTCGAAGCGCTCGAACAGGGTGAAGGCATCGGCCGTGGAGCCCGCGAAGCCCCCCACGACCCCTCGGCCCAGGCTGCGGACCTTGCGGCTGCTGGCCTTGACCACGGTCTGACCCAGGGAGACCTGGCCGTCGCCCGCCAGGGCACAGCGGCCCCCGCGCTTGACCCCCACGATGGTGGTTCCTCGCCACGAGGCAGTGGTCACGTGTCCTCCGGATCTGCGCTCTCCGTGTCTCCGTGGTCATATCGTGCTGGCGCGGGGTCGGCTCCGTGAGCTTCCACTCGAGCATGGGGGTGGGCCCGGCGGTGGGCGGCGCTCAGCTGCTCGATGGACAGGTGGGTGTAGCGCTGGGTCGTGGACAGGCTGGCGTGGCCCAGCAGCTCCTGGATGGAACGCAGATCGGCGCCGCTGGACAGCATGTGGGTGGCGAAGGAGTGCCGCAGGGCGTGGGGATGCACGCCCACCAGCCCGTTGTTCACCCCCGCGTCCCTGGCGATACGGTGGATGGCCCGCACCGACAGGCGCCCTCGGTCCCGGTTCAGGAACAGGGCAGGTGAGCTGCGCTCCCCGGAGCTGTCCAGCCAACACTCCAGCGCCCGGCCTGCCGGGGGTCCGAAGGGCACCTGCCGGGGCTTGCCGCCCTTGCCGGCCCGCACATGCACGAGGCCGGCGTCCAGATCGACGTCGCGTCGATCGAGGGCCGCGAGCTCAGCCGCGCGCAGGCCCGCGCCGTAGGCCAGCTCCAACAGCGCTGCGTTGCGCAACCGGAACCAGCCGGTCTGGGTGGGGTTCTCCACCAGCTCAGAGGCCTCGTCCGCCTGCAGGAAACGCGGCACATTGCGCGGCACCCGGGGCGTGCGCAGGCGCGAGGAGGGGTCGTCGGCTCTCAGGCCTTCGCGCAGCAGGAAGCGAAAGAAGCCCCGCAGCGCGGCGACCCGCCGGCTCGACGTGGCGGGGGCGCCCCCGGCGTGGGCCGCCAGGTAGGAACGCAGCTGGACCAGGCCGGCGCTGAGCAGCCCGGAGTCGGGGGAACCGGTCGGATCCGCCTGGCGCTCCTCGAGAAAGGCCCGCAGCCGCCTGAGCTCCGCACCATAGGCCCTCCGCGTGTGTGGTGACAGCCCCCGCTCCACGCGACACCACTCCAGGTATCGCGCGACGAGATCCTCGGACCCGCTCCCGGCAAGAGGGCGCTCGGAAGAGCCGCGTTCCACCAGCCTGCACCTCCAGCGAGCCGCATAACCGCGCGCTCCTCGCCCCAGTGTATCCCGAACTCGCCAGCTTTCCGGCGTCCATAGCGGCAGCGCCACCGCCCCGCGCGCCACACGTTCCTTGCAGGTCGCTGGACGCTGGCCTATTCATGTGGCCCCCCGGGGAACAGACCCCGCCCTTCCAGCAACCACCTGAGGCCACGCTTCATGGGAAAGTCCCTCGTCATCGTCGAGTCCCCCGCCAAGGCACGCACCATCGGCCGTTTCCTGGGTGACGACTTCATCGTCGCCCCCAGCATCGGTCATGTGCGCGACCTGCCTGGCAACGCGGCCGACGTGCCCGCCCGCTACAAGGGCCTGGGCTGGGCGCGCCTGGGCGTCAATGTGGACGACGGGTTCGAGCCTCTCTACGTGATCCCTGCCCACAAGAAGGAGCAGGTGCGCAAGCTCAAGGCCCTGCTCAAGGGAGCGGAGGCGGTCTACCTGGCCACAGATGAAGACCGCGAAGGAGAGTCCATCTCCTGGCACCTGCTGCAGGTGCTCAAGCCCAAGGTGCCGGTCCATCGCCTGGTCTTCCATGAGATCACCCGCAGCGCCATCGACAACGCCCTGGACAACCCCCGCGATGTCGACGAGAGCCTGGTCCGCGCCCAGGAGACCCGCAGGATCCTCGATCGCCTCTTCGGCTACGAGGTCTCGCCGCTCCTCTGGCGCAAGATCCGTCCCAAGCTGAGCGCAGGCCGCGTCCAGTCCGTGGCCGTGCGCCTGGTGGTGGAGCGCGAGCGGCTGCGCATCGCCTTCCACTCGGCAGACTACTGGGCCGTACGGGCCCGCTTCTCCGTCACCGGCGGCAGCTTCAAGGCCCAGCTGGCCGCCCTGGACGGACGCAGCATCGCCGCCCGGCCCGACTTCGATCCCGACACGGGCAAGCTCAAGGCCCGCTCCCGCAAGCTGCACCTGCAGCGCGACCGCGCCACGCAGGTGGTGGAGGACCTCACCGGCGCCACCGGCCAGGTGGTCGAAGCCGACGAGCGTCCCTTCAAGGAGCGCCCAGCGGCCCCCTTCATCACCAGCACCCTGCAGCAAGAAGCCAACCGCAAGCTACGCTGGACGGCCCGCCGCAGCATGAAGGTGGCCCAGCGCCTCTACGAGAACGGCTGGATCACCTACATGCGGACCGACTCGGCCACCCTGTCCAGGGAAGCCCTCAGCGCTGCCCGCGGCCTGATCGCCAAGGAATACGGACCGGATTTCCTGCCCGCCGCTCCCAGGGCCTACCGCTCCCGCAGCCGCATCGCCCAGGAGGCCCACGAGGCCATCCGGCCCGCTGGATCCCAGTTCCGCTCCCTGCGAGAAGCTCGCGGGGCGCTGGACGACGAGGAGTACCGCCTGTACGACCTCATCTTCCGCCGCACGGTGGCCAGCCAGATGGTGGACGCCCGCGGCACCCGCCTGCGGCTGGGGGTCAAGGTCGACGACGCCCTCTTCGTGGCCCAGGGAAAGACCATCCAGTTCCCCGGCTACCGCCGAGCCTATGTGGAAGGAACCGACGACAACGGCCAGGCCCAGGACGACTCCGCCAACGTGCTGCCGCCGGTGAAGCTGAACGAACCCGCCCAGGTGACGGAGCTGCTGCCTCGTGAGCACCACACCCAGCCCCCTCCGCGGCTCACCGAGGCCACCTTGGTCAAGGAGCTCGAGGCGCGCGGCATCGGGCGTCCGAGCACCTACGCCAGCATCATCGACACCATCCAGCAGCGGGGCTACGTCTTCAAGCGCGGCAACGCGCTGGTGCCCACGTTCACGGCATTTTCGGTGACCGACCTGCTCGCGGCCACCCTCTCGGACCTGGTGGACTACACCTTCACCGCTCGCATGGAAGACGAGCTGGACCAGATCGCGCTGGGCCGCCTGGACCAGCAGCAGTATCTGCACGCCTTCTTCCTGGGTCAGGGAGGCGGTGGCCTGCGCGACCGCACCCAGCAGGCGCTGGAGTCCGTGGATCCGCGAGCCATCTGCACCATCCCCATCGACGATGGCGACGAGCGCGTCTGCCTGGTGAGGGTGGGTCGCTACGGCGCCTACCTGGAAGAGGGCGAGCACCGGGTGGATCTGCCCGATGATCTACCCCCCGATGAGCTGGACGCCGAGCGCGCCAGGGCCATGCTCGCCGAAGAAGCCCGCTGGCCTCGGGAGCTCGGACCCCACCCCGACTGCGGCAAGCAGGTCCTCGTCCTCAACGGACCCTACGGGCCCTACGTGCAGCTGGGCCTGCCCGAAGAGAGCCCGAAGACAAAGGGGAAGAAGAAACCCCCCAAGCCCAAGCGCTCGTCGCTGCTCAAGGGCATGGATCCCCACGCCATCGACCTGGCCACCGCTGTCCAGCTGCTGTCCCTGCCGCGCGTGCTGGGGGACCACCCCGAGAGCGGTGAACCCGTCCAGGCAGCCAACGGTCGCTACGGCCCCTACATCCGCAGCGGCAGCGAGACCCGCTCCCTGCCCAACCCGGCGCAGCTGCTGACCATCACCCTGGAGGAGGCGCTGGTCCTGCTCGCAGCGCCCAGGCGCCGCCGCGGGCGGTCCAGCACGCCCGCCCGCGAGCTGGGCACGCACCCGGACTCCGGCGCCAGGATCCTCCTGCGGAGCGGCCGCTACGGCCCCTACGTCACCGACGGCTCCGTCAACGCCTCGCTCCCCAAGGGCACCGAGGCTGACGGCTTCAGCCTGGAAGCGGCCGTGGCCCTGCTGGCCGAGAAAGCCTCCAAGCCCGCCCGCAAGCGCGCCCCACGCCGCCGCAAGAAGCGCAGTTAGCGAGCTATATCAGCTCGTAGCGCTGGCCAGGTGCTCGCCGCACCAGGCCGCTGGCTTCCAGCTCGGCCAGCAGGGCCAGGGTGCGCACCAGGTCGAGCCCTGCGCGCCGTGAGAGCTGCTCCAGCGTGCCTCCCCGCTGGAGCAGGTCCACCAGCCCCCGGGCCCCCTCGGGCAGCCTGTCCGCCCTGGCGCCGCCCAGGGCCAGCTCAGCGCTGCCCAGCAGCTTCAACAGCGTCGCGGGTCCGCGCACCACGGTGGCCCCCTGCTCGATGAGGTCGAGACAGCCCGCCGAGGAGGGCTGCCAGTAGGGCCCGGGCACCGCCAGCACCTCCCTTCCGGCAGCCAGCGCGTGGCGGGCGGTGGAGAGGGCACCGGAGCGGTGGCCCGCCTCCACCACGACGGTGGCGACGGCGAGGCCAGCGATGATCCGGTTGCGCTGCAGGAAGGTGAAGGGCTGGGCCGGATCCGTCGGCAGGAACTCCGAGACTACCGCCCCGCCGGTCCGCACGAGGCTCTCCCGAAAGCGCCTGGTGCCCGTGCTCACCGGTGCCTCCAGGCCCTGGCCCAGCACCGCGATGGTGGTCCCAGCTCGCGCCGCCGCCTGGTGAGCGGCGGTGTCGATGCCCACCGCGAGACCGGAGACCACCGCGAATCCGGCCAGGCAGGCCGCCTGTGCCAGCTCCGCGGCGGCCCGCCGCCCGGCCGGGGTGCAGCTGCGAGAGCCCACGATGGCCACCGCCGGCTGCTGGAGCACCGCCGGGTCACCGCGGTGGAACAGCACCGGCGGGGCGTAGGGGAGCTGGTTCAGAGCCTGGGGGTAGCCCTCCTGGCCGGCGAGCAGGAAGGGCACCTCGCAGCCGAGAGGCAGTGTGTCTCCCAACCGGGCGGCCAGGTCCAGGGACAGTCCGGCCTTCATCAGGGTGGAGCTGTCAGCCTGGGCGAGCGCTTGCGGGCCGCCGACGGCTTCGAGCAGGGGCCAGGGATCGAGCCTGCCGGACGCGCGGGCCGCCAGGACCCAGGGGGGGGCGAGGGTGTGCATGGGAACCTCCGTGGTTGGACGGAGGTGACAGAGGCAAGAAGCGCGCCAGCCCATATGCCACTGGACGCGTCACCAGAACGTCGAAACGTCGAACTTTCGACGTCGAGATCGTCGAAGCTGGCAGAGCGCGTCGAGATGGCGGAACGCGCAGTAGATACGGGTCTTGACGCACGCTGCCAGTGCACGCGCCCGGAAGATCCTGGCCACCCACGCCCAACCTGTCTGCGCGTGCTCCAGGCGACCGCGCAGCGGTCGCCTGGGGGAGCGCCGAAGGCGCGTGGGGGGCGAGGCCCCCCGAAGAAGCCTGGTGACCGTGTGC
>CAZEJJ010000202.1:0-12326 GCA_964512185.1 uncultured Enterobacterales bacterium | reverse complement strand
TATGTGGAGTAGTGCCTTTGGGGTGCTGGGAGCGGTTGTAAGTGAGATATCGGGAGGTGGTGAGGGCTGATATCGGCCCTGGGCGGCCTGTGGCGGCCTGGAGTGGGCACTGTGCCCGCTCGAATGTAGGGGCGGGTTTTACACCCGCCCGTTGAGCGAACGGCCCACGGAGAACGGAGGATCGGGGATCGGGGATCGGGGATCGGGGATCGAGGATCGGGGATCGAGGATCGGGGATCGGGGATCGGGCTGCCGGGGATCAGGCTACCGGAAATCGGCGCGGCGGGGATCGGCTGCCGGGGCGTGGCTTCGGTGGCTGCCGGGCGACGGGATTGCCGCCTCCGGCGCTCCGGCTCTCATGGGGGCGGCGGGCTTGCTGCATCGGTGCCTCCTCCGAGCCTTCGGGCTGGCTGTGTGCGGCCCCCCTCACGGGGTGAGGGGCCGCCCCCATCCAACCCTGCGGCTCTACGGAGGCACCGATGCAGCAGACTTCCTTCTTCCCCCATGAAACCCTCCGCGCCTATAAGCTGGCGGTCCAAGTCAGCCGCTGGGTGTCAGCCTCGAAGTTCCCCCGCGGGATGGCCTGGCTCAAAGACCAGGCGCAGCGGTCGGCCGGGTCGGTGGCGCTGAATATCGCCGAAGGGCGGGGCCGGTCGGGGCAGGCCAGGCGGAACCACTACGAGATCGCCTACGCCAGCGCCAGCGAAGCCTGCGCGTCGATGGACCTCATCGACCTGCCGGGGGCCAGCGAACAGCAGCAGCGCCTGCGGGACATCGGGGCGATGCTGTCGGGGCTGATGAGGTAGGGCCGGGGGGGGGCCAGCCTCGAAATCGCCCCCCACTGGCCTGGTGGGCTCCCTACACTGGTGAGCCCATCACCGCTGATCACCGATCCCGATTCACGATCCACGATCATCGATCCCGATCCCGATCACCGATCCCGAGCACCGATCACCGCCCTGCAGCAGCTTCCACGCCTCCACAGGACCGCCTGCAATCACGTGGAAGTGACGTGGAAGGGTCACTTCCACATGGTGGGAACCGTGGTGAAACCCGTGGTGGACTCCATGGTGGTGGAACCCAGCCGGTCAGCTCTGGCTCACCCCTCGTTGTCCAGTTCCTTCAGCCACCGCACCAGCGCACGCCCCCTGAACGCGGGCTGGTCGCAGGCCGGGCCGGTGCACCAGAGGATGGGGTAGCCCTCCTCCCTGACGAGGCGGGCGATCCTGTAGGCGTCCTCCAGAACATCCCAGGGGCGGATGCGCTCGATGCCGCTCTCGATCAGACCCTCGTTGATCACCACGACCATCTTGTGGAGCTGCTCGACGGAGATGGTCACGTCTCCCCGCTCCAGCTTGCTGATCAGGGACTGGGCCCAGTCGAGCTTCTCTGCCATCTCCTCCTGGTACAGCCCCCCGCGCTTGCGCCATCGGGCCATCACGAAGCCGATCAGCTCCGGCATCAGGATCTTCTTCTGCTGGGTGGCAGGCAGCTCGACCTGCTCGTCAGGGGGAAGCTCGCTGAACGCTCGCACACGGACGTAGCGGTCTCCGATCAATGAACGCTTGCGGGCCATCGCTACTCCAGATAATATTCTGTGTGCGGGTATTCCTTGTGGGTATGCTCTCCATTTCACATAACGCCGAGAGAAGACGATGGCAGGAAGCTGGGTTCCCTTCGAGCGGGTCGAGCGGATGGTGGGCGAGGCTCCCCCCAGAGGCGGTGCGTACATCACGGTGTCGGCCTTCGGTGCCGCAGGTGAGAAGAAGGTGGGCCGCCTCGATCTCGACAGCATCGCTGAACCTGTCTCGCAGGTGCGTGGGCTGCTCGATGCTCACGGGCGCGAGCCTGGCGTCGAGAAGTGCCGTGTGCGCCTGTGGCGGAAGGGCGGAGTGCCAGGGCCAAGCGTGACCTGTCGTTGGGATGCGGCTGGCTCTTCGTCGCCAGCCGTGGAGGCGGTCCCCTCGTCAACAGGAACAGCGAGGCCGAGAGCATCCAAGACAAAGGCACCCTCTCGGACTCCGCGTCCTCCGAGCAAGCCGGGCGCGACGTCTCCCGCCCGACGCCTCGAGTGCCGTCGCTGCAAGGATCTCGAGGCCCGGCTCGTTCGCTTCGAGCAGCAGAACCGATCTCTGGGAGCCCAGCACCGCCGCGCTCTCGCCGAGGCCGACCGCGAGAAGCGCTCGAGGGCGGCTCTCCAGCGGAAGCTCGAACACGAGGGACGAACGAGGGTGGATCTTCAGCGGAAGCTCGAGCACGAGGAACGGTCGCGGGCGGCTCTTCAGCGGAAGCTCGAGTGGACCTCACGCACCAGCGACAGCACCTCCTCGGCCAGCGCTCGACGATCATCCATCGTTCCTCCCAGCACTTGATGGCGCGTAGAAGTAGAAGAGGTCCCGCCTACCACTTCGTTCGGCTCATCCCCGCTCGCTCGGCGCCGCGCGGTAGGACTGTTTGGGGTGATTTGGGGTGTCAGGGAAGCGAAGTAGGAGCCGGCCCTCCCGAAGCAAGATCTTCAGGTAGTGGGTCCGAACCGTGGCCGGCGCGCGTCCCAACGATGAGGCAAGCTCCGGCAGGCCTACAAAGCGGTCGCGGCACAGGGAGAGGATCGCCTCCTCGACCTGCTCGCGGGGAGACCAGCGGGTCGCCTTGACCGCCGCAGCACCACCATCCTCGGCCCTCTGCTCGGAGCTTCGCTCGGACCTTTGCTCGGAGCTTTGCTCGGACCTCCGTCGTGAGCTCTGCTCTGGCCTGGGCAGCTCGTACCAGCGGCCGGTGCGCTCGCCGTGGGGCACGAGGAAGCCGTCCCGCACGAGATCCCTGAGTAGCAGGGTCAGGTCCCGCGGGTGCAGGTCGCTCACCTGCTGGAGCCTGCGGTTGCTGGTTCGCTTCTCGGCCGCTGCCGTGGCCAGGGCGGCACGCTGAGGTTCGGACAGCGCGCGGAAGCGATCGCCGAAGCGGGCCTCCAGCATCTCGACGACGGCCGTGGGCAACAGGCTCTCCGTGGAGAGGACCAAGCGCGTCTCGTTGGCTTCGAAGTCTTCGGCCACCTCCGGCGGCCGCCAGTGCTGCTCACGCCAGGCCTGGAGGATGCGCGGCACGCCCGAACCGGCGCGGTCACCGAAGCCGATGAGCTGGAACATCTTCTGGAGGGAGGGGTTCCGCGGGTCGCTGGCGTTGCCAGCGCAGGCGTCGGCCCATGGCACCCGCAGCGTGCCCGGGTTCACCAGCTCGAAGGAGGTCCGGCGCTTGAAGACGCGGATGCCGCGCGTACCTGTGTAGTCAGCATGGATCAGCGCGTTGACCAGCGCCTCGCGCAGTGCCTCGTGGGCAGGCGTCACGTCGACGCGGCGCAGCTCGGCGTCGAGGCGAAAGGGCACCTTGAGATCGGCCGAGAGTCTGGGGAACACACGGCGGAAGAAGGCGAACACGTTGCCAGGCCAGGTGCCGTCCACGGTTACCCGATCCTGCCAGCGCTCGCCCGGCATGCCCTCGCCCGCCTCGCGGTAGTCGAGCTGGTAGCGCGGGAAGCGGTCCAGGATGGGGCGCTCCTGCCCAAACATGAGCAGACCGGCCACGGTGAGTCCCTGTCGCCCCGTCGCGCGCTCCCGACGCCAACCGCCGAGGCTCGTGAGCAGCGCCTGGTCATCGCCCCCGAGGAAGGGGTGGTCAGGCTGGTGCGAGCGGAACAGGTTGCGCCAGGTCTCCAGCGTTTCTCGGTCCAGGTCATCGAGGCCGAAGCCTTCGAGGATCTCTCCATCTACGGGTTCATCGCCAGCGTCGGCCATCATCCGGCGCACCTCGGCCTCGGAGCAGCGCCGGTCGCCCTCTCGGGAGCGGCGGAAGGCGTTGAGGGGGTTGCCGTTCAGGTAGACCGGGCGAACGGTGCGTGGGGCGCGGGGGATGGTGATGACGAGCACGTCGCCGCTGCCCACAGCGTGCTGCTGCACGTCAGCGCGGGTGAGCAGGTTGGCGCTGACCTTTTTACGGTTGTCGAGCAGGTTCCACAGATCCTGTTCGACCTTCGCCGCCCTGGTGAGGCCGGCTACCTCGAGGGATCCGTCGGCTCGCTCGGCCACGCCGAGGACCACGGTGCCGCCGTCGGTGTTGGCCATGGCGGCGTAGGTCTCCCAGAACGAGGCGGGCAGCGCGCCGCGCCCGTCGCGGCCGGCCGCGAGCTTGGCCTCGAAGTCCCAGCCTTCTCGGAGTTGGGTGAGGTCGAAGGTCATGGGGTGGCGTCCTGGGAGGCGCGGAAAAACCCGTGCGGGGCCGAGCGTGACGATGAACTCTGCTAACGCGGGGGCCCGGGCGTTGTCCCCTTCAGCCCGCCGTTTCGCGGCCATGCTCGCCTTGCGGCAACCCGGCAGGCTGCCACCGCTGGGAAGGAGGCTTCATTTGGCCCTGGTGATTGTGAGGCCGGCTTCGGCAGAGTTGGACAGGCCCCCACAGGCATCCTCGACCCTCGAGCCGAAGCCGCACTCACCGCTGGTGACCACTCCACATCGGAGCTCTCGTCCATGGCCCCATGGTATCCGTCCAGGAAGGCCATCAGCAGCGGGTGCCTGAAGCCCCTTTCCATGAGCTCGCCTGCGTCGCCGCCGGCCAGGCTCACCAGGCAGCGGAGCTGGGACAGCAGCGGCGGTGTGTCCACCACCCCTTGCAGCAGCCCGAGCTGACGCCCGAGCTGCCCGGCGATGTCGAATCCGGTGGGCTGATCGGCTCCGCCAGCGACGAAAGAGCGCTGCCCGAGCCGGTAGCGCGCCGCGGCCAGCAGCTCCTCGAAGCCCAGCGCCAGCTCCGCGGCCAGGCGCTCCAGGCGAGGGATCCGGGCCCGTCCACCCGGAAGCAGGCCGGCTCGCCCCGGTAGGCGCGCGCGAGGGCCAGGGCGCCCAGCGCGTCCAGCCAGCAGGCCCGCAGGGCCTCGCCATCGCCGGGGTGGCTGATACGCGCCTGCTCGGCCCACTGGCTGCTGCCCCTGGCTCCTTGTCCCCCCATCTCACGGTCCTCCTCGCGAAGCTCCATCTCCAAGGTAGCCTCTTCGTTCGGGGGGGGGCAAGTGCTTTTTCAGAAGTTGGCTGTGAGCGCGTGCTGGTGGGATTTCCCGGGCTTCGACCTGCTGGGGGAGGGCGGCGGGCGGATCCGCCCGATTCGAGGGTACCGGGTGCCGGGATCTGCCTCGAACCTGGGTACGAGGGGCGGCGTGGGCCGCCCTGGAACCCGCGACACCCCACAGAGGACGACCCATGAACAAGGACAAGACCTTCGTCCGGCAGACCTCGGGGCGCAAGCCCCCGGCCTTCGAGGACGAGTGCATGCGCGACACCCGGCTTGTGAGCAGCGGCGCGGGCGCCGGCAACTGGCAGTGGTACGAGATCTCACCGGTCTACGAGGGCCTGGCCCAGTACCTGGACCAGATCGTGGTCCACCTGACCCAGCAGGAGCGCTCCAGCGTCAACCTGAACCACCGGGTGCAGATCCAGTACAGCGCCGACGGGCTGGAGTGGTCTGCGGGCGGGGACATCATCGCCTCGCAGAACACCGAGGGCTACACCATCAGCGGGGCCTTCGCCACGCGGACGCAGTTCGGTCGCTTCATCCGGCTGCGCCTGGGGCTGGAGGACAACGGCACGGTCTACTCGGGCGTGTTCTCGGTGTGGGCCCACTTCAAGATGTGGACCTGAGGGGCGCGAGCACCCGGAGGCGTGCAGCGGCGGGGCTCGGCGCAGGCCGAGGGGGATCCCGTCGCCGCAGGCGCGCCCCCACCTCCCGAGGAGCCCGTCATGGCCGGTGCGCGAGACCGTCGCAGCGACGAGACCCTGGTCTTCGGTCAGGCCACGAGCTTCGAGCCCGGCCAGGTGGTGGGCCCAGCCGAGCTGGGCCTGGAGGATTCGCCGCGGGCACAAGGTGGGTGGCCCGACGACGACTCCGCTGACGTCCCGCTGCTCGACCGCCGCGGCCGCCGCTGCAGCAGCCTGTCCAGGCTGTTCCGTGCCATGCGGGAGCGGGGGCTGGAGCCCCACCCCCTGGGTGCGGAACGAGACAGCGAGGTCCTGCTCTGGCTGCGCTCTCGGCTCGGCTACGACCAGGGGCCAGACGAGGACGGGCCCACACCTCAGCCCTGGCAGGGTGTCCACTCGGACGAATCCGCGGCAGGCCCGGACCTGCAGCTTGGCGTGAACCATCCACGCTTCTTCAATGATGACGACAACGACTACGGCGAATGGGACGAGATCCTCGATGACCTCCGGCGCCTGGGAGCGGGCTCCATCCGACACGCACACAGGGGGGACCTGAACTGGGTGTCCATCTTCGGCGACACGACCGTGCCCGAGCCCTCCGAGATCCGCGGGATGCTGGCCGTGGATGCCGGTGCTGGCGATGAAGTTGGAGTCCGGGCTGAGGCCCCGCTGGTCGAAGATCTCCCGGCGCCGATCCACCATGCCCGCGTACTCGAGGTCCACGCTATCCACGAAGATCCAGGTGCGCAGCACCTGGTCGCGCAGCGAGATCCCGAGCGCGTCGAGCTGCGTCAACCAGCCGCCGAAGATCGCATCGGTCTGCTCGTAGGAGCGGCCGATCGTGGGATCCGGGGCCACCATCCCGGCGCTCCAGTGCCAGGTCAGGGGGCCGCGGGTGACGGCGACGCCGGTGTCGGTGCGCTGCTTGTCCAAGGGCTCGTCGGGCACGAGGTGGTAGGCCCACAGGGACACCTTGGTGGCGGGCAGAGGGGCCTGCTCGAGCACCGAGATGGCGACGGGTCCGTCGGGGCCGTCGGGCTGGGCCAGAGACGAGGCCCGCAGCTCCGCGCCCTGGTTGGCCAGGTCGCTGGCGAAGATGCGACGGAACACGGCGCTGCTGCGGGGGACGTCCAGCTGCTCGAGCGCCCGGTCGTAGGCGGCCTCGAGGCGGGCGAGCTGCTCGCCCAGGGCGGTCGGCTCCTGGTCGGGCACCAGGCACAGGTGCAGCTCCGCGGCCCCACCCTCAGGCTGGAAGCGAGAGCAGCGGACGGCCACGCCGGGCTGGTCGAGGCTGAGCTTGCGCAGCATCGCGGCCTCTAGAGCGAGCGCACGAAGGCGATGAGCGCGTCCCGATCTTCCTTGGGCAGCTGCTGGAAGATCTCCACCGACACCCTCCCCTCCTCGTCCTTGTGCCACATGATGGCCTCGAGCAGGTTCCGGGCGCGCGCGTCGTGCAGGAAGTGGGTGTGGCCGTTGACGATCTCCTGCAGGCCGATGCCCCACAGCGGCGCGGTGCGCCACTCGTCGCCGGTGGCGCTGAACTGGCTGAGCTCGTCGCCCAGGTCCGGCCCCATGTCGTGCAGCAGGTAGTCGCTGTAGGGGTGGATGGTCTGGTTGGTCAGGTGCCAGGCCTCGGTGCCGTCGATCAGGGTGATGGGCTCGGGGGCGGTGTGCAGCGTGGGGGTGTGGCACAGGTGACACTTGGCCTCGAAGAACATCTCCTTGCCCCGGATCACCTCGGGGTCGTCCACGTTGCGGCGGGCCGGCACCCCGGTGTGGTGCAGGTAGAAGTCCACGGAGGCGAGGTCTTCGGAGGAGACCTCGATCCCGAAGTCCTCGCTGACCTGGGGCTGGCCTTCGGCGATCTCGTCGGGGTAGCGGTGGCTGGTCACGCCCAGGTCGGAGAGGAAGCCCAGCTCCACGGTCAGGTCGGCGTGCTGCGCCTTGTGGCCCGAGAGGCCGATGGCCCACTGCCCGCGCTCCTGGACCAGCTGCAGCTTGGGGCTGATGTCGTACTCGGGGTACTGCTGGGCGGCCAGCGCGCGGAGCTCGTCCTCGTCGATGGCCAGCATCAGCCCCAGGCCCACGTGGCGCAGCGGCGTGCGCACGCTGACCACGAGCTGATCCTCCGGCGGGGCGTCGCTGTACCAGTCGCCGATGGAGTAGGTGGGGCGGATGAGACAGTACTCCTCCGCGTCCTCGGTGGGGAAGGTGTCGCAGCTCTCCTCGTACTCCACCGTCAGCCTGCCCTCGGGCTCCACGCCGAAGATGGCGTGGTCGTGCAGCACCCGGCCGTAGTCGGGGAAGTACTGCCCGTTGGTGCTGCGCATGAAGACCAGGAAGGACGAGAAGTCGTAGCCGGTGCCCCCGTGGGTGAAGAGGGTGGACTTGGTGCGCCCCGTGCCCGCGTGACAGGTGGCGCAGGACTTGCCGCAGTACAGGGGCCCCAGCCCCCCGGTGCCCTCGATCTCCGCGGGGTTGGCCACCCGGTCCAGCTCATAGAGCAGATCGCCGCCCATGAAGCGGTCCAAGGTGTCCTGATCGGCCGCGATGGGATCGGAGGGTGTGTCGTAGGCCATCGTCGTGTTGTCGAAGATGGTCAGGTCGCCTCCCTGGTAGACGTTGTCGGTGTCCACCCACTGGGTGCAGCTCGACGTGGCGCCAGCGATCGCGAGCACCAGCGAGACATCGACGACGACGGAGAGCTGGGGCCGGTCCATGTCAGCCGACCACCAGGCTCAGGACGTCCTCGCCCATGGAGTCCATGACGGTGCGGATGGCCTGCTGGGCGGCCTCGATCTCGTCGGCCCGGTCCGGGTCGGTGACGGCGTCGCGGAAGGCCTGGTCCCCGTCCGGGATGGCGTAGATGGCGTCGATGGCGGCCTGGATCTCGCCGCTGATGCGCTCGTCCACGGCGGCGTCCTGCTCGGCCACGAACACGGTCAGCCCCGGGCTGCCCGCGCCGTCGTAGCTGCCGCTGTAGATGTTCTGGACGCTGCGGATGTTGTCGGTGAAGTCCTGGATGGAGTTGTAGCTGAACTGGGACTCCACCAGGGTCACGTCCTGCTCGTCGTAGGGATCAGCGATCTTGCCGTTGGCCACCTCGTCGCAGATGTCCATCATGCCGTTGATGAGCTGCTGGATGGCGTCGGCCTGGCTGAAATAGCGGCCGCCGTCCTGGCCCGCGAGGTAGAAGGACGCGGCGAAGTCCTCGCCGTCCGGCGACCAGCCCACGTAGAGGGTCTCGGCGTCGATGGCCAGGGCTCCGCTGACCGCCACCAGGTACTCGAGCTCGCGCACTCCCGCGAGGCCCGAGATCAGAGCCGCGCTGCTCGACCGGCTCGGGGGCTACCTCAAGCAGCGGGGCCTGCGCCGATCCGTGCCCCGAGTCCGGGTGCTCGAGGCCTTCCTCGACGCTGGGGGGCACGTCACCATCGACGACCTGCTGCGCGCCCTGGGTGAACGACACCCGGAGATCGGGCAGGCGACGGTCTACCGGGCCATGAAGCTCTTCGTCGAGGGAGGCCTGGCGCAGCGCCACGTGCTGCTGGGAGACGCCGTCCACTACGAGCTGATCCTCGATGGCGACGATCACCACGACCACGTGATCTGCGCCAGCTGTGGGCGCATCTTCGAGTTCTACGACCCCATCATCGAGGAGCGGCAGGAGGCGCTGGCGAGGCGCTTCGGGATGCGCGTGGTCTCCCACCGTCACGTCATCGTGGCAGAGTGCCTCGAGCCCGGTGGCTGCGAGCGCTGCCATGAAGTGGGAGGAACCCAGGAGCCCTGACGCCGGGGCCCGGTCCTGGCGAGCGGCCCGAGGCGAGCGCGGGGGTGGGTTCCGCGCCGCCGCGGAGGGCTCCAACATGTCGATGCCGGCGCTGCAAGCAGGGGCCGCAGCAGCCACCGGTTCGAGAGGCGCAGCCGACATGATCTGCTCACCCCGGCAGGCCAAGCCCCTCGATCTGCTCGCCCTGGGGAGCCATGCACCCGGAAATGCGCGCGATCGCGCCGGTTCGTACAGATAGCGAGTCTTGGCCCTGGGGAACGAACAGATCCGAGGGCTTGGGCAGGGGGAGCGTACACATTCCGGGGCTTGGCTTGGAAGAGCGAACAGATCCGAGGGCTTGGCACCTGAGGACGAGCCGGGCGGTGCGGGGGCTGTAGAGCTGGCCATCACCCAGAACTCGGCCGCCTCATCCCATCTACATCACGGGGTGAAGGAGCGCGGGTTGTGGGGCCGGGTGAGCGTGGCCCAGACGAGGGCCGAGGCTGCGGAGGGGCCGCCGTGGGGAAGGGATCGCGGCCTCCCGCAGCACCACCCGCCGCCAGCCTGCCCAGGATCATTGCCTCGAATTGGCCCCTGGCATACTGGCCGATTCCCCTCCCTGCGCACGAGGCAACGGCATGGAAGTCGCACGCCAGATCTATTGGAACATCGACACCGTCTCCAAGGTGCTCATGTACCTGCTCTTCGTCGCCGCCACGGTCACCTGCGGCGTCGGCGTCAACAGGCGCATCCAGTACTGGAGGCAGGCCAAGCCCGACACTGAACGCTGGCCCTCCTGGGGCTCGCGCCTGGGTTTTCTGCTGGGCGAGATCCTGCTGCAGCGCTCGGTGAGCCGCAAGGGCTTCCCCGGCGTGTTCCACGGCTTGATCTTCTACAGCTTCCTGGCCTGCGTGCTGGCCACCACGGCGGTGTTCATCGACGCCGACATCACCGGGCCGCTGTTCGACTGGCACCTGTTCAGGGGCTGGGTCTACCGGCTGCTGTCCTTCGGCGCCGACATCGGCGGGCTGCTGATCCTGGTGGGGCTGGGCATGGCGGCTTACCGTCGCTACATCGCCAAGGCCGAGAACCTGGAGCGCAAGCGCGACGACGCCGTCGCCCTGGGGCTGCTGGCGGGCATCATCGTCACGGGTTTTGCCCTGGAAGCCATCCGCATCCACCACACCGGCGAGCCCGAGGCCTGGACCTCAATCGTGGGCTACGCCCTGGCCCTGCCCTTTGGCGAGATGGGCGCCACGGCCGGTGAGAAGTCCTACGCCCACCTGATCACCTGGTGGGTGCACATGGTCATGGCCATGGGCTTCATCGCGCTGATCCCCTACACCAAGTTCTTCCACCTGCTGGCCATCCCCACGGGTGTGCTGAAGGCCCGACTGACCGCCGACGATCCCCTGCCGCGCATGGATCTCGACGCCCTGATGGAAGACGAGGACTTCGACTACGACAACTTCTCGCTGGGCATGGGCAGCGAGAAGGAGTTCACCTTCGAGAACCGGGTCGACCACGACGCCTGCATCGAGTGCGGCCGCTGCCAGGATGTCTGCCCCGCCTCCCGCGCCGGCGACCCCTTCGGCCCCAAGGACTACATCGGCAGGCTGCGCGACTACGGCAAGGCCGTGCTGGCCGAGCGCCTGGCCGCCGGAGCGGTCCCCCGGATCGAGACCAGCGAGGAAGAGGACGCCGACGAGGCCGAGGCCGCCGAGGGCCCCGCCCCCCTGATCGGCGACGATGGCGCCACCTTCGACGAGAACTTCGTGTTCTTCTGCCGCACCTGCCGCGCCTGCATGGAGGTCTGCCCGGCCAAGATCGAGCACGTGCCCAGCTTCATCGAGCAGCGGCGCAACGAGGTGGGCATCCACGGCCGCATGCCCGAAGAGGCCCAGGCGCCGCTGCGCCAGCTGCAGTCCACCTTCAACGCCCTGGGGGCCCAGGAGGACCGCACCGACTGGATCGAGAAGACCGGCGTGCGGGTGGTGGGCAGGGACGAAGAGTGCGACGTGCTCTACTTCGTGGGCTGCCTCTCCAGCATCGACGTGACCAAGCAGAAGATCGCCGAGGACCTGTTCAAGGTGCTGGAGGCCGCTGGAGTGGACTTCGGCGTGCTGGGCGAAGAGGAGACCTGCTGCGGCGACCCCGCCCGCGTCATCGGCGACGAGATGACCTACCAGATGGTGGCCAAGGCCCAGGCCGAGGCCATCGCCGCGCGCAAGTTCAAGACCCTGCTGGTGTCCTGCCCCCACTGCTTCCACAACCTGGGCAACGAGTACAAGACCTTCGACCACGACTTCGAGGTGCTGCACCACAGCCAGTACATCCAGCAGCTGCTGGCCGCCGGCAGGATCACTCTCGAAGGCGGTGATATCGGCAACGTGGCCTTCCACGATCCCTGCTACCTGGGCCGCTACCAGCGCATCTTCGATGAACCCCGGCGGGTGCTGGCGGCCCTGCCCGGCGCCAGCGCTACCGAGCTCTCGGAGACCCGCGAAGACAACCTGTGCTGCGGCGCCGGCGGCGGTCACTTCTGGATGGACTTCGAGGCCCCCGAGCGCATCAACAACATCCGCATGAAGCAGGCGGTGGACGCAGGCGCCGACGTGGTGGCCACCGGCTGTCCCTTCTGCATGCAGATGCTGGTGGACTCCGTGTCCATCCTGGATCTCGACGACAAGGTGCAGATCCGCGACCTGGCAACCCTGGTGGCCAACGCCCTGCCCGACAAGTCGGAGCAGGAGACGGAGCAGGCCTAGGAGCGCTCGGGAAAGAGGCGGCAAGCCTGCCGCCGGTTCATGTCGCAGCGA
>CAZEJJ010000201.1:0-12425 GCA_964512185.1 uncultured Enterobacterales bacterium | reverse complement strand
TGGTACGACGGCCTGGACTCCGACTGCGACGAGGCCAGCGACTACGACGCCGACGGCGACGGGCACGACTCCGACGCCTGGTGGGGCGACGACTGCGACGACGAGGATCCCGCGGTGAACCCCTCCGTCAGCGACGACGCCTGCTACGACGGGCTCGACGCCGACTGTGACGGCAGCAGCGACGACGACTGCGATGGCGACGGCTTCGACGCCCAGACCCAGGGCGGCGACGACTGCGACGCCGGGGACCCAGCGGTGCATCCCGGGGCGGTGGACATCCCCGCCGACGGCGTGGACAGCGACTGCGACGACTGGTCCGACTACGACGCGGACCGCGACGGCTTCGACCATCTCTCCGCGGGGGGAGATGACTGCGACGACGAGGATCCCGCGGTCAGCCCCGACGGCCTCGAGATATGCGGCGATGGGCTGGACAGCGACTGCGACGGTCACGACGACCTGGACTGCGACGGAGACGGCTACGAGGCCGAGAGCCGCTCGGGTGCTGACTGCGACGACGACGACCCCAGCGTCAACCCGGCAGCGGTGGATGCCTGCTACGACGGGGTGGACAAGAACTGCGACGGCGCCGGAGACTACGACTGCGACGGAGACGGCTTCGACTCAGAGGCCCATGGCGGCACGGACTGCGACGACACCCACTCCGGGATCCACCCCGGGGTCACCGACCACGCCTACGACGGGGTGGACGCCGACTGCGACGGCAGCGATGACTTCGACCAGGACGGGGATGGCTACGCGGTGGACTTCTACGGCGGCAGCGACTGCGACGACCGCCACGCGGGCGTGCACCCGGGAGCAGCGGACGCCTGCTACGACGGCCTCGACGCCGACTGCGGCGGCGGCTCGGACGACGACTGCGACGGTGACGGCTACGACGACCTGGCCCACGGGGGGGACGACTGCGCAGACGATGACCACAGTGTGAACCCGGGCGCCGAGGAGATCTGCGGTGACGGAGTCGACCAGGACTGCGACGGCAGCGATGTCTGCCTGGACCTGGACGGGGACGGCCACATCGACGCCGCCCTGGGCGGCGACGACTGCGACGACAGCGACGCCGCCATCTTCCCAGGTGCCGAAGATCCCTGCTACGACGGGGTGGACGCCGACTGCGACGGCAGCGCGGACTACGACTGCGATGGCGATGGCCACGAACCCAGGGAGCATGGCGGGGACGACTGCGACGACGACGATCCCCTCACCTCACCCAGCGCCGAAGAGACCTGGTACGACGGCCACGACAGCGACTGTGACGGGGCGGACGACTACGACAGGGACGGCGACGGGCATCGACCCGAGACCTGGGGCGGCGCCGACTGCGACGACGCCGACTCCTCCAGGCACCCCGACGTGGAGTCCGACGACTGCGGGGGCGGCGACGAGGACTGCGACGGTGTCACCGACGAGGACTGCCGGCCACCGCGCGACAGCGGCGACACTGCTGCTCCCGTGGACAGCGCCGACAGCGAGGGCCCCGCGCCGGACACCGCCGACAGCACCCTGTGGGAGACGGGCGCCGCGGAGACAGGCGACTCCCGCGTGCCCGACGACACGGCGCTTCTCACCGAAGAGGAGGGCTGCCGCGGCTGCTCAGGGTCAGGCCCTGCGGGGTTGATCGCCTGGCTGCTCGCAGCCGGGGTGGGCCTGCGGCGTCGCCGATCGCTATAGCGACGGGAAGATCGCCACGAAGAACACGAAGATGAGCCCGAAGAGCAGGGCCCCACCCAGGCAACCGCAGCCCAGCGGCGCTCCAAAGCGGGCGGCCTTGCCGCCCTTGTTGATGAAGTGCATCGCCAGGGCCACGATGGCCCCCGACCAGAGCGCCCCCAGGGGGAAGGCCGCGGCGTAGGTGGCGCTCACGCCGGCGCTCTCCGAGCCGCTGGCAGCCAGGCCCACCAGGGCCAGACCCACCACCGTGCCCAACAGGGCACCCACCAGCCAGAGGGCGGGCCACAGGCATCCTGGACGTTCTTTGTCAGCGTTCATCAGCGGACTCCTTGCAGGCACGTGCCCAGACACTGCGGCCGGAGGGCCGCGGTCATGCCCGCGTAACGCGCGCGGAGGCTCCCGGTAGGCGCCATACGGTGCCTACTCCTTGTGGCAGCCGCTGCAGTCGTCCTCGGATTCCAGGTCGAAGGCCACGCCGGTGGCGCTGTGACACTTGGCGCAGCCATCGTGGGCCACGTGGATGCCCATGTCGGTGCGCGCCATGCCGAAGGGCTGCGGGTGGCAGTCGGTGCAGTTGAGTTCCCTCTGCTTGTGGTTGCGGTGCGAGAGGGTGACGTCGCCCACCGGGCAGTCGTAGGTCAGGTCTCCGACGGTGCCGGGTTCGGTGGAGCTGGCATCGACGCGCGCACAGCCGCTGGTGCCGAAGATTCCGATCAGGACGAACCCGAACAGGATGGAGGTCTTCATGGCCTGGGCTCCAGAGGGATGCTCGCCGGAGTGGACGGTCTGAGCTGTCGCGGTGGTGAAACCCGACGGTATTCCTCAAATTCTCTCAGCGGCGATCGAGCGCACACTAGCCTCTGGCTTCGGTACCCGCAAGGGCTCCTTGAGCCAACCTGAGGAGCCATTCAGCCAATTGAGGGATCCCGGTCATTCTTTCGGGCCCAGGCGCCGCGATCCCGTCAGTGACGCTCCTCCGATGTCGCTTCTCCGACACTTCCAGGGGCGACTATTGCGACGATTCGTGGCACGAAGCGGCTCCTGGAGCCTAGCTTCTGGTTCAGGATCCGCAACACCAGCAGCCCCAGCGCGAGCCCCAGCACCGAGCCGAGCACTGCCGCAGGGTCACCGGACCAGCCCAGGGTGGGCGCCAGGAGCTGCCCGGCGGCGGCCCCCGCCAGCAGCGTGCCCGCTGGCAGCAGGTAGAGGATCATCGAGGCGGTGATCACGCTGGACTCGGACAGGTGCAGCCGAACGCGATCGCCGACCGAGGCTCGCACGCGGTTGTCCAGCACCAGGATCTGGTCGCTCACCTGCCCACCCAGGGTGACGCAGGCGCTGCGGGACTCGCAGGCCTGGCAGGCCTCCACCCGGCTCACCCGCACCGCCGCGCGTCCGTCGGGGAGCAGCCGCTCCACCAGCCCGGTGCCGCTACAGTCCAGGCCCAAGTCTCACTCCGCGGTCTCTTCCGACAGCAGGTGGCATCTCTCACAGCTGCCCGAGTCCTCGAGCACCTCTTCTTCGTGGCAGCGGCCGCAGCCGGCGTGCCCCGCTTCTTCGCCCAGCTCGGACTGCGTCATCTCGTAGGGATCGGGGTGGCAGCCTTCGCAGCCGTCGTCCTGGTGGGTGCTGTGCTTGAAGAGCACGTCGCCATTTTCGCAGGAGTAGCTCACGTCGGGCAGGTCGTCACCAGCGCCCTCGGAGACTCCGCCGTCGCCACCGTCGTCTTCGGGGCAGTCGTCGCCTTCGCAGGGCGGCGGAGGCAGGGCGAGCCAGGCCACGGCGGCCTCGACGGACATGAAGTTGCCCTCGGCGTCCGCCAGGTGGCAGCCGGTACAGCGCGTGGGCGCGGCGGGCCGCGCGGCCTTGACCTCGGCGTGGCAGTCGATGCACTGCAGGTGGTTGGCGCGCTGGAAGTCCAGCGAGCCCTCGAGCCGGGGCAGCTCGCGCAGGCTGTGGCAGGTCTCGCAGGTGACCGGCGCGACCGAGTCGGGATCGCGGCCCACCAGGGCGTCGTGGCAGCCCCCACACTGGAGGTGCATGGCCCGCTTGTGCTTGGGCACGACCTGCCCGTCTTCCACGCGCGCCAGCTCGCTGTGGCAGCTGTCGCAGCCCACGTAGCCGCCTTGGTGGTGGCAGCTGTCGCAGGCGAGCTTGTAGCCCTGCTTCGAGGCGTGGGTGTAGTGGTTGAAGGGCACGCCCGGCAGATCCGGGTCCTGCTGCTCCCCCACCAGCACCAGGTTGTCGTCGGGCCCTCCACGGGCCTCGTCTTCCAGATCGGGCACAGGATGACAGTCCAGGCAGCCGTCGCCCGGGTAGTCGCCCACCTCGGTGGTGTGGTGGCAGTCGGTGCACGCGAAGCCGTAGCCCATGTGCCCGCCGTGGTTGAAGATCACAGCCCCGCGCGTACCCTCGACGCGATCGAGCATGGGGCCGTCGCTGGGATGGGCAGCGCGCTCGCCGGCGAGCTGGGCGTCGCCGGTCTCGGGCTGGCCCTGGAAGCAGGCGCTGAGCAGCAGGCCGCAGAGAGCGACCACGATGCAGCTGATCGTTCGCTTCATCATGACCTCGTCCGGTAGCCGCGGTAGCAGATCAGGCCGCACTGCAGGCAGCGGTCGGCCTCTTTCTTGGCCATCTCCTCTGTGAGCCCCAGCTCCACCTCGTCGAAGCTGCCTGCGCGCTGCTCTACGGTGAGCTCGCGCATCCTGGCGCGGGCACCCTCGTCCTGGAACTCCACGCCTTCGTCCACGCCGGGGAGCTTGGGGGGCTTGGGCAGCCAGTTGGGTGGCACGGCGGTGTCTTCGCCGGTGAGCAGCCGGTGGATGGCACCGGCGGAGAAGCGAGCATCGCGGATGGCTTCCACCGCTGTGGCCGCGCCGCGGGCGCCGTCGCCGCCGGAGAAGACCCGCCGGACGCTGGTGGTGCCGTTGGACTCGTCCACCAGCACCGAGTTCCAGCGGGTGCGCTCCACCTTGGTGCCCACCTCGTCGTTGTCGAGCAGCTCCAGGTTGGGCGACTGGCCGATGGCGGCGAACACGTTGTCCACCGGGATGGTCTCCTCGGAGCCCTCGATGGGTACAGGGCGGCGGCGCCCGGAGGCGTCGGGTTCACCCAGCTTCATCTTGCGGAATTCCAAGCCGTCGAGCTTGCCGTCGCTGCCGACCAGCTGCGTGGGAGCCGCCAGGAAGTGGTAGATCACGCCTTCGTGCTCGCCCTCTTCCACCTCGATGTCGTTGGCGGGCATCTCCTTGCGGGAGCGGCGGTACAGCAGGTAGACGTTCTCGGCTCCCAGCCGCCACGAGGTGCGGGCGCAGTCCATGGCGGTGTTGCCACCACCCACGATGATCACGTTCTTGCCCACAGGTGTCTCTTCGTTGAGGCCGCGCTTGATGAGGAACTCGGTGCCGGAGGCGGCCTGGGGGAAGTCGTCTTCTCCCGGTACGCGCATGCGACGGGAGTCCCAGGCCCCGACGGCGATGTAGACGGCGTCGTACTCCTGGACGAGCTCCTGGAACTGCACATCCCTGCCCACCTTGACCCCGCACTGCAGCTCGATGCCCAGCCGGGTGATGCCCTCGATCTCGAAGTCGAGGATCTCCTTGGGCAGACGATACTCGGGGATGCCGTAGCGCAGCATGCCGCCCGCTTCGGGCATGGCCTCGAGGATCTTCACCTGGTGACCCAGGCGCGCCAGGTAGTAGGCGCAGCTGAGCCCGGACGGGCCGCCGCCCACCACGATGATCCGCTTGCCGGTGGGGGCCGCCACAGGCGGCAGCACGTGGTCCTTGACGTGGTAGAGCTCGTAGTCGGCTGCCCAGCGCTTGAGGTGGTTGATGTTGATCTCTTCGTCCACCTCTCCGCGCCGGCAGGCGGCCTCGCACTCGTGGGGGCAGACCCGGCCGCAGGTGAGCGGCAGCGGGTTGTACTCCTTGATGATGCGCAGAGCACCGAGATGGTCGCCCCGGCCGATGGCCGCGATGTAGGCGGGGATGTCGATCTGTGCGGGGCAGGTGCCCTGGCAGGGAGCCACGCAGTCGTCGCTGGTCTGCACGTGGGTGAAGCGCCGCGTGGGGTTGTTCACCCGGATGATGTCCTTGGGGCAGATGCGCTCGCAGGCGCCGCAGGCGGTGCAGCGGCTCTCGTTGACCTGGGGCAGGCCGTCCTCGCCCATGGTCAGGGCGCTGAACTGGCAGGCCGCGACGCAGCTGCCATGGCCCAGGCAGCCCATGGAGCAGATCTTGCCGCCACCGGCCACCAGGGCGGCCGCACGGCAGTCAGCCACGCCGTCGTAGTGGAAGTGGATGTGGGCGGTGTCCATGCCGTACTTGCAGCCCAGCTCGGCCACCGAGGTCTCGCCGCCCGCGGCGACGGTCATGCCCATGATGCGGGCGAGCTCTTCGGCCACGTCGAAGCCACCGGCCACGCACAGGCTCGGCGGGGCCTTGCCCTTGGCCACGGCCTCGGCCGCCGAGGAGCAGCCCGCGAAGCCGCAGCCTCCGCAGTTGGCGCCCGGCAGGACGTCGAGCAGCTCGATGACCTTGGGGTCTACGTAGACGGCGAAGACCTTGGCTGCCACCCCCAGGCCGGCCGCGGCCATGGCTCCGATGCCACCGATGACGAGTGCTGCTTCGATCATTGCAGGCTCCTAGAAGAGGCCCTTGAAGCCGAGGAAGACCAGCGCCATCAAGCCGGCGGTGATCAGACCCGAGGAGGTGCCCTGCAGCACCTTGGGCATGCGCGAGAGCACGAAGCGCTCGCGGATGCCGGCGAAGATCACCAGGGCCACCCCGAAGCCCACCGCGGACGCGAAGGAGTGCACCAGGGTGTGCATGAAGTCGTACTCCTTCTGGATGTTGATGATGGCCACGCCCAGCACCGCACAGTTGGTGGTGATGAGCGGCAGGAAGATGCCCAGCGCCTGGTACAGGGCCGGCGCGGTCTTCTGCAGCACGATCTCCACGAACTGGACCAGGCCGGCGATCACCAGGATGAAGGCGATGGTCTGCAGGTACTCCAGCTCGAAGGGGATCAGCAGGTAGACCTGCACGACCCAGGTGATGGCGCCGGCGAAGGTCATGACGAAGGTCACCGCCATGGCCATGCCCGTGGCGGTGCTCATCTTGTTGGACGTGCCCAGAAAAGGGCAGTTGCCCAGAAACTGCGCCAGCAGGATGTTGTTGACCAGGATGGCCGAGACGACAAGCAGCATGTACTCGGTCATGGTGCCCTCCTACGCGGCCCTGGCCTGACGCTCGCTGATGACGTTCATCAGCATGAGCATCACGCCCAGCATGACGAAGGCCCCCGGCGGGTCGACCATGAACTTGAAGAGGTATTCCTGGCCTTCTGCCAGGGGTATGAGCCTGATGGAGAGGTCGGCCTGCGCGAAGATGGTGAGCGCTCCGGTGCCCACCAGCTCCCGGATGGCGCCCAGCACCGCCAGCGCGGCGGTGAAGCCCAGCCCGATGCCCAGGCCGTCGGCGGTGGAGGCCACCAGGCCGTTCTTGGAGGCGAAGGCCTCGGCCCGTCCCAGGATGATGCAGTTGACCACGATGAGGGGGATGAACACGCCCAGGCTGTCGGACAGCGCCGGGGTGTAGGCCTTCATGACCAGCTCGGTGATCACCACGAAGGTGGCGATGATCACGATGAAGCAGGGCACCCGAACCTTGGGGGGGATCACGTTTCGCAGCAGGGCGACCAGGATGTTGGAGCACACCAGCACGAAGGTGGTGGCCACGCCCATGCCCCAGCCGCCCTCCAGCGACTTGGTGACCGCCAGGGTGGGACAGAGGCCCAGCACGAGGCGGAAGGGCGGGATCTGCTCCCAGAGGCCCTTGGTGAATTCCTGCAGGAGGGTTCGCTTGGCCATGGCTATTCCCCCTCGATCTCGGCGCTTCGTTGGCCGAGCAGGGTGATGGCGCGGTCCACCGCCGCGGTGAAGGCCGAGGAGGAGATGGTGGCTCCGGAGATGGCGTCGACGCTGCCGCCGTCGGCCACGAGGCCCACACCACCCTCGTAGGACATGCCGGTCCACTGCTGGATGAACGGCTCCGTGTCGTCGGCCACGCGCGCCCCCAGGCCCATGGTCTCCTTCTGGTCCAGGGTCTTCACGCCCATGATGGTGCCGGCGGGCACATCGAAGGCGGTGAGCACGGAGATGTCGCCGCCGTAGCCGCCGGCCGAGGTCTGCAGGGCCACCGCCACCGTCTGGCCGCCCTTGGTGCCCTTGAACACCGTGAGCCGCTGCATGCGCCCCCAGTCGTCCTTGCCCAGATCGAGCTTGACGCGGTCGGCGATGTAGTCGTTGTCGATGCCCACGGGCCCGAAGAACTTCTCCAGGCTGGGCTTGACCTTCTTCTCGAGGGTGTAGTTCTCGATGACCGGGTCGGTGAGGTTCTTGACGCCCGCCAGGGCGGCGCCCGCGGCGCTGCTGATGAGCCCCAACACCAGGACCATGAACCAGATCTTGTCACGCATGCCGCACCCCCTTGCCGAACGGTGTCGGCGCGATGCGATCGAACAGCGGAGTGAGCAGGGAGGCGAAGCCGACGGCGAAGGCCACCCGCCCGAAGGGCAGGCCGCCCGTGACCCTGAAGATGAGGGTGAGCACCCCCGCAGAGAGGCCGAACAGGAACAGGCCCCTGGGCGTCACCGGTGTGGATGACCAGTCGTTGCAGAGGAAAAACGCGCCGAAGAATGCCGCCCCCGTGAAGAGCTCGAAGCCCGCCGAGGGGAAGCCACCGGGATCTATGGCGTGGGCGATCCAGGCCGCGACCCCCAGGCCCAGCAGGAACCCCACGGGCCCCTGCCAGCGCCCGGCCCGGCTGCGGATCAGGAACAGGCCGCCGAGCAGCAGGAGGATGGGTGAGATGGTGCCCATGGGGCCCACCTGGTCCCCCAGGAAGAGGCAGCCAGGGCAGTAGTCCAGCGCATCGGAGGCGTCGATGGTGACCGCATCGAGGGGCGCCTCGGCGGGCGCCGAGTCCACCAGCTTGAGCTCCGCGGGTGCCGTGAGGGGCTGCACATAGCTGGCGATGGCACCGGGCCAGGAGATGCTGATGATCAGCAGCCCCACCAGCGCGGGGTTGATGGGTGAGCCGCCGAAGGGGCCGAAGGGAGCCTTGCCCACGAGCACGGACAGGCTGGCCCCCAGCATGACCAGCCACCAGGGAGCGCCCGCGGGGACCAGCAGGGCGAGGGTGATGCCGATGAGGATGGCGTGGTGGTCGGCGAGGGTGTGGGGCCGGCGGGTGATGGAGCACAGGGCGGCCTCGGTGACCACGGCACCGATGATGCCCACCGCCACCAGCAGCAGGGCCTTGAGCCCGAACTGGAAGAAGCCCCAGACCATGGCCGGCGTGAGCGCGATGATCATGAGGGTGACCATGCGCCTGAGGTTGCGACCACGACGCGCATGCGGCGCCATGGAGATGGTGAAGCGTCGGGAGAACATCAGGCGGTCCTCCTGGCGGCCAGCACCTCGCTCTTGGCCTGCACCATGAGCTGGACCATGGAGCGCTCCGCCGGGCAGACATAGGCGCAGCAGCCGCACTCGATACAGGTGAACAGGTGGGCGTCTTCGGCGGCTTCCCACTGGCCGAACTCGCAGAAGCGCGAGAGCATGCCGGGCACCAGCCGCATGGGACAGGTCATGGCGCACAGGCCACACGAGATGCAGGGATGGTTGGGCGAGCTGGGCACCTGCTCCGGGCGCAGCAGATAGAGCCCAGGGAGATGCTTGGCTACGGGGAAGTCGAGGCTGTGGTAGGCCAGGCCCTGCATGGGGCCACCCAGGACGGCCTTGCCCCACTCGCCCGTGGCGCCAGCGGCCCGGGTCAGGGCGGAGAACGGGGTGCCGAGGGGAGCCCGCATGGCCCGGACGCGGCCACCGCAGCTCACGGTGACGACGCGATCGAGCACGGGCTGCCCGTCGCGCAGCGCCGCAGTGACCTGCAACACCGTGTCCACATCCAGCACCACGGTGCCGCTGGCGTGGACGCGCTGCCAGGCGGTGTTCGGCTCCTGGCCGGAGACCCGGGCGGCCACCAGTGCCTCGTGGGCGGCGGGGTAGCGACCCCTGGGGAGGCGAAGGACGGACCAGTCGCGCTGGTCGGCCAGCGGCGCGAGGGCGCCGACGGGTTGCCCCTGCGCCAGCACCAGGTGCACGCTCTCGGCGTCGGTGAGCCGCAGCAACAGCTCGATGCCCAGAGCGACATCGTTGGCGTCGTCCTTGAGGGAGGCGGTGACCGCAGCCAGGTTGACCAGCTGTGGATCCATGTCGATGCAGCGCACCACCAGGTGGCGCACGGGCCGGCTGATGCTGCGACCGGTGGCGGCCAGGTGGCCTCGCGGCGCCCGCGACTGCTCCAGCAGGGTGGCGAGGGGCATGGGTTCACGCCCGGCCTGCACGATGCCCGCGGACCTGATCCTGTCCAGCAGCAGCTGCGGTTCGCGCTTGAGGGGCACACCATCGGCTTCGAGGTCGGCCACAGCGGCGCTGCCGTCACCCTCGATGACCAGCACACGCGCCGGGGAGCCGTCTAGCCCGGGGATCTCCTCGATCCCCCGGACCGTGCCGGCGATGGGAGCATGAAGCCCAGCCGCACCCTCAGCCAGAAGCTGCCCACGGACGACCGCGTCACCCTTCTGCACCACCGGCACGCTGGCCGCCCCGGCGACCTGCTGCAGCAGCAGCCGCAGGCGGTCTGGAGCTGGCACGGGCTGGATGACCAGCGGTGTCCTGGCCCGCCGCATCTGGATGCCGGTATCAAAGAGAGATACATCCATACCTTTCTTTTCTCCTGGCGAATCACTCACCGGGATGAGGCTCGCCCACCCGCGGGGGAGCCCCCGATTCTACGAGGCGCCCCACCTATCGCCGCCCCCTGCTGATCTCCAACCGCTGTGAGGAAAAATACGGCAATACCCTTCGGGGATCAGCTCTTCTCTCAGATGCATCCTGTCGGCACATTCGCAAGATGGCGCCTTGACCCTCCGGTAGCGGCGCGAGGGGCGATGGATTAGCTTGCAGCCGCTCCGCGGCCTCAACCATTCAGGCCGCGGCCGCGGGAGGTCACGTGACCACGATGCCCCTGCTGCCCACCCTCGGCGTGCCCGAGCTGCTGATCATCCTGGTCATCGTCTTGATCTTCTTCGGGGTCGGCAAGCTGCCGCAGATCGGCAAGGCCCTGGGAGAGGGCATCAAGAGCTTCCGCGACGGCGCCAAGGGCGAAGACGAGCAGCCCGCGGGCCAGATCGACGTCGACCCGCTCCATGACGCCGATCAGGCCAGCGCTACCAAGCAGAAGGTGGATCGCAGCGAGAGCGCTGATTGAGCCTGATCCGCGCTTGTGCCCGGGGGGGTGCAGGTTAGGAACGCGGCCTCTCTCCGAGGGGCATCGGTTCCAGGTCATACATCTTGTATTGCGCTTGATTGGTGCCGTATCAATGAGGTGAAGCATGCATTCCCTTCCCCTGCGACACACGCTCTCCGCCGCCACTCTGGGGCTCCTGCTCGCCAGCACCCCGGCCTACGCGGTGGGCACGGTCTACGAAGACGGCGACAAGGTGCTCAAGCTCGGCTTCCTGATGCAGCCCCAGCTGCAGCTCACCCAGGGTGGCGCCACCGAGGGCGGCTGGGGCATCGATCCCTACCTGCGCCGCCTCCGGATCCTCATGGCCGGCAAGCTCAACGACCAGGTGCACTTCTTCGCCGAGACAGACAACCCCAACTTCGGCAAGAACGGCGACTGGAGCGGGTCCATGTTCATCCAGGACGCCTGGGTGGAATTCAACCTGCACGAGGCCTTCAAGGTGGACGCCGGGATGTTGCTGGTCCCCTTCTCGCACCACTCCATGCAGGGCGCCATCACGCTGCTCACGCTGGACTACCACGGCGGCCTGGTGAAGTACCCCGCGGGCAAGGTTTGGCGAGACGCGGGGATCATGGTCCGCGGCGAGCTGTTGAACAGGAAGCTCGCCTACCGCCTCGCGCTCACCAACGGCACCGAAAACAGTGACCTGCAGGCCACCGAGATCGACCCAGACACTGGCGCGGAGCTGATCGTGGACCACCCGGCGGGCGACATCAACCCCAACGATCTGCCCCGCATGGTGGGCCGCCTCACCTTCAACCTCTTCGACTCGGACGATGGCCCCGGAGCGGGCGGCTTCTTCTACGACGGTGTCTTCCTCAAGGCCGACGGCGACGAGCTCATCAGCCCCAAGAAATTCGTCTGCGTCGGGGCGGGTGTAGACTACCAGGGCGAGGCCATCCTGATGGAGACCACCGACGAAGACGGCAACCTGGATGGCAGCGTGGAGGACTACCTGGGCATCGCGGCCGATGTCTTCGTGGACCTGCCGATGGCCGATCCCACCCGCGCCCTCACTGGGCAGGCCGACTTCTACATGTTCGACTTCGGCGAAGCCAATGCAGCCAACGGCATGGGATTGTTCGCAGACCTGGGCTTCCGTGTGAACCGCATCCAGCCCGTGCTCAGCTACGAGCTCTGGGACTACGCCGAGTCCGACGACGCGGACATGATGAGGTTCCTGGGTGGGGTGAATTGGTGGTACCTGGCGCACAACGCCAACATCAAGGCCCAGCTCGGCGCGACCCTCGAGGGCGAAGCCGATCCGGCCTTCGCCGCCGCCGTCCAGAGCCAGTTCTACTTCTAGGCTCGGGTTTCGCCACAAGGGTGGCCGGTCCCCGTAACGTAGGGGTTCCA
>CAZEJJ010000200.1:0-12600 GCA_964512185.1 uncultured Enterobacterales bacterium | reverse complement strand
GGGCGTCACAACCCGGGGGAGACCCGAGGTCTCGGGCCACTTATGACGCCGATCGACGGTCGCGGGCCTCCCGACGCGTCACAACCCGGGGCAGACCCGAGGTCTCGGGCCACTTGTGACGCGGATCGCGCTCTCGGAGGGGACCAGGGCGTCACAACCCGGGGCAGACCCGAGGTCTCGGGCCACTTATGACGCCGATCGACGGTCGCGGGCCTCCCGACGCGTCACAACCCGGGGGAGACCCGAGGTCTCGGGCCACTTGTGACGCGGATCGCACCTCGCCGGGAGAGCACCGCCGCCGTGGCGCGTGCTATCGGTGGCAAGAGGAGAGCCACATGGGCAAGAAGAAGACGCAGAGGCGGCGCGAGCCACGAGCACCGGCCGCTCAGGGCTTCGGAGGCATGGCCGCGCTGCTCCAGGCTCAGGGTCTGCAGGCCAGGCAGCCCGTCGAGCCGCTCAAACCAAGCCCTCCAGCAGCCCAGCCCGCGCAGGGCCGAGTGGTCCTGCGCCAGGAGAAGAAGGGCCGCAAGGGCAAGACGGTCACCACGCTCAACGGCTTGGGCCTGGACCGGCCACAGCTCGAGGCCATGGCCAGACGACTGCGCCGCACGCTGGGCTGCGGCTCATCCATCGACGGCGAGCAGATCGTGCTGCAGGGCGACCAGCGCGGCCCCGCAGGAGAGCTCCTGGAGTCGGAGGGCTGGCGCGCCGTGCGAGGCTAGGGCACGAACCGGTACCCCACGCCCCACACCGTGGTCAGGTGCCTGCGGGTGATGTCTTCGCCCAGCTTCTGCCGCAGGGCGGAGACGAAGTTGTCCACGGTGCGCTCGGTGCCGGTGTAGTCGTAGCCCCACACGCCGGCGAGGATCTGGTCGCGGGTGAGCACCCGCTCGGGGCGCAGCAGGAAGAAGTGCAGCAGGTCGAACTCGCGGGTCTTGAGCTCCACCTCGCGACCCTCCACGCAGACCCTGCGGGTCTCCGGTTCCAGCTCGATAGGCCCGGCGCGCAGCACCTCCACCGCGCGGCTCTCCTGGGCCTGGGCGGCCCGCAGCGCAGCGCGCACCCGGGCCTGCAGCTCGCTGATGCTGAAGGGCTTGGTGACGTAGTCATTGGCCCCGAGATCGAGCCCGCGCACCTTGTCGCGTTCTGAGCCCAGGGCGGTGAGCACCACCACGGACAGCGTGGGATCGCGATCGCGCACCTGGCGCAGGATCTCCAGGCCGTCCACCCCCGGCAGCATCAGGTCGAGCACCAGCAGGTCGGGGCGCTCGCGCTGCAGCTCGTCGAGCCCGCGGTGGCCATCGGTGGCCGTGCGCACGCGATAACCCTCGCGCCGCAGGTTGAGGACCAGGCCCATCAGCAGGTTGGGGTCGTCTTCGATGATCAAGATGTTGGCTGTCATCCGACAGGTACCTCCAGGGCCGACTCGGCGGGCAGGGCAGGCAGCACCACGGTGAAGCAGGCACCTTGGCCCTCGACGCTCTCCAACAGGATGCGACCCCTGTGGGCTCGCACCACCAGCCGGGCCATGGCCAGGCCCAGCCCGTGGCCCGACAGGCTGCGGGGCTCCTGGGCCGCGGACCCCCGGTAGAACTTGTCGAACACCCGCCGGCGCTCTCCGCGGGGGATGCCCGGTCCTCGATCGGCCACGTCGATGCACACCTTGCGCCCCTGGGGCCGCACGCGCACGATGAGCACGCCGCCAGCTCCGCCGTAGCGCACGGCGTTGCGCATCAGGTTGAGCAGGGTCTCCACCATAGCGGGACGGTCGGCGGAGACAGCCGGCACGTCGTCGGGCAGCTCCAGCCCCACCTGCACGCCGCTGTCTCGCAGCTGGTTCTCCATCTGCGCCAGCGCCTCGGCCACGAGGGTGTCGGCCCGCTCCGGCCGCAGCTCGTAGACTCGACGGCCCGACTCCATGCGCCCCCATGACAGCAGGCGCTCGATGAGCCTGGTGAGCCGCGAGGTCTCGCTGGACATGGCCGCCAGGCAACACGCGCGCTCGGACTCGTCCACCGAGCCCTGCTCCAGCGTGTCCACGAACAAGCGGATGCTGGCCAGCGGCGTGCGCAGCTCGTGGGAGACCTTGGACACAAAATCCGTCTGCAGCTGTCGCTCCCGCGACGCCCTGCGGAGCGCGAGCGCGCCCACGATCATGCCCGCCAACATGAGCAGCGTGAAGTTGAGGATCAGCACCCCCGAAGCGATGTCGTAGCCGCTGCTCTGGAACACCAGGATCAGGATCCCCACCGCGCTGAGCACGGTGGTGGAGATCACGGCCAGGATGATGATGGCGGGGGTGAGCTTCACTCCCGCGCTCTATCCGACCGGCCGACCGGACACAGGCCCAGCTGCACGCGGCCACTCGATGGCCGCCCGCCCCATGAAGGAACCATGACCACTGCGACGCACTGGCGCCGCTCACTCAACGGTGATCTGCCCGCTGTAGCTGTGGCTGTAGTAGTAGCCGTGGGGATCCCTCCACCAGCAGTCGAACAGCAGCGACAGGGGCTCCGCCGACTGTACGTACATGTCCCCCTCACCCGTCGCGGGCCCCAACACGCTCCCTGCGCCCCAGTAGATACTGCCGTTCCGCAGCCAGCCCACCAGCGCCTGACCCTCCTCGTGGCTGACCATGAAGCCCATCTGCGCCTCGAAGCTCTCCTCGGGATGCCCGTAGCCGGGCCCACAGTCCCCCGAGGTGCCTGCCGCGGCCAGGTCCACCGAGAAGGCGAAGTCACAGTCCACACAGGCCCCCACCAGCGGGGTACCCACAAGCTCCCAGGAACGGTGGCAGTCGTCGTGGCTGGATATGCCGTTGAAGGAGTAGCTCAAGGAGCCGTGCAGGGCCGAGAGGCTGCCGATGTCCAGGTCCACATCGGTGTCGGCGTCCGTATCGCCGTCGGAGTCGCTGTCGGTGTCCACGTCTCCCTCGGGCGTCCCGCTGTCCTCCTTGTCGCCACAGGCCAGCAGCACCGCGGCCAACCCACAGATCAACATCGCCGGACCTCGCATCATCTCTCCTCAAAGGCCCAGCAGCTTCCGGGCGTCGATGGTACCCATGATCAGTCCGTTGGATCCATGATCAGGAAGGATGGCACGGGGGTGCTGGTGAACACCAGGTCGCCGTTCTCGTCTGCCTCCAGCTCCTGCTCCACCAGCGTGAGATCGCCCTTGGCCAGGTCGGCGAAGCTCACCAGGCGCGCCCGACGGCCGGAGCTGGTCTCCAGGGTGATCTGGATGGACGGGCTCCCGGTCCGGCCCTGCTCGAAGCCCAGGCTGGCGGTGGGGTTGAACACCACCATGAGATCGCCATCTGCGCCGGAGAACCACTCCATCCAGGCGCCGGTGACCCCCGGCTCTCCCAGCAAGCGCTGCTCGTGCACCGGGTAGTCGGCCATGAAACCCTGCACCACCCGCAGCGCCTCAAGGGCGGGCCGGAGCTCCCCAGCGGAGTCCACCAGGCTGCCGGGGGTGTCGTTGTCGGTGTCGTAGACGAACCAGCCCAACCCGTTCACGTCCGCGAAGGTGCGCGCCAGCACGTACTCCTCCACCAGCAGCCCCGCCGCGGTGTTGACGTCCATGCTCATGGACAGCGCCGATCCGTAGTCCAGGTAGCCCTGCTCGCTCAAGAGGACGGGCAGCCCGGAGTGGCCCGCCTTGTCGAGACGCGATCGCAGGGTCTGCACCCCCTGCATGCCGAAGTAGGCGGCGTTGGGATTGTCGATGAAGTCCAGCTCCGCGGCCAGCTCGGTGGGGCCCAGGTTGGGGCCGTAGGGGTGGTGGGTGAACCAGTCCAGCTGCGGATCCAGCTCCAGGAAGCGCTGCAGCCACTCGTCGACGGTCAGGCCCAGCCCGTCGCTGTTGGTCTCGCCGTGGTGCAGCTCGGGCGGAACGCGGCCGTCTTCGGTGGCGAACAAGGTGGCCAGGGCCGGAGCGGCCACCACCACCCCGGGCTGCCGCTCCTTGATGGCCTCGTAGGCCAGGTTCAGCATGTTGACGTATTCGTCCGAGCTGCCGAAGAAGTAGGCCCCGTTGACCTCGTTGTAGATCTCCAGCAAGGGGATGCGGCAGCCGTAGCGGGCCACCAGCTCACCCGTGAAGTCGGCCAGGTGGGCGGGGTCAACGGGGGCCAGGCGGCCCCAGTACCCCTGGTCCAGCGCGGCCTGCTCGTCGGGATCCGAGGCCCAGGGCGGCGTCGTTACCACCAGGCCCCAGATGCCCACGTCGAGATCCTCGGCCTGCAGCAGGGCGGTCTCGAGGGCCGACCAATCGAAGGCACCCTGGCTGGGCTCGTGCAGCGCCCACTGTATGCGCAGGTTCACCCAGGGTATCCCATGATCCGCCGCATGGGCGATGCCCGCCTCCCAGTCCCGCTGGAGGTCGATTCGAAAGCCCGTCATGAACTCGGGCTCGTCCGACAGGCAGCCCTCGACCAGCCCGGTATCTTCGCCCGTGTCCAGATCGCCCCTTGGGAGGTCCGGTGGATCCGCCTCACGGGGAGCGCAGGCAGCGAGGGCCAGCAGAAGGGGAAGCCGAGAAGCCATGCCAGGAGTGTAGCCTCCAGCGGGGTGCTCAGGGAACGCGCCGCCTAGGCTCCCCACGCCGCCGGGTCGCGGAAGACCGCTGCGGGCACGACGCGACCCGTGACCGCGCCCAGCAGATCCGGCGCCAGCGCCGCCACCATCCAGGCCTCGGCATGCTCCGCCGACAGGGCGTAGGGCGGCTGGAGCCCCAGCGGCATGGCGGGCTGGAAGCCGTGCCGGGGGTAGTAGCCGGGGTGCCCCAGCACGAAGACCAGCGCCACGCCCCGCTCCCGCTGCAGCGCCAACCCCGCTCGGATGAGCGCCCCGCCCACTCCCTGGCCCTGCGCGGCAGGCACGACCGCCATGGGGGCCAGCAGCGCCGCGGCGGGACCGCCCGGCTCCAGCGCCGCGTGGGTGAAGAGGATGTGCCCCACGGGCTCGCCGTCGGAAAAGGCCAGCAAGGACAGGCTCGGCTGGGCGCTGGGATCCGCCAGCAGCAGCTTCACGATCTCCGCCTCGTCCTCGCCGCTGAACGCCAGGCGCTCTACTCGCGACACGGCGTCCAGGTCGCCGCCTCCGGCGACGCGAATGATGGTCTCGGCGCTCATGCCGCCGACCGTACCAGGTTCAGGGTGCGCTCCGCCCGGCCCACCACCACCCGCCGGGCCCAGCCCAGCTCGATGTGATCGTCCTCGATGCCGTCGCCGAACACCACGCCCCCCTCGTTCATCTCCGAGCGCACCCGCAGCACGGTGTCGCCGGGCAGCAGACCCTCTGTCAGGGAACAGCCCGTGGCGCGGCTGGGAAAGGCCTCGCGCACGAAGAACACAAGCGCCGGATCGGTGGGCAGGGGCAGCTGCAACGAGGACTGGTGGCAGAGGTGGATGCTGCGCGCCCAGCCGGTGGAGCCCGTGCCGGTGGCCACGATGAGCCCCGAGCTGCTGTGGCGCTCGCGATGCTCGCCGTAGCGCAGGCTGTAGCGCGCCGACTGGTGCGAACGATGGCCGATGAAGACCTCGTTCAGCGCCAGGAGCCGCTGCCCGTCATCGCTCGCCGCGCGCACCATGGTGCGCCGCTCCAAGAGGGCCCCACCCCGCGCGCTGATGGCCAGCAGCGAGGGCGCGGCCTGGGGCGGGTGGGGCACGAGGATGCCGTCGTAGCGCTCCGGATCGGGGTTGATGCCGATGACCGGCTGACCCTCCAGGTACTTGGCCACGTTGGCCACCAGCCCGTCCTGCCCCACGGCCACCACCAGGTCTTCGGGTTCGAACAGGAAGCGATCCAGGTCGGGGCGCTGCACCTGCACCCGGCGCCAGCTGGGCGGGATGCCTCGCAGCACCTCGCCCAGCGCCAGCTCCTGCAGCCGATGCCGCGCCAGCACCAGCTCGATGTCCTGCTCGCGGCTGGCCAGGAAGAACGCCGCCTGGCCGTGGGTGGCGTGCACCCGCAGCAGCTCCTCGTACTCGGAGCGCCGGCGCACCACGACGACACGCGGCTCCACGCTAGCTCTCCCGCAGGTGCTGGGCGCCCGCCTCCGCCAGGCGGGTGAGGGCGGTGCTCAGCACGTCGGGGCCCAGGCTCAGGTGCTCGATGGGGGGCAGCTGACCGGCCAGCTCGCGCGCCGCCAGGCCCATCATCACGCTCTGGGGCAGATCCCGGTAGATGTCGATGCGCTCGCGCTCCGACGCCACCCGGGCCGCCTCCACCTCACGGATACCCGCCGCCTTGGCCTCGGCCTGCAGGCGCTCGCGCTGCACGCGGGCCTGCACCTCGATGCGGGCGGACTCGGCCTCCTGGGTGACCCGGCGCCGATCGTTGTCGCCTCGCTGGGAGATGAGGTCCTCTTCGCGCCTGGCCAGCTCGATCTGGTTCTGCAGCTCGTTCTCGGCGATGGCCCGCTCGCGCTCCACCGCCAACGCCCGGCGCTCGAAGGTGGCCTTGTCGGCTTCCTGCTGGATGGCCTCGCGGGTGGGCAGCTGCAGTGCTTTTTCCACCTCGGAGGTGGGGCTCACGTCGCTGATGCGCACCGAGGCCACCTGCAGGCCCATGGCCGCCAGCCCCTCGTCGGCCCCCAGCCCCGCCAGCACGCGGGTGCGGATCTCCTGGGCGCCGTCGACCAGCACCGCTCGCAAAGAGTGCAGGGAGACATGCTCCCAGGCCAGCTGCTGGGCCAGCTGGGTGATGAGCAGGGCCACCTTCTCGAGGGGCTGCTGCAGCCAGCGCCCGGTGGCGGTGTCGATGTTGAAGTCCACGCGGCTGCCCAGCAGCTCGGGATCGATGACCCGCCAGGTGATCACCCCCTGCACGGCCACGTCCTGGAAGTCCTGGGTGCGGCCGTGGAACAGGATGGGCAGCTCGCGGTCGTCCATGGGCAGCTCGGTCAGGCTCGCCGTCAGGGGCAGGAACCAGAACTGCAGGCCGCGGCCCGCACGAACCTGGCGACCGTTTCGATGCTGCAACACGTAGCTGGCGTTGTCGCCGCGCAGGTGCCGCAGGAACAGGAAGCGGGTGATGTCGGCCATGACGTCCTCCTGGTGGTCCGGGGCCCACTAGCCCCTGGTGAATCGATACAAGGCCGCGGGGCGATGCCCCACATCGGCCTGCCGCTCGCCGGTGGGCGCCACGTCGCCCGAGGCCAGCACGCGGCGGCGGAACGAGTCCTTGTTGAGCGGCTGACCCAGGATGGACTCGTGCACCAGGCGCAGCTCGCGCAGGGTGAAGCTCGGAGGCAGCAGCTCGAAGCCGATGTCGGTGTAGGCCAGCTTGCCGCGGATGCGCTTGACCGCCAGGCCCAGGATCTCGGCGTGGTCGAAGGCCATGGGCAGGATCTCATCGCCCCGGTCCCTCGCCACAACCGGCCCGCCCCGCTCAGCGGACCAGGGCACGTCCAGCGGCGCCAGCACCGCGCCGCCGTTGATCCCAGCCAGCTGCCCCACGGGCACCAGCGCGTAGTAGGCCACGCTGATCACCCGCATCCGCGGATCCCGATCGGGCTGGCCGAAGCTGTAGAGCTGCTCCAGGAAGACTCCTTCCAGGCCGGTCTTCTGGCCCAGCACCCGGAAGGCCGCCTCGTCCAGGGACTCGAGCATGCCCACGAAGCCCCCGGGCAGGGTCCAGCGATCCTTGTGGGGATGCTCGGAGCGCGGCCGCAGCACCGCCCAGAGCTGCCCTTCGGCCACGGTGAGCACCACGATGTCCACGGCCACAGAGGGCCGCTCCCACTCGCCGGGGTCGTAGCTGTCGAGAAATGCCTGTTCTTCCTGGCTCCGTTCCATCTTCTCACCTTTGATACAATATACATATATGCACGACGCATCTATGGCGGCAAGTCGAAGCCTGGCCCCGTGACATCAAGTGACCTGGCGGCTCAGCCCGAGTGCCGCCGGATGAACTCCCAGCTCTCCTGCGCTACCTCGCGCCACTCGGCGTCCAGGGTGAGCACATGCCCGGAGTTGTTCAGGATCAGGATGCGCTTGTCCTGTGATCCGATGTCCAGCAGCACCTCCTCGGCGCTCTGGGGGTGCACGGAGGCGTCGCGGGTGCTGTGCACCACCAGGGCCGGGCAGCGCACCCGGGGCAGGGCCGCGCGCACCAGGCGCTGGCCGCGCAGCAGCTCGGCAGCGGCGGCCACCGGGTGGCGGTCGTAGGCCCACAGGCGCGCCTCGGCCTCGGGGTCCATCAGGTCGCTGCGGCGCGGCTTGGGCCGGCTGGCCAGGATCCGCCGCAAAAAAGGGGTGAGGTGGATGAGGCGGCTGCGCAGCCGGAGCGCCGGGGCGTAGGCCATCACCCCGCACAGATCGTCGTGCCGGGCTGCCAGGTGCAGCGCCAGCAGGGAGCCCATGGACAGGCCCCCCACGAAGACCTGCCCGCAGCGTCGTCGGAGTTCAGCGAGGGCCGCCTCCACCGCTCCGGTCCAGTCCTCCCAGCGGCAGCGGTTCATCTCGACGAGGCTGGTGCCGTGGCCTGGAAGCAGCGGCGCGCTGACGGTCAGCCCCCGCTCGTGCAGGAAGTCCCCCAGCAGGCGCATCTCGGGGGGCGCGCCCGTGAAGCCGTGCAGCAGCAGCACACCGACGGATCCCCCCTCGAGGAGGAAGGCCGAGGGGTCGAGCACAGCCCTGGAGGCGCCCGCTGCACACAATCTGCACCTCCTCGAAGGATGAAGGCCCGCGGAGATGGGTGTATGTCCTGCACATGACCCTGCCAACCCGAGCGCTGCCCAGCCCCGCAGAGCTGGCGCTGCGCTGCCTCGCCGCCCTGGGCTGGGCCACGGTGCTCTGCCTCTCGCTGGTGCAGGGCACCCGGCTGTGGCTGCCCCCGGCCCTGCAGACCGCGGGCCACGCCGCCTACCGGCTGGCCTTCTGGATCACGGCGCCCGCCGAGAAGCTCATCCTCAACTGCTACCCCCTGATGGATCACGACGTGCCCGCGCGCCACGCGCCCCTCTCGGCCCTGGCCACGGCGCTGGCCGCCTGGCTGCTGGCCGAGGCGCTGCTCCGGCTGCGCCGCAGCCCACCCGGATCACCCACCGCCAAAGGCCCCACCCGCCGCGACGCCCTGGGCACGCTGGCGCGGGGCGGCGTGGGCCTGGTGGGCAGCACCGCGCTGGGCATCAGCGGCTGGGGGGTGCTCGTGGAGCCCTCCAGCCTGGCGCTGCGCGAGTACACCGTGCCCATCCGGGGCCTGCCCGGCTGGGCCCAGGGCCTGCGCATCGCGCAGCTGTCGGACACGCACTACGGCCCCTACACCCCCCTGCCCCACCTGCAGCGTGCGGTGGGCATGGCCAACCAGCTGCGCGCCGACCTGGTGGTGCTCACCGGAGACTACGTACACCGCACCCCCGCCAGCATCCGCCACGGCATCGGCGTGCTCTGCCAGCTGCAGGCCAGGCTGGGAGTGTACGCGGTGCTCGGCAACCACGATCACTGGGAAGGCGCCGAGGCCTGCCGGCAGATCTTCACGAGCGGCGGGGTGCGCATGCTGGACCGCCAGCACCTGCTGCTGGGCCCCGATGGCCCCGGCAGCGCCGCCCTCGGACAGGCCCTCTGCCTGGCGGGCCTGGGGGACCTCTGGGAGGACGAGCACCCCCCGGCCGAGGCGCTGCGCGGGGTCCCCTCCGGCGCGCCCCGGCTCCTCCTGTCCCACAACCCCGACTACGCCGAGAAGCTCCCGGAGGACCTGCGCGTAGACCTCATGATCTCCGGACACACCCACGGAGGCCAGGTGCGGGTGCCCGTGCTGGGCGCCCCGAAGATCCCTTCGCGCTACGGCCAGAAGTACGCCGGCGGCCTCTGTCGCGGGCCGCGCTGCCCGGTGCTCGTCTCCCGCGGTGTCGGCATGGCCTACCTGCCGGTGCGCCTGGGGGTGCCTCCTGAGATAGGGCTGATCACGCTGGTGAGAGCGTAGCCTCCGGCAATACACTGCCGGGTAGACGCGTTCACTCCACGGAGGTGGCCATGGGCACCAAGGACGATCTGGAAGAGACCCTGGAGCGTACCAAGACCGAAGCCGAGCGCCGGCTGGCGGTCCGGGCGGGCAAGGCCGCCGTCAAGACCGCCTGGAGGGGCCTGGTGGCCGCTATCGAGGGCGTGACCGACGGTGTGCTGGGCCACGCCGAGAAGGAGCTGGCCGAGGCCGAGGCGGCCCGCGGACGCGGAGAGATCGACCTGGACACCAGCGACGACGGAGCCAGCGAGGATGCCCTGGCCCGACTGCGCGAGGACCAGGCCCGCCGGGCCACACAGGTCCAGGACGCGCCTCGGCGCCGCGGCCCCACCCTGGACGACAAGCTGGACGCCCGCGACGCGGCCAGGGAGCGCGAGCTCCGCGCCCAGGCGAAGCTGGAGGTCATGAAGCGGGCCCTGGCCGAAGGGCGCCTGCGCGCACCCGAGCCCGAGCCCGCGCGGCCCACCAGGGCTGACCCCCGCGAGGAGCGCGCCCGCGAAGAGCTCGAGGCCCTCGAGGAGCAGAGCGTGCACCCCGACGACCGCCCACCCGCCAAGCGCACACTCTGAGGCCCCATGCACCCCATCCCCTGCTTCTCGGACAACTACGCCTGGTGCTTCCCCACCTCCCCGGGCAAGCTCGCCGTGGTGGACCCGGGCCAGGTGGCTCCGGTGGAAGCCCGCCTGCGGCAGCTGGACCAGCGGCTCGACTGGGTGCTGCTCACCCACCACCACCCCGATCACATCGCCGGCGCCATGGAGCTGGCCACCCGCCACGGCGCCCGCATCGCCGGCGCCGCCCGCGACGCCCACAGGCTCCCCCCCCTGGACGTGGCGGTCAGCGACGGGCAGGTGCTCGACCTGGAAGGCACCGCCTGCCGAGCGCTCGAGGTGCCTGGCCACACCTCGGGCCACCTGGCCTGGCTGGTGGCCGACGCGCTCTTCGCCGGCGACGTCCTGTTCAGCTTCGGCTGTGGCCGGGTCTTCGAGGGCAGCGCAGCACAGATGTGGGCCAGCCTGGCCCGGCTGCGGGATCTCCCGGGGGTCGGCACGCTCTGCTGCGGCCACGAGTACACCCTCTCCAACCTGCGCTTCGCGCGTCACCTGTCACCCGATGACGCGGGACTGGCCCGGGCGGAGGTCGAGGTGCAGCGGCTGCGCCAGGCGGGCCAGCCCACCCTGCCAGCGCCCATGGAGCGCGAGCGGCGGCTCAACCCCTTCCTCCGCTGCGACGATCCCACCTTCGCCGCGGAGTTGGGCCTCGCCGACCGCAGCCCCGCCCAGGTCTTCGCCGCCATCCGCGGCCAGAAGGACAGCTTTCGGTAGCTAGCAGAGTGCGTCAAGACCCGTGTCTACTGCGCGTGCCGATCCACCGTCCATACGAATCCTGGTCGCCGGCCGCGACCTCGACGTATTGGCAATACGCCATCACCCGCGACCATCGCCCAGAATCCGTCTTGCCTGGCGCCTCGGCTCGCTCGCGACGACCCGGGGAAGGCCGCACGTCCCTTGCGAATGCAAGGGCCGAACAGCCATCCTGACGCACTCTGCTAGCCCCCCAGCTTGCTGGCCGCGCTCGACAGGTCCTTGCGCACGTCCTCGTCGCTGGAAGCCTCGGCTTTCTGGCGCAGGATGCCCGCCACAGAGGCGTCTCCCAGCTCCACCAGGGCCTTGGCGGCGTCGCGCACCACGTGGGTGTTGGCGTCGTCCAGCGCGCCCACCAGGGCGTCCTTGTCCACCGGCAGCACCTGGTCGCGCATGCCGCGGGCGATGGCCCTGCGCACCTCCTCGCTGCCTGTAGCCAGCGCGTTGTGCACCGCGGGTCGGTGCTCGGGGTTGCCCAGGCGCACGATGGCCTTCCAGGCCTCCAACACCACCTTCTGGTCCTCGTCGCTCACTCCATGTTCCACGAGCCAGGGCTCTCCCGCCGAGAAGGCGCGCTTGCCCACGATGATGGTGGCCTTGCGCCGGATGGCGGGGTCGCTGTCCTGCATGGCCTGGATCACGGCGGGCGCCGAAGCCTCTGACAGGTGCTTCTCGATGATGGACAGGGCCTTGGCCCGGTTGCCCGCGTCGCCGTCGTTCACGGCCATGTGCTCGGCGGCAGCGGCCAGGGTCTGGGCCCCCATCTCCTCCAGCGCGGCGATGGCGGCGGAACGCACCCGCGGCGCGGCGTCTTGCTTGGCCACCACCAGCAGCCTGTCGGCGTTGTCCAGCAGGGCCCGGCTGCCGATCTCCTCGGCGCAGTCGGCGCGCAGCTCGGGATCCGCATCGCTGAGACAGGCCGCCAGCTCCTCGTCGCTGGCCTTGCGGGCCTTGAAGCCTCCGGCCAGCACGGGGCCGGCGGCGAGGGCGAGGGCGAAGACGGTCAGGACAGGGGCGCGCATGCAGACTCCTTCGGCAGTGAAGGAGCCCTATCGGGCTGGGCGATGAACCCGCCAGCCATGCATCCAGCGCGTCCTCCACCGGTGACGACCACCCACAAGCAGGACAGCTCCAAGACAGCACGCTAGTGCACGCGCTCGGAAGGTCCTAGCCACCCCCACAGGCCGCCTTCGCGTGCACTATGTGACCGCGTAGCGGTCGCCTGGGGGCGCGCCGAAGGCGCGTTGGGGGGCGAGGCCCCCCGAAAA
>CAZEJJ010000199.1:0-12605 GCA_964512185.1 uncultured Enterobacterales bacterium | reverse complement strand
CCTGTTCTGTCGCCTGCTCTCGGCGTGTCGCGACATGCCTTCGGTCAGTCGGCGCTGCGCGCGAGCCCCGATCACTCGCACCTTGTCGGTCTCGCTACGCGATCTGGTGAGCGATGAGGGCTGAGGAAGCGGAGCAGCGGCACTTTTCCTGGTGGGGCGCCTGTGGCATTCTCTCCAGGTCGTCACCCCGCTTCGAGGCTCACCGTGCAGCTGGACACCACCCACCGCCTGCCCACCAAGGCCCGCCGACTCTGGCAGCTGTCGGGGGTGCTGGGTGCGGTCATCCTGTCCGCCATCGCTGGCGCGCCCGCCGGCTTCCTGGTCTACTCCTTCCAACCCGATCCCATCGGACCCGTGGGGTGGTGGATCGCGGGTGGCCTGCTGCTCTGCCTGGCGCTGCTGCTCCCGCTGATGGGCGCGGCTTCACCCATCCTGCGCTGGCACGCATTCCGCTACCGCATCGAGCGGGAGCGGCTGTTCCTGCAGCGGGGCATGCTCACCATCGAGCGCACCCTGGTGCCACTGGTGCGGGTGCAGAACGTCAACAGCAGCCAGGGGCCGCTGGATCGCTGGTTCAAGCTGGCCGACGTCACGGTGGCCACGGCCGCCCGCACCCACCGCATCCCTTCCCTGCCCCAGGCCGAAGCTGAGGCCCTGCGCGAGGGCATCGAGCAGCTGGTACGCCAGGCCCGCGACGATGGCTGACGAGCCGCAGGTCACCGGCCTCGAGGGAGGCAAGCGGCTGCACCCGGCGGCAGCCCTGCCCAAGGCCATCGAGCTGATCCGAGCCTTCCTGTTCCAGAGCGCGGCGGTGGTGGCGGTCCTGGCCGGGGTGATGCGCTCACCCTTGACCGCCATCCTGCTGGTGCTGGCCCTGGTTGGGCTGCTGGGCATCTGGACCTGGCTGCGCTACCGATACAAGGTGACACAAGACGCCATCCAGGTGGAGCACGGCATCCTGGAGCGCAAGCAGATCTTCCTGCCCTTCGAGCGCGTGCAGGCGGTGGACCTGAGCGCCGGCCCCATCCACCGGGTGCTGGGGTTGGTGCGCGTGGCCATCAAGACCGGGGCGGCGGGCACCCAGGTGGACCTGTTGGCGGTGTCCAGGGCCGAGGGGCAGCGCATCGCCAGCCTGGCCCGGGCCGGTTCCGGGATCGAAGCTGCCGCCGAGGGCTCCTCCCTGGGCAGCATCTCACCAGCTCGCTACCTCCTGCTTGGCGCCACCTCTGGTCGCCTGTGGGTGGCGCTGATGGCCACCCTGGCCTTCGGCATGGAGATCCTCGAGGAGATCGTGGATCCGGAGATGGTGAAGCAGGCCCTACGGGCGGCAGCCACCGTGGTGGCCAGCGATCAGTCCGAGGCCGTCACCGCAGCGTTGGGCGTCGCCTTCACGCTGGCCACGGTGTCCCTGTTCTGGGTCCTGTCCACCGGCGAGGTGGCGCTGCGCCTCGGCAACTTCAGCGTGAAGCGCCAGGGTGAGCTGCTGATGGTGGGCCGCGGCCTGCTGAGTCGCAAGGAGGTGACCCTGCCGGCGGAGCGCGTGCAGGCCCTGCGCCTGGTAGAGTCGCCCGCCTTCCTGCTCACCGGCTTCGCGGCGCTCTACGTCGAGGCGGTGGGCCACCTGGAGGAGCGCCGGGAGTCCACCTGCCTGCACCCCGCGCTGCGCCTGCGGGAGCTGCCTCAGTTCCTGGGCCAGGTGCTGCCCGAGCTGGCCGCCGATCCCCCGCTGCAGCGGCCGCCGCAGCGAGCCCGGATCCGCTTCGCCTGGAGGTCCGCCGCAGCGCTCGCCATCGCCGCCGTCGCTGCAGCGTTCTGGAAGCCCCTGGCGTCCATCGCTCTACTCCTGGCCATCCCGCTCATGATCGTGGCCATGCTGCGCGCCCACCGCGACACGGGCATCGGCTACGCCGGGCGCCTGGTCAAGGTGCGCAGCCGCTGGCTGGGCCGGGTCTCGGTGCTGATCCCCCGCGACCGCGTGCAGGCCGCCTGGACCCGCGCCAACATCTTCCAGCGACGCATCGAGCTGGCCTCGGCCCGTGTGTTGGTCGCCTCAGGCCCCCTGGGCAAGACCTTCACTGCGAGGGACCTGGACCGGAAGCAGGCCGAGGGCTTGTTGAGGTGGCTGGAGGGCCGCCCGTGAGTGGACGACACATCGTGGCGCTTGGCATGGTGGGAGTGGATTGGCCGTGGCAACCGCAGGCGGACATGATCGGCTGCTCAAAGATGAGAGCGCGGGATCATGTCCGGAATTGCGGACGCGATCCGGGTTTCAACCTGGTGAGTTGGCGATCATGTCCGGAATTGCGGACGTTATCCGGGTTTCAACCTGGCGAGTTGGCGATCGCGGTCTCCGGAAGCTCGCTGGTGTGGCGCTACCCGGGGCGGGTAGTGGTGGCGCTGTGACTACGCTTCACCGCGTTGATGATCTCATCCAGCTTGGACAGGAAGCGGGAGCGGTCCTTCTTACCCATGGGCGCCGGGCCGCCGGTGAACTCGCCGGCTCCGCGGAGCACCTCGCTGAGCTCGCGCATGGCCAAGGCGGTGCCGATGCTGTCGGGGGTGAAGGGCCGGCCCTTGTGGCCCAGCGCGCGGCCGCCCTTGTCCAGCACTCTGGCCGCCAGAGGTATGTCGGCGGTGATCACGATGTCACCTTCGCCGACCCGCTCGGCGATCCAGTCGTCCGCCTCGTCGAAGCCCTTGCCCACCTGCACCAGCTGGATGCTGGCATCGTTGGGCAGCCGCAGAAAGTGATTGCACACGACGAACACCCGCAACCCATAGCGACGCGACACTCGAAACACCTCGTCCTTCACCGGGCAGGCGTCGGCGTCCACGTAGATGTCGAGCATCAGTCGCGGCGCCGCAGGGCCAGGGCGAACAGCGCTGCCAGCCAGGCGACGGAGGGCGCCAGCGGTCCCGATCGGGCGCTGCAGCCGGTGTCCGGTTCCTCCTCGGGTCTGGCTCCCGTGTCCACCCAGTCCAGGCCCTCCAGGTAGGTGTCCAGAGTGTCGGAGTTGTCCGTCATGTTGTTGACCGCCAGAGTCAGGGCCGCGTCCTCGGGCACGCCGTCCTGGGAGAAGATCATCCAGGTGGCCTGCAGGCGCCAGAAGCCCCCGCTGCGCGGGAGGAACAGGTTCAGGTAGAACTGCTCGTCCACCTCGATGTAGTCGGACAAGGGACCGCTCACATCGGGCGGCTCCACCAGCCAGTTGCGCTGCAACATGGCCGGACCGTCGGCCAGATCCACCCACAGGTACTGGTTGTAGGCCTCGGAGATGCTCACCACACCCAGGGCGAAGTGGCTCTCCATGTTCTCGCGGGCTTCGAGGCGATCGCAGTCGCGATCCAGGAAGCACTGGGCGTCTCCCGTGAACTCCCGCTCGTACTCCACGAACATCTCCGGGTAGACCTCTGAGCAGTCCACCCCCACCATGGCGAAGGAGGCGGCGTCCACCGAGTGCACGCTGGCGGTGGGCACCGCCAGGCCCATCATGTCCTCGGTGGCGCGATCCGTGCCGTCCACACCATCCACCGTGGCCTCGTCCAGGGCACCGATGATGAAGCCTTCTTCGGCCTGGTCCCAATTCTCGCCCAGCCAGGTGACCAGCTGCTCAAGCCCCAGCTGCACCGCCTCGCTGTCCTCGTCGGGATGGTGCGCGTACAGGTAGCCGGCCAGCTCGTCCAGGGCCTCGGGCGCCTCAGGCGGACCCTTGCAGCCCAGGGAAGCGACGACGAAGATCAGCGCTGGGGCGGTGGTTCTGACCATGGCGACGAGGGTAGCACCCGCCGCACCCGCTGTCAGTGGGCCTCGTAGATGCTGTTCAGGAAGCTCCAGCACGAGGCGTCGTTCCACAGGCCGGTTCCTCCGGCGCCCATGTGGGCGCAGTCCTCCAGGTACAGGTAGTCGTCCGGTTGGCCCGAGTCCCAGCTGGTGTAGCCGGGGCTCTCGCCCGAGTCCCAGACGAAGCTGCCCTCGCTGGAGCGGTCGTTGAAGCCGATCCAGAACCCGGAGCTGCTGGAGTAGCCGCTGGCGGTGCTGGCCAACCAGCTGTTCTCGTCGGCGTCGTTGACGGTGGCCAGCAGGTAGCCGTAGCTGGACATGACGTTGGAGGCGCTGATCCAGGTCCTGCCAAAGCCGTAGCAGAACATGTAGCCGTGACCGTCGTAGGTCTGCACGTCGCAGGGGCAGGAGCTCCCGTCGTCCACGTCGCCATCGCAGTCCTCGTCCACCCCGTCGCAGGCCTCGCTGGCGCCGGGGTTGATGTCGGCGTCCAGGTCGTCGCAGTCACCACCGGCGTCGGTGTAGCCGCTGGGCTCCTGGCAGGCGGCCGTGGCATCCAGGGTCTGGCCGTAGCCGTCCAGATCATCGTCGGCGTACCAGGTGTCGGCGGTGGTCTCGTCCAGATCCGCGTCGTCGTCGTCCACGTCCCCGTCGCAGTCGTTGTCCAGCTCGTCGCAGATCTCGCTGGCGGCCGGGTTGACCGCGCTGTCGGCGTCGTCGCAGTCACCCCCCACCTCGGCGTAGCCTGAAGGCAGCGTGCAGCCGGCGATGGTAGAGCTTGCCTGCCCGTAACCGTCGCCATCGTCGTCCAGGTAGAAGGACAGGTAGCTGCTGGTGTCGAAGCTGCCGTCCGCGCTGTCCACCAGGGAGTCGCAGTCGTCGTCGATACCGTTGCAGACCTCGCTGGCGGCCGGGTTGACCGCTGCATCCCCGTCGTCGCAGTCCCCGCCTGTGGCCACGGTACCCGTGGGCTGTGTGCAGGCCACGCTGCCGGCCTGCCCATAGCCGTCGCCGTCGTCGTCCTGGTACCAGGTGCTGGTGGTGCTGGTGTCGAGCCCCGGATCAGAGTCGTCCGTCAGGCCGTCGCAGTCGTTGTCGATCCCGTCGCAGACCTCGCTGGCCGCGGGGCTCACCGCCGCATCCGAGTCGTCGCAGTCGGAGCTGTCCGCCACCGTGCCCGAGGGGGCCTCGCAGGCCAGGGTGCCCGAGGAGGAGTCCCCGTAGCCGTCCCCGTCATCGTCCACATACCAGGCGTCGCCTGTGCTGGTGTCGAGGGAGGGATCCGCGTCGTCCGTCAGGCCGTCGCAGTCGTCGTCCTTCTCGTCACAGATCTCGCTGGCGGCCGGGTTGACGCTGGCGTCCGTGTCATCGCAGTCCGCGCTGTCGGCCACGGTCCCATCAGGAGCTCCGCAGGCCAGGCTGCTGCTGCCGGGATCGCCGTAGCCGTCCGAGTCCGCGTCGCTGTACCAGCTGCTGGCGGTGCTGGTGTCCAGGCCGGAGTCCGCGTCGTCTGCCAGGCCATCGCAGTCGTTGTCGACGCCGTCGCAGATCTCGCTGGTCCCCGGATACACCGTCGCCGCCGTGTCGTCGCAGTCGGTGCTGTCGGCCACGAAGCCCGTGGGCGCCTCGCAGGCAACGGTGGACAGCGCAGGGTCTCCGAAGCCGTCACCGTCGGCATCGGCGTACCAGCTGCTGGTGGTGCTGGTGTCCAGGCCGGGATCTTCCAGGTCCACCAGGCCGTCGCAGTCGTTGTCCAGCGCGTCGCAGACCTCGCTGGCCCCCGGGTTCACCGCGGGCTCCGAGTCATCGCAGTCGGTGCCGTCCTCGCCGTAGCCCACCGGGGCCTCGCAGGCGGCCAGCCCGCGGGCGCCGTCGCCGTAGCCGTCCGCGTCGTCGTCCGGGTACCAGGACAGAGCGTCCGCGGAGTCGTCGGGATCCACCACCTCGTCGCAGTCGTCGTCCACGCCGTTGCAGAGCTCCTGTGCTCCCGGGTTCACCGCGGAGTCGGTATCGTCGCAGTCCGTGGCGACGGCCACGAAGCCCGAGGGAGCCTCGCAGGCCTGGACCTCGACAGACCCATCGCCGTAGGCGTCTCCATCACCATCGGCGTACCAGCTGCCAGCGTCGAGGGCGTCGGCCTCGTCGGTCGTGCCATCACAGTCGTTGTCCAGACCGTCACAGACCTCATCCGCCGCCGGGTTCACTGAGTCATCGTAGTCATCACAGTCGCCCCCCTGGTCCACGAAGCCGGTGGGGCCGGAGCAGGCCAGGATCGCGTCCGAGTCCCGGCCGTAGCCATCGCCGTCCTCATCGAGAAACCACGGGATCATGCTGCTGGCCACCAGGTCTGGATCGCCGTCGTCCAGGAATCCATCACAGTCGTTGTCGACACCGTCACAGATCTCAGCGGCGCCTGGGTTCACGGCCGGGTCGTCGTCGTCGCAGTCGCCAGGCTCAGCTGCGTAGCCCGCCGGGCCCTCGTCGCAGGAGCTGCTGGCCTGCACCTCGCCGTTGCCGAAGCCATCGCCGTCACTGTCCCGGAACCAACGACAGTCCTGCCCGGAGCCGGCGGTGTCCACCGGCTGCTTCGTGGGCAGACAGGCAGCCAGGAGGAGCAGGAGCAGCGTTGGCGATGGACGGGGCACCACGCCGCCATGATAGCCCAGCCCCACAGAGAGATTCAGAGCTCATAGATAAAAGGGGCCCGGACGCCTTCCCTGGGTCCGGGCCCCGCGCTCGTGGTCTCGTCCCCCCTCGAGCGCTCCGCCAAGATCCACCCTGACCGGGGAACAGCCCGGGGGACGACCTGGCCCCGAGGAGAGCAGCAATCAGCGTGCCAAGGCCTGGTCAACGGAGGATTCTCCGCGGACAAGCACCACTAAGGTCCCGACCGAAGAGACGGGGCTCCTGCCCTCCTCGCGCACCTTCCGGGCAGGCGTGTCGCGGTGCTCACTCCTCCTCGTGGAAGGTGAAGGTCTGCTCCAGGGTGGCGGACAGCCCGTTCTCGAAGGAGACGCTGAGATCGCAGGTGTCGGGCTCCAGCGGGCGGTCCTTGCGGGTGTAGCCCACCACCTTGCCCGCCGAGACCACGGTGACATCGTACAGCTGGTAGGCGCAGAGGGAGACCATGAAGTCATCGGTGTCGCGAAACCCCCGGCCGTGCATGACGAACTCAGTGCGCTCACCCCAGTCACCGTCGGTGGGCTGGATGCTGTCCACCGACAGGGTGGGCACCACCCCGCAGACCTGGTCGCTCTCCGCGCCTGCGCTCACGTTGCCCGACAGATCGTAGGGGCGCAGCGACAGGCAGAAGCTCTCTTCAGGGACCATGTCGGCCAGCTGCAGGCTGTGCTGGCTCACCAGGCCGAGGTCGCGGATCTCCTCCCCACCGTCGCGCTCCAGCAGCAGCTGGAAGCCGCCCAGCATGGGATGGTCGTCGTCGCTCCAGCTCAGCACGAGGTCCTGGTCGAGCGCCAGATCGCTGACCGCGTCCAGGGTGACCGCGGACCAGCTGACGGGCGCCTCACCGTGCACCACCACCTCGCCCAGGCCCAGGGGCGGGGTGCCCTCCAGCCAGATCTGCAGCGAGTCGGTGTTGGTGTCGAGCACGTCGAACTCCAGGTACTCCTCCACCCCGTCGAAGGGCAGGGACATGCTGCTGCTGGTGACGTCCATCAGCAGACGCAGCTGGCTGATCTCCCCGCCCTGCTGCAGCGGGTAGAGCAGGAGCTTCTCCACCTCCAGCTCGGTGGCCCAGGTCAGGCTGATGCCCACCTGCTCGGATTCTCGCTGGTCCACCCAGCCGTAGCGATCGTCCTCCTCCGGCAGGCGCTGATCCACGGCCCGCTGCACACCGTGATCGAAGTCCGGCTCCTCCTCGGTGTCGCTGGCCAGCGCCACGCTGGCCAGCCTGGCCAGGTTGCTGCGCGACTGCTCGAGCGCGAGATCGGGATCAAGCATGTGGCCCTGGTGGCAGCCCACGCAGCTGGCCTGGGCGTCGGGGCGCAGGAAGGCGTGCACCGTGTCGAAGGCCGCCTGGCCGCGCTGGGCCTCATCGGGCTCCTCGGGGCTGTAGCGCATGCGCGCCACCACGCCGGTGGGCCCCACCAGCGCGTAGAAGAAGGGCCGATCCGCCGGGACCTCCACCGTGAAGGAGCCGTCGGGGTTGACGGGAGCCTCGCCATAGAAGGCTGGCATCTGCTTGTTGAGGCGCGGGTTGTCGTCGGTGTCGAACTGCTGGCTGTCGTCCCAGAACTGCACGCTCCAGGCGGAGCCCGGCGTGGGCGAGAGCCGCTGCTGCAGGCCGAGGGGCAGATCGGCGAAGACATCGTCACTGCTCAGGCGCGCGGTGAGCCCCTCGTCCTCCCGGGGATCATCGGTGGGCACGTGGTCCATCTCGTCCTCGATGATCTCCGCCTCCCAGGGGAGGATGGGCACCGCGTCCAGCTCGTCGCTGCCGTGCATGTCCAGCAGGCGCAGCAGCGAGTCTGCACTCAGGTGGGGACCGGCCACGTACAGGTCGAAGTCGGGCCGGATCTCGATCCCGTCGGCGTTGATGTACTGCTTGCCCCATGAGAGCACGACGCGCCCGTCAGGCACGGGGGCGGGGCAGATGGCGTAGCCCTCGGTGGTGCCGAGGGGCAGGCCGATACCCTCCACCTCGTGGCGCTCCACCCAGCCTGGCTCGAAGATGGTGACCGCCGAGGGGTAGGAATCCTGGTCGATGAGGGTAGCGTCTTCGCGCACCGTGGCCACGATGCGGCCGTCTGAGGTCTCCCGCGCCTGGTGCACGCCCCAGGCCTCGTCGTCCCCATCGCCCCCCAGCACGTTGGCGTAGCGCCCCGCTCCGGAGCCGTCGGGGGCGAAGGCCCACAGGTCCCAGTAGCGGGCCTGCCAGTGGCGCTGGGGCACCAGCTCCCGCAGCCCCTCGCCGTCGGGGTTGGGCATGTTCATGTTGTCGCTGTAGTAGGCGCCCACGATGCGGCCGTCGGAGAGCATCCATGGATCCACGATCCCCGAGCGCGTGGTGGTGATGCGGTGGATGTCGCTGCCGTCGGGCTCCATGACGTAGATGTTGGGCTCCCGCCGCCCGCAGGAAGCCGCCAGCGTGGGGTAGCGCGTGGAGGCGAAGCCGATGCGCCCATCGGGCAGGAAGAAGGGCGAGTGATCGCCCAGACCGTTCAGCTCCTCGAACTCCGGACCTCCCACGTCGATGGCGTCCTGCACGGGGTTGTACTCGGGCTGGGTGAGGCGCGTCGCCACCCCTCCCGCGGCGGACACGGTCCAGATGCTCCAGGCGTCCAGCTCGGTCTCGATGGCTGAGAAGACGATGAGCTCGGCGTCGGAGGAGACAGCGGGGCGCGCCACGTCGAACAGCTCGGGCCCGAAGACCAGCTCGCGCACGCTCCCGTCTTCGTCGCGCCGGTACAGGGTGCCGCCGGGGCGCGCCTCGCGACCGTTGGCCTCGATGGGAAGCACGGAGTTGTTGCGCACGCGGGAGACGAAGGCCAAGGGCACGTCCAGGCGGCTGATGCCCGCCTCTCGGGCGGTGTCCACCGGCTCCTCGTGCTTGCAGCCGGCTGAGAGCGCGATGAACGGGATCCAATAGGTGCGAGGCATTCCTTCTCCGTGTCCAGGCCAGGATAGTCGGGCGAGCGGCGAGCCGTAAAGCGGCGAGGCTGCAGCCACCGTACAAGCCGAACAAGGCCGAGATGCGCCCAGGCCCGCCCAGCCCCGTTGGTCGCGGGCGAGGAACGTGCTAGGAGCCCGTATGACGTACCGTATCTACTGCGGGACGCGATGCACGCCCACCTGCGCGCTCTGCTCGCGCCGCCGACCTCGACGTGTTGAGAACACGCCTTCGCCCGACGACACTTCGCAGAACCCGCATCTGGCCGCACCTCCCGCCCCTCGCTACGATCCGGTCCACTGGCACGAATCCGTGCGTTCGCACGGCTCGCGCCAGCTACGCCCTACAGGCTCCTAGGCTCGGCAGCGTGGAACACGGCTACGAGATCCTGGGAGTGATCGGTCGCAGCGGCCTGGGCACCCTCTACAGGGCCCGCTACAAGGGCGAGAGCGCGTTCACCAAGCTGGTCACCCTCAAGATGCTCGACGAAGGCGTGGCCGACTCCGACGAGGTGGCCTGCCGCCTGCGCGACGAAGCCCGGGTGCTGGGCTTCCTGAACCACCCTGCCATCGTGCAGGTGGACCGCCTGGTTCGCCTGGCCAACCGCTGGACCCTGGTGCTGGAGCACATGGACGGCGTGGACCTTGAAGGCATCACCCAGCGAGGCCCGCTGCCCATGGGCCCGGCGCTGGAGATCGTCGGCTCCGTGGCGGGTGCCCTGCACGCTGCCTACACCACCCGCGGCCCCGAGTCCGCGCCGCTGCGGCTGCAGCACCGCGACATCAAGCCTTCCAGCATCCTGGTGGACGCCTACGGTACGCCGCGCATCGTGGACTTCGGCATCGCCCGCGCCTGCTTCGACGACCGCGAGGCCCGCACCAGCTCTTTCGTGGTGGGCTCGTTCGAGTACATGGCCCCCGAGCGGCTGGCCCTCGAAGAGGGCGGGCCCTGGTCCGACATCTACACCCTGGGCCAGGTGCTCTACGCCCTGCTCATGGGCCACGGCTTCGGCCGCTCCCATCCATCGGAGCGCCAGCACAAGGCGCTCATCCAGCGCGCCGTCGATCGCCTGCTGGCCCGCCCCGGGGGCGTGGACGAGGGCGTGCTCGACCTGCTCACGCGCATGCTGGCCATGGAACCCCACGAGCGCCCCGACGCCCGCTCCGTGGAGCGTTCCTGCGTGGAGCTGGTGCGCCACCTGGGCGACACCACCCTGCGCGCCTGGGCCGAGAACGTGGTCGAGCCGCTGCTGCAGGCCCGCGACGACTCCCCGCCGGGCGAGCTGGTGGGCCAGGTGCTCAAGCCGGGCCAGCCCCCTCCCGAGACCGCCAACGCCGCCTACTTCCCCGATCCATCCATCGTTGAAGAGCCCGCAGCGGCGCATCCACGATCGGTCCCCGCCGGCGACTCCCCTGGCGCCCGCTCGGGGCTCAAGCCCCTGCCCGTACACACCTTCTCCACCCCGGCCGACGAAGACGCCACCGAGATCATGGTGCGCCCCCAGTCCACGCTGCGACGCGGCTTCGAGCCCATCCCGTCGGGCGCCCCCGAAGACGACGAGTCCACCGAGGTCTTCTCCGTACCCCAGGGCATCCCCCCCCAGGGTGAGCCCGAGAGAGAGCCCAGGCCCCGCCCACCGCTCACCGTTGACCAGCTCTACGAGAGCGTCACCAGCGCCGCCCCGGATCCCGACAAGCCCTCCGCGCCCCCCGAGCCGCGCTTCTCCCTGGAGATCAGCGACGAGGACGAAGAAGAGGCGCTGCCCACCGAAGCCGGGACCGTAGAAGCCAGCGATCCTGGCGACCGCCCCACCGTGCTGGCCGACACCGTGGGGAACGTGGAGTGGGACCAGGAGACGGAGCAGGAAGAGCGCTCCACGGTGGTCACCGACGAGGACGAAGAAGAGGTCAGCGAGTGGGATCCCGACGATGACTCCCCGCTGCTGGACGACGACGGAGACGCCTACGAAGAGCTGCTGCGCCAGGCCCAGGAAGATGGCGAGCGCCCCACCGTCAGCTACGAGTCCGAGCCTGAGCCCGCCCCCGAACCCACCGCCGCCCGCGCCCCGCTGACCGCCACCATGTTGACCAGCGGTGGCCTGCCAGACCAGGAGCCGCCGGTGGAGACCACCGCCGAGGAGAGCCGGGAGCACACCGCGGTCACACCGCCGGGCCGGGCCTCCCCCAGCGCCGACGGAGCGTCCACCTTCGACCTGCCCGCGGGGCTCACCCACGAAGAGACCGCCATCGGGCCGGAGCTGTACCGCGACTCCGGCCCGGCAGCCCAGCCCCGGTTCAACCTGGGCGCCGGGCTCTCCGACGATGACACCGCGCTGGAGAGGAGCGTCTCCGACATCTCACTCCCGGAGCGGGAGCCCAGCTTCGAGCTGCCCGCGGAGCTCAACCGCGAGCAGACCGCGGTGGGTCCCGACCTCTTCCTGACCGCCGATGAGCATCCCCCACAGGTCAGCTTCGACAGGCCGGCGGGAACAGGCGAGGTGGAGACGCGCCGCCTGCCCACCGATCCCGAGCCGCCCACCGACATCGACCGGCCTCGCTTCAACATGCCCGCCGGGATGAACCACGAGGTCACGGCCATCGGGCCGGTGCCCGAAGACGAACAGCGCCCCAGCGCCCAGCCGCGCCTGAACCTGCCCATGGCGCCCAGCGAGCCCCAGCCCTCGCCCGGCACCGACCCCATCCAGCTGCAGCGCGCCGCCAGCCACCACGACGACGAGCCCGCCCCCCCCGCGTGGATCCCGCCAGCCCCCGAGCGCGCCGCGGCTCCAGCGGTCGAAGACGAGGCGCTGCCACAAGCCGAGCCCGTCTCTCTGTCCACAGGTATCTTCGACGAGCCACCCCCACCGGCACCGCCGCCGCCGCCCCCGTCGGAGGCGATGGTGGGCGACATCGCCGGCCTGCCGGAGCAGGACACCCCGCCAGCTCCCGAAGAAGAGCCGCCCGCTCCCCAGGCAGAGCTCCCCCCGCCCCCGGCACCACCGCCGCCACCCGCCCCGGCCCTGGCCGATCCCAGCCCGGACTACCAGCAGGAGCCCCCGGCCCCGGTGGAGGTCAGCGCAGACTTCGACGAGCAGCCCCCGCCGCCAGCGCCCGTGCAGGTGGAGGCCGAGCTCCAGGAAGATCCCCCCCCCCCCCCCCCCCCCCCCCCCCCCCCCCCCCCCCCCCCCCCCCCCCC
>CAZEJJ010000198.1:0-12718 GCA_964512185.1 uncultured Enterobacterales bacterium | reverse complement strand
GGGCGCCCCCGCGCCGCCCCCCCCCCCCCCCCCCCCCGCGGGGGGGGGGGGGGGGCCCCCGGGGGGGCGGGGGGCCGGCTCGCGCCGCCCCCCCCGCCGCTACTCCTCCTCGGGCCAGATGGCGACCACGTCGTTGGAGGCCCAACAGGTGCACTCGTTGCCGTCGCAGTCGTCGTCGCAGCCCTGGGTCGTGACCGTCATCTCGCCGCTGCAGCCCGCCTCGTCCAGCTCGACGGAGAGATCCAGGTCCAGCTCGTCGTACTCGCTGGGGTCCATCCCGGTGTACTCGTAGCTGCCCTGGATGTCCTCGGGGGCCAGGCTCTCCCTGGCCCGCACCTCGGTGCCGTAGAAGCTGGCGATGCTGGTCTCCAGGCTCTCCGCCAGCTCGCCGTCGGCGGTGGTGATGTCGATGGTGACATCCACCTCCACGTAGTCCTCGCACTCCACGCCGATGTCGATCGTGGTGCCGCCGTCGTCGGGGTACACGGCCGTGGAGGCCACGTAGCGCACCTCGCCGTCGGCGTGGACCACGTCCACGGTCAGCGCGGTGCTGCTGCCGTCTTCGGTCCAGGTGAGGGTCTGCTCGAAGCTGCCCTCGGCCAGGGCCAGCAGGTCGGCACCGGAGAAGCCCAGCTCGGTGAGCTCCTCGAGGCTGACCAGCGTGGCGGTCTCCTCACAGTAGGGGCCGTCGGCCAGGTCTTTGTTGCCGAGGAAGCAGCCGGCTGCCAGCAGGCAGGTGGTGACGGTCAACGCGATGCGGGTCATGGCTCACTCCGTGTCTGGGGATGCCGTCTCAGGAAGCAAGCTCCGTGCCTGCGCGGTTGTTCCCTTCGCAAGGGGATCGTGCAGGGGGAACGCGCGAACAGGTGCCCTGGATCGCGCCATGGATGTCAGGGCGGCCGGGTGCTATGGCCAGCACACGACCTTCCGCGGGAGCCAGCATGCCATCCGATCCCCAGACCGAGGCCCACTTCGACGCCGCCCTGCGCGCCGGCGCCTTCCACGATCCGCACACCATGGGCAGGCTGGTGGATCGCCTGGTGCGAGGCGGCAAGATCGACCTGGCCCTGGAGCTGCTCGACCTGGCCCAGGCCGATCCGCGGCTGCAGAAGCAGTGGAAGCGCATCAGCGACACCCGCGAGGAGCTGCTGGACATGAAGATCCCGCGGGACTGATGCTCGGGCATTCACCCCTTCGCGGCTGCGACGCCCGCGACCCCTCGCCTGCGACCATGGGGTGAGCCTGCCCCAGCGTGGCCGCGCTCAGCCACGAGAGAAGCTCCCTTTCCGACTGGAGCGGATCTTGCTACCTGCAGCAGCATGCTGGTCTCGCTCCTCGCCATCGCTCTGTCTGCAGCCACGTCCGCGGCAGCCCAGCCCCAGGTCACGCTGCTGCCCTGGGCCGAGCTGGGCTACGCCCCGCCCGCCGAGGACGCGCGTGCCCAGGGCCCGGAGCGCCTGTCCGCCGGCCCCGGCGGCCGCGCGGCCTTCTACGACAGCGTGCGCCGCGAGGTGCTGCTCCTTGAAGACGACGCGCTGGTGCTGGGCTTCCCCGTGCGCCACGTCTCGGATCTGCTGCTCAGCGGCAGCGCGGTGGTGGTGCTCGACACCGCCGCTCGCGAGATCGCGAGCTGGTCGCTCAGCGGCCAGCTGCGGGCGCGCCTGCGCGTCCCCGACCTGGTGCCCACAGGGATCACCCTGGAGCTCATCGGCGATCAGCTGCACGGCGTCGACATGTTCGGCAACCTGCACCCGCTGGCCACCCTGGCGGGCGGTGACCTGTCGCCTCCCCAGGCGCAGGCGCTCATGGAACGCAGCCCCGCTGTCACCTGGGCTGAACAGGTCATGGCCACCGAGGGCCTGCGCATACCCCTGCCCGCGGCGCTCAAGGCCAGCGGCCAGCGCCTGGGCGACTGGCTGGTGGTGGACGCGGTCATCGCCGACGATCCCATCCAGGTGGATCGCCACGCCTGGCCCATCGGCGGCGGCCCGCCCCTGGCCCTGCCCGTGGCCGAGCGGCTCTATGCCCCGAACAGCGACATCGCCGCCACCCCCGAAGGTGAGCTGCTGGTGATGGTGCCGGTGGAGCTGGGCCTTGAGATCTGGCGGGTGAAGCCATGAGCTGGCTGCTGCTGCTGCCGCTGTGCGCCCAGCTCTCTGCCATCACCCGCGAAGAGGTGATGGACAACGCCGCCATCTTCTCCACGCACGAGTGGACCATGGGCTCCGCCAACCAGTACGCCAGCTGCTCCAGCAGCTACGTCAGCGACTGGACCCCGGGCGAGACCTACCGCGGCCTGCCCTACGACTGGGGCGGCTTCTCCTCCACCTCCGAGTACGACAGCTACATCGCCCAGGGCTACGGCGCCGGCAGCCACTCCTGGCACGGTGTGCTGTGGTGCACGGTGGGGCTGGACTGCTCGGGCTTCGTCTCCCGCGCCTGGGACACCGACACCAAGTACGGCACCTCCACCTTCTACCAGGTCACCAGCGAGATCTCGTCCTCGGCTCTGCTGCGCGGCGACGCGTTGAACAACGCGGGCAGCCACATCGTGCTCTACGCCTACGAGACCGCCGCGGGCCTGCCGGTGCACTACGAGGCCGACGGCTCGCTGGTGTACGTGGACAACGACGGGGGCTGGTCGTCCTTCAGCAGCTACACCCCGGTCCGCTACGACGACATCTCCGACGGCTCCACCACGGGCACTGTGAGCACGGCCCACGAGATCACCGCCTTCCCCTTCGAAGATCTGCGCTGGACCGCCGGCGCCGCCAGCGACGCCATCGACAGCTACTCCTGCTCGCCAGACACCGACGAGTCGGGCCCCGAGCAGTTCTACCACTTCGAGGTGAGCCAGGGCGGCACTCTTGATCTGCGGGTCAGCGACGACAGCCACACCGACGTGGACATCCACGTGCTCGACGCCCCCGACGGCGACGGCTGCCTGGCTCGGGCCCACGAAGAGCTCTCGCTATACCTCGAACCCGGCGAGCACTGGATCACCGCCGACACCTGGGTGGGCTCGACCGAGTTCGCCGGGCCGTACATACTCACGGCCACCTTCACCGGCACCCTGGGCGACGCCCCCGACGATGACAGCGGGCAGCCCGATGTGGAGGACAGCGGGCAACCCGACGTGGAGGACACCGGTGTCGACGACGATCCCGGCGGCGGCCAGGGCGCCAGGCCCCCACCCGGCCAGCGCGTGCTCATGAGCGACCACGACGGCGGCGGCTGCGGCTGCCACGGCGCCGCCGGCTCTGGCGGCTTGCTGCTGGCGCTGCTGGCGCTCGTAGGGTTGCGACGCAGGCAGTAGGCGCTGCCGAGCAACCGTAGTGGACACGAAGTTACCAAGAGCGCGACGAAGTAGCCCCGAGGTTACCACTTGGCGGCCAAGCTGCCCGAGGACTCCTCGAAAAGCGGCTTTCTCCGGCTGACGCGCGGCGGCACGGGCGGCAGGAAGACACGAAGTGGTAGCCTCACCCCGACTTTGTCGCGGAAGTGGTAGCTTCAAGCCCACTTGAGGTGCAGATCCGGGGCGGGACCCCCACCTTCAGAACCACCACAGCGCTCAGAACCGCGGCCGCAGCACCAGGCTCTTGAACTCGCGCCTGAAGCCGAAGCGCTGCAGGGGCTCGGCGTAGGGCGAGTCCATGGCGGGCAGGCCGTTCACCTGGTCAACCTCCACCCGCTTGAGGGGACGGAAGCGGCGGTCGAGCAGGACCTTGAACGGCTGGAGGCAGGCCAGCAGGTCGGCGTGGTCGGGGGGCAGGTGGATCTCCACTCGCTGGCCGTTGGCCCTGGCCACCAGGGCCAGCTCGCGACCTCGCCAGGCCAGCCAGCTGGTGCGTCGTCGTGCTGGCAGCTGGCCCTTCATGGCCTCGAGCCCCAGGCCGCAGCACGAGGCCGGGTCGGCGGCGTTGTGCCACCAGATGACATCGGTGGGCAGATCCTGGCGCAGGGCGCGCACGGCCTCGTGGGAGGCGAACTGGGGCCCGGGCACGCCGTGGAAGAACAGGCCGCTGGCGAGCTCACCCGACAGCTCCATGAGCCGAAGCGCCCGGAAGAGGGGCCGCCAGCGCAGGGCCGGCGCCTCGCGGGCCAGCAGCTGCCGGAAGATCACGCCGTAGCGCTCCAGCAGCTGGCGCACGCGCTGCTTGTCGTCGTCCATGCGCTCCAGCGCGTCGGCGGGCTCGGGGGCGCGACGCAGCACCTCCCAGTGACCCTGGAAGGGGCGGCTGGCCTTCCAGCGCCCGAAGGCGGCCCGCCCGCCCCGCCGCGCGCGGGGGCTGACAGCCGCGGCCTCGAAGCCCTGCTCGATGCCCTTGCGCAGCACCGCCAGGGTGCTGTTGCTGAGATCTCCACGCCACACCGACGCCCACAGCGCCTCGGTGAGGGCGGCGCTGCCCAGACCCGCGGTCTGGCGGGCGTCCTCGAAGGTGAAGCTGCCCCGGCTGGCCAACAGCTCCTCCAGCGGGCCTTCGCTCTCTCCCGGAGCTTCGCGGTACAGGTCCAGATCTTCGGGGAAGCAGAAGCTCGCCCGCTCCCGGCCGCAGCCGAACCAGAGCAGGTCGGAGTCCTGCATCAGGCCCTCGAGCCAGGCCCCCTGGTAGGGATTCAGGCGCGCCGGCAGGATCCATTCTTCCCAGGCCCGAGCACGGGCCGGGTAGCCGAAGAGCTGCTCCAGGCCGGCCTGCAGGTGCTTCATGTCGTGGCCCGCGGGGGCCAGCCCCTGGTGTTGGGCCAGGAACAGGGGCAAGGCATCGACGGGCAGGGGATCGAGGCTGGGGCGGGCCGCGGCGCGGGCCATGCGCAGCAGGATCTCCAGGTTCTCGGCGTCGCAGAGCAGCTCCTGGGGGTGGTCGCGCACCAGGGGCCCGGACACCAGGTCGCCCGTCCGCAGCAATGGATCGAGGGCCTGGGCCAGGGCGGCGGCGGAGATACCCAGGACCACGGTCAGCTCGTCGGCGTGCACCGGGCCGTGGAGCTGCAGCCACTGGCCCAGCACCAGGGCCAGGGACTGGTCGGGAGGCAGGCGGTCTTCGGCCGCGGAGGCCCGCTCCAGCAGCCGCGAGATGATCTCGAGCAGGGCGTCGTCCACAGGCCTGGAGGGGTCGGCCAGGGCCCGCAGGGACTCGGGGTCCGGCTCGATCTGCAGCGCCATCAGCAGCAGCGGCAGCCGCTCCAGGGCGCAGACAGCCCGCTGATCACGGCCGGTGATCAGCCAGCACAGCCGCGCCGAGGCCTCTCCCAGGATCTCCTCGGGCTCGAGCTCCTCGTCCCGTTCCATGGCCGCCAGCAGGGCGCGCCACTCGGCGGCCGGCACCAGCAGCCGATCCTTGACCTGCTCCACGAGCTCGGTGGCAGCGGCGGGGGCATAGCCGGGTGCCGTGCGCTGCAGGCGACCCTGCAGCCGCTCCACCACCGCCATCGGCACCTGCGGCCGCAGCCCGGGGGTGTGCACGATCTCGCGCAGCAGGTCGCGACGCAGGCTCGCGCCTGAGGTCGGCTCAGGAGCGTCGTCGTCGTACATGAACTTGTTGGTGGCCCGCCAGGTGAGCCCGTCGCACAGCGGCGAGGCGGAGCGGGTGACGCACTCGCTCACCTGGATCTCGCCGCTGCGCAGCTCTTCCAGCAGGCGGGCCAGGGTGGGCAGGTCGAACTCGTCCTGCAGCAGGCCGCGCCAGGTCTCGATGACCACCGGAAAGTCCGGGTGCTTGCTCACCTGTTCGAGCAGCTTCCTGGCCCGCAGGCGGTCGAGCCACAGGGGCTGGCGGCGCTTGATGTTGGTGCGCGGCAGCAGCAGGGCCCGGCCAGCGTTCTCGCGGAACCAGGCTCCGAACAGCCCGGTGGAGCCCAGGTGGGCGCGCAGCAGCTCCTCGAGGCTGCCCAGGTCCAACAGCGAGAGCACATCGGCGGTGGCGAAGCGATCGGGCAGGATCAGCAGCACACCGTGGTTGTCGTGGAACACCTGCAGGCGTGCGTCGTGGCGCTGGCGCCAGGCCGCGGTGAGGGCCAGGGCCAGGGGCTGGTTGACCGCGCCACCCCAGGTGGTGTGCAGGATGACCTGCTTGCTGCCCGAGCTGTTCAGGGGATCGCTGAAGTGCTCCACCAGCAGGTGGTGGCGGTGAGGCAGGGGCGCGCCGCAGTGCTCCTGCTGGCGCTTCAGGAAGCCCTGCAGCTCGCGGGTAGCCTCCGGGGCCAGGTGGTGCTCGCGCTGCAATTCGCGCAGGAAGCCGGGCTCTTCGAGCCGAGCGTCGGCCCGCTGCAGGAACCTGCCGATGCGCTCGGACAGGTGGAAGCTGCGGTTGCGGGCATCGGCGCGCCAGAAGGGGATGATGGAGGGCGGCACGTCGGCGCCGGCTGGCAGCACGTGCACGTCGTTGTGGGTGATGCGGTGCACGCGCCAGGTCTGGCTGCCCAGGGTGAAGGTGTCGCCCAGGGAGCGCTCCCAGACGAATTCTTCGTCCAGCTCGCCGATCCTGGCCTTGGTCTCGGCGTGGCGCAGGGCGTAGTAGCCGCGGTCGGCGATGGTGCCGCCCGACAGGTAGACCAGGCGCAGAGAGCCTGGACGCGCGGCGATGGTGTTCTCGACGCCGTCGACGATCACCCGCGGCTGCAGCTCGCGCAGGCGGGCCTGTCCGTAGCGACCCGCCAGCAGCTGGATGACCAGCTCGTACTGCCGCCGGGACAGCCGCCGGTAGGGCGCGGCGCAGCGCAGGAAGGCGTAGAGCTCATCGAGATCCCAGGGCTGCTGCCCGGTGATGGCCAGGATCACCTGGGCCAGCACGTCCAGGGGAGCCCGGATGGGCTGGATGGGCTCCAGGTCGCCCTCGATGGCGGCCCGAGCCACCACCGCGGCCTCCACCAGGTCTTTGCCGCCCAGGGGGAAGAGCTGCCCGCGGCTGGTGGCGCCCACCTGGTGGCCGGCCCGGCCCAGGCGCTGCACCGTCGAGGCCACCGTGGGTGGGGTCTGCACCATGACCACTTCGTCCAGCGCACCCACGTCGATGCCCAGCTCGAGCGAATTGGTGGCCACGATAGCCGCCAGCTCGCCCGCCTTGAGCCGCCGCTCCACCCCCAGGCGCAGCTCGCGGGACAGGGAGCCGTGGTGAGCCCAGGCCACCTCGTCGGGGCCACCCTCGTTCAGGAAGCGGGTGAGCTTCTCGGTGACGCGGCGGTTGTTGGCGAAGACCAGCGTGGAGCGGTTGCGCTCGATGGTGGGATGGATCTCGTCGGCCAGGCGGCGCCAGAAGACCTTCTTCTGCTCCAGACCCTCGGGCACAGGGCGGCTCATGTCGGGCCAGCGCACCTGGACCTGGAGCTTGCGAGGGTCGTCGGCCTGGGCCACGGTGACCGGCCGCGGCTGGTAGCGCCAGCCGCCCCCTCGGCGCTGCAGGGTGTAGCCGCCCACGAACTCGGCCACCGCCTGCAGGGGGCGCACCGTGGCCGACAGCGCCACGCGCTGGAACTCGCCCGAGAGCCTGGCCAGGCGCTCCACCGCGGTGATCAGGTGGGTGCCCCGCTTGGAGGCCACCACGGCGTGGATCTCGTCGAGGATCACCATGGCCACGCCCGACAGCATGCGGCGCCCTCCCGCCGAGCTCACCAGCAGGTTGAGGCTCTCGGGGGTGGTGACCAGGATCTCGGGGGGCCGACGCAGCATGCGCTGGCGTTCGGAGCCGGGGGTGTCGCCGCTGCGGGTCTGCACCTGGATGCCCGGCCAGGGCTCGCCCGCCGCCTCGAAGCGACGCTGCAGGGCCGCCAGGGGCGTGAGCAGGTTGCGGCGGATGTCGTTGTTCAGCGCCCGCAACGGCGAGACGTAGACCACCCGTGTGCGGCCGGTGCCCCAGGCGCCGCTGGCCAGCTGTTGCAGGGGCCACAGAAAGGCCGCGAGGGTCTTGCCGGAGCCGGTGGGAGCCGTGAGCAGCAGGTGCTCGCCCGCCGCGATGACCGGCCATGCCAGCTCCTGGGCGCGGGTGGGGGCGCCCAGCTCCTCGGCGAACCAGGCCTGGATCAGGGGGTGGAAGGGCTGCAGCTTGTTGGACATGTGTTCAACTAATTCCGCTGCCCGAGGTCATCCAGCCTCGGCGCAAGAAAGCGATGAGCCGCCGCCGCAGGCGCTGGGCCGCACAGCATTGGGATGGTGAACAGGGAGGGCTCAGAGCGGCATCATGGGCGCGAGGGCGCCGAAGCCGTACAGCAGCAGGAAGCAGAAGCCCACCAGCACCGCACCCCAGGCCAGCAGCAGGTGGCGGCGCAGCTGATCGCGGGCCAACCAGCTGTACAGCAGCAGGCTGATGACCACCGCGCTCCCGCTGATGGGGAAGATCCACGACAGCGCCAGGCGCGTCACCAGCGGGAGCACCGCCGCGAAGGGCTCGAAGATGCGCGCCAGGCTGGGCGTGACCGCCAGGGGCAGCAGCAGCAGGATCAGGCCCAGCTGCGCGCCCAGCAGGTAGGGCGTGCGATCCCCTGCGGGTTCACCGGGACGACGGCCGCTCATGGGGGATCCGTATCATCGCAGCCGTTAGCTGTTGGCCAGGAGGCCCCCATGACCCAGCCCAACATGCTGCAGAGCGCCCTCGCCGCCCTCGACGAGCTGCCCACCGAGGCCCGCGCCGCGGCGCGCACCGAGGCCCTGGGGCAGGTGCTGCCCTTCGTGGGCACCGCCGGGCTGGTGGCCGAGCAGCTCGGAGACGACGGCGCCGTCTTCAGCCTGGACAACCAGCGCCCCGTCCAGAACCACATCCAGGGGGTGCACGCCGCCGCCACCGCCCTGCTGGCGGAGACCGCCACCGGGCTCGCCTTCGGCTGGCACCTGCCCGCCGACAAGCTGCCCCTGCTCAAGTCCATGAGGATCGACTACCTGCGCCGCTCCCAGGGCGGGCAGCGGGCCCAGGCGAAGCTCACCGCCGAGCAGATCCAGCAGCTGCAGAGCGAGGAGCGAGGCGCCGTGGTCGTGCAGGTCACCGTCACCGACGAGGCCGGCCGCGAGCCGGCGGCCTGCGAGATGTGCTGGGCCTGGGTGCCGCTTGAGCGCTAGCAGCGCTAGCAGGTTCCAGGTTGATAGGATTACGTTTTTGCAAGCAAAAACGTAATCCTATCAACCTGGAACCTCACATCCACCATCATCTCTGCAGTATCCTGCGCGCCTCCACCTGGACCGCCTCCATGTCATCCACGCTGGCCCGCCCCCTGGGACGCATCGAGCGCTTCTACTGGCTGTACGACCAGCACGCCTGCACCAACTTCGTGCTGGCGGCCGTGCTGGATGACAGCGTCACCCGCGGGGCCGTGCGGGCCGCCCTGGGGCGGCTCTGGGAGCGGCACCCGCTGCTGCGCTGCGCCATCGCGGTGGACGAGCGTGCCCAGCCGGTGCTGCAGCCCGACGCGGGTCCAGCTCCGGAGCTCCCGCGGGCTCCCATGGGCACACGCTGGCAGGATCTCGCCGCCCTGGAGCTGCTCCGCGCCTTCGCACCCCAGAGCCACCCGCTGCTGCGCTTCGCCTGGGTGCCCGCCACGGCTGGCGTCGCCCTGGTGGCCACTTTCAACCACGGCCTGCTGGACGCGCGCGCTGCGGGCGCCCTGCTCTGCGAGCTGCTGGCGGACGCCGTCGGTTGCCCACCCACTGGAGAGCCCGCCCCCGACGCAGCGCCCTGCGAGCGGCACTACCCCGCCCGTCATCGAGGCCCGCTGGCCCTGCTGCGCTTCTTCTGGGTGAGCTTCCTGGATGGCATCGAGCGCCTGCGGGTCGGCACGCCCCTGGGCCTGCCCGACGCCCCGCCCCTGGGCACGCCTCGCGACCTGCTGGCCCTGGTGCTGGCCCTTGACGAGCAGCAGACCCGCGCCCTGGTGCAGCGCTGCCGCGAGCAGGACTGCACGGTGCAGGGTGCCCTGTGCGCCGCCCAGCTGCTGGCCCTGCGCAGCATCTTTCCCCAGGATGGCACGGTGCCGTCCTCCACCTCCACCGCCGCCGACCTGCGCCCGCTCCTGGAGCCACCCCTGCCGGCCGAGACCCTGGGCGTGCACGTCTCCCTGATCCCTACCTACCACCGGGTCGATAACCATACAGCCCCCTGGAGGCTGGCTCGCGAGGTGGTCCAGGGCGTGAAACGCAAGCTCGCCCGCGGCCACGGGCAGCTGTTCTGGCTGGCCATTCCGCCCGCCACACTGCTCCCCCCCGACGCCCGAGGTGCAGGCCGCCTGGCCCGTCTGGCCCGCCACGCTCCGGTGAGCACCGTGGTCACCAACCTGGGCCGCCTGCCCCCTCTGCCCGCCCGGTCCCGCGACGCCGTGCGCAGCCTGCACTTCCTGATGGCGCCCCAGGAAGGCGCCGCCCTGTGCACTGGAGCGCTGTCCCTGCACGGCGCCCTGCGCCTGGTGCTGGTCTTCGACAGGAGCCACCTGGACGAGCAGCGTGCCCACCAGGTCGCGGCCCGCTTCCGGCAGGTGCTAGAGGGGCTGATCGCGCCCGCCCCTGCACCGTAGTGGGGTCGAACGCGACAAGGTTGCACGCGAGCAGGCCTGCCGCGTCGGGCTCAGGAAGCGCGCAGATCGTGACGACTGGAGGGCGCCTGGCGACCGCGCTCGGCCATGAGGGCCTTGCCCTCCCTGAAGGCGTCCACGGCGAAGGCGGTGTTCATCACGAAGACGGCGGCGAACATGGTCCAGTACAGTGAGCTGTCGAGCGGCTTGATGCTCTGCTCCACATAGGTCAGGCCGATGGCGCCCAGCAGGAAACCGATGCCGAGCAGGACACGTCGTCCGTTCACCAGGTAGCCGGCGCCGGGGAGGAAGAAGTTGAGGACGGTGGCGATCCAGGTACGCAGCATCTGGGACTCCAGGACTTTCGGGGGGTGGGGTTGACGTCCGCTGGGGACATGACATAGATAGTCCAAGGAGCTGGACTATTGAAAGGTCGAACGTCCAGTGTTCATTGCAGTTCGTCCAATGAGGCCGCCATGGATGCCCTGAGCGATGTCCTCTCGGTGCTGCGGGTGCGGGCCACCGTGTTCTGCCGCGCTCGCATTACGCGTCCCTACGGTGTGCTCACCAGGGGTTCCGAAGCGGCCATCTTCCACGTCATCGTGCGCGGGTCAGGCTGGATCAGCGTCGAGGGCCAGGACCGGCCCCGGGCCTTCCGAGCGGGCGACCTGCTGGTGCTGCCCCATGGCCACGCCCACATCCTGGCGGATCCCCCGGGCAGCTCCGCCGCCCACATCGCCAGCCTGCCCGCCGAGCCCGGCGCCGACGGCCTGCCCTGCGTGGTCCAGGGCGGCGGTGGCGCCGAGACGTCCATCCTCTGCGGCAGCTTCCACCTGGGGCCCGAGGCCCGCGCCGCGCTGCTGCCTTCCCTGCCTCCCCTGGTGCACGCCGCGGGCACGGCGGGCAGCACCGCCGCCTGGCTCGACGCCACCCTGCGCTTCCTGGCCGACGAGGCCTCCAGCGATCGGCCGGGAGCCGCGGTGGTGGTGGAGCGGCTGGCCGACGTGCTCTTCATCCAGGTGCTGCGGGCCTGGGTGGCCGAGCGGGCTGAAGCGGGCGGCTCCTGGCTGGCGGCCCTGGCGGACCCACAGCTCTCCCGCGCCCTGGCGGCCCTGCACGCCGAGCCGGGCCAGGCCTGGACCGCCGCCCGCCTGGCGCGCCTCGCGGGCATGTCGCGCTCCTCGTTCTACAAGCACTTCCAGCAGGTGGTGGGCGAGCCTCCCGCTGCCTACCTGGCCCGCTGGCGCATGCTGGTGGCCCGCGCTGCGCTGCGCCGCGGTTCCTCCCTGGCCGACATCTCCGAGCAGGTGGGCTACGCCTCCGAAGCCGCCTTCAGCCGGGCCTTCAAGCGAGTGGTGGGACAGGCCCCCAGCAGCTGGAGGCGTGCCCAGCGCGCCAGCGCCTGAGCCTCGCGTCCAACGCCAGGATCCTGTAGATTCTCCGGTACCCGCAACCCGGAGGAACCCATGCGCGCGCTCTGCACCCTCACCCTGGTCGGCCTGCTGCTGGCCGGCTGTGGCAAGGACTTCGACTCCGCCAGCGACATCGACGCAGACGGTGACGGCTACACCGAGGTCACCGACTGCGACGACTACGACGCGCTGATCAACCCCGGCGCCAGCGAGACCTGCGACGGCCGCGACAACGACTGCGACGGGCTCATCGACGAAGACCTGCTGGGCACCCTCTACCGCGACACCGACGGCGACGGCTACGGCGACGACGCCGAGACCACCGAAGGCTGCGTGGGCACCGGCCGGGACCCCGCCGCGGGCGGCGACAGCGCCGCCCAAGACGCCGCCGTGCACCCAGGCGCAGACGCGGCCGGCGCGCCACCGAGCCTGCCCCCCCCCCCACGACGGCGGACGACTCGGAGCCCAACGAGGCGCTGGACGAAGCCAGGCTCCTGACGGCCTGCGCCCAGGCGCCCCCCGAGCGGAAGATCCACATTGCCGGCGGAGGCCCGCAGCGCCGCCCCAAGGTGTCGCGGACAGCCAAGAAACGCCCGGCGCTCTGCGCCGAGAGCGGCGGTTTCGAAATACACACAGGCGTGTCCACGAAGGCGGACGATCGCGGCGCTCTGGAACGACTCTGCAGGTACCTGTCACGCCCACCGTTGGCCCAGGACCGGATTCACCTTCTGCCCGACGGCCGAGTGGCCTTCGACCTGAAGCGGCTGTGGAAAGGCTCGATACGGCAACTCGTCTTGCGAGAAACTAAACCGAGGGTT
>CAZEJJ010000197.1:0-12818 GCA_964512185.1 uncultured Enterobacterales bacterium | reverse complement strand
GCGATGTGATCCGTCCCCAGTCCGATCTGGGCGAGGCCAGCTTCCTGGTGATGGACATGGAGAGCGAGTGGCTGGAGTCCTCGCGCGACGAGACCCTGCACGAGCCTGAGCCCGGCTACACCCGCTACGCCTACGACCGCGACGGCGGCGTGCTGTGGGCCGCGCGGGAGATCAAGGGCGAGAACGACAGCTACGAGCACGAGCTGGAGGTCACCTTCGTGCAGGTCAACGAGCTCGAGGAAGGCCCCCGCATCTACCTGGAGTACGTGGAGACCTACTTCCAGGGCGAGGATGGCGGCTCCTGCACCGCCATCAGCGAAGGCGACGGCCGCGGCTCCGGCGACTCCGGCTCGGGCTCCGGCACCGACTCCGGCTCGGGCTCCACCGGCAGCTGGACCGCCTGCGGCGACGGCGACATCGTCAAGGGCATCGACATCTCCTACTGGCAGCCCAACATCGCCTGGAACACCGTGGCCGACAGCGGCATGGACTTCGCCTTCATCCGCACCAGCGACGGCTTCTACGAGGATCCCGACTATGCCACCAACTGGGCCGGGGCCCAGGCCGCCGGCATCATCCGCGGCACCTACCAGTACTTCCGGCCTGGCACCGACGCGAGCGCCCAGGCCGACCTGCTGCTGCGGCGCATGGGCAGCCTGGAAGCCGATGACCTGCCGCCGGTGCTCGATGTGGAGACCAGCGACGGCTACTCCCAGTCCCACCTGGCCGACGGCATCTGGGAGTGGGCCGATGTCATCGAGTCCGAGGTCGGGCGCAAGCCCATCATCTACACCAGCCCCGGGCTGTGGTCCTCGCTGGTGGCCAGCGATGACTTCGGCGAGTACCCGCTTTGGGTGGCCCACTGGGGCGTGGACTGCCCCAGCATCCCCAACGGCTGGGATCACTGGGTGTTCTGGCAGACCAGCGCCACCGGATCGGTGGGTGGCATCTCCGGAAACGTCGACACCGACGTGTTCAACGGCGACTACACCAGCCTGGTGAACTGGGCCAACGGAGGGTAGCGGGCGCTCCGCTGCAGCGCGTTTTCTGGCGCTCCGGGTTGCCAGCCTGGGCTGTCGGCCTGTCTGCGCGCGCGGTGTCGTGGGTGTCCTGGGTTCAGGAGCAGATGAACTGCTCCCCTAGTTTTTTCTGTGCCGGGTTGGGTAGGGATGCAGGGAAGGTTCATCCGCTCCCGAGACCCGAGATCAGCGGGCGGGAATGAACCCCGCCCCTTCCATGAGGCGTCCCATGCCGTGCTACAGGCCTGGCTCCAGGTAGGCCAGGGCATCCAGCAGGGCCTGGGCGGAGTCGGTGTGATCCAGCCAGGCTTCGAGGCCGGCGGCGCCCAGGTCGAGGAAGGCGCGCGCGTCTTCGAGTTCGATGTCCGCGGCGGGTTCGAGGGCCTGCAAGCGCTGGTAGGCCACCAGGTGGCCGGCCAGGGCCTGGTCGCGGGTGAACGCGCAGTCGATGGCCTCGCGCTCTTCGTCCTTCCTGGTGCTGCAACCGCCGGTGCTGGTGGTCAGTCCAGCGGCGGACAGGGCCGCCTGCAGGTCGTGCACGTCGGGCTGCGACTCGCTCTCGGCCAGGGCGCGGGTCTGCTCCAGCAGCTGGGCCGCGCAGTCCCCGTTGCGGGCGTGCACGCTCAGCTGCCACAGGCCCTGGGTGGCGCTCACCCCGCCGGGGCGCTTGTCGCCCAGCCCGGTGGCCGCGGCCTGCTCGGCGCTGGCGCTGCGGGTGAGCAGCAGCTGGAAGTCCCAGCTCTTGTCGGTGTAGTGACAGCGCACCCCGCGCTGCTCGGCATCGCCTTCGAAGGCTTCGCAGTCGGTGTTGAAGCCCAGCGCGCGGCCCTTGGCCTCCAGCACGCCGCCCCCGCCCAGCGCGTCGAGCTTGTCCACGGGCTGGCCGGAGCCCGACCAGGCCGTGCACTCCAGGGGGACCACCGGTGGCGGAGGGGGGGGCTCGGTCGCTGCGGGCTCGGGGATGGGATCCGCGGGGCCGTCGTCGCCGGTGCCGACGGCGAGCACCGTGAAGATCGCCAGGGAGGGGAACGAGGTCAAGAGCTGCTTGCTGCGCATGGGAGCCTTCCTTTCGGGGGCTGTATTTCGAAGGGCTCAGGTCTGCAGGCCCACCCGCGGCGGATCCAGGTGGGTGCCCCTGCAGGACGGGCAGCGGCTGGGGCGGGTGAAGCGCGTGCGCTTGCGGAAGACGAAGCCGCAGCGCTTGCAGGTGGCGGGCTCCAGCAGCAGGCGGCGGCCCTCGCGACGCAGGGAGCGCTGCAGGTGCTCCAGGTGGGCGGGTAGATCGCGCTCGGACAGGCTCACCTCGCCCGACAGCTCTTTGAGGGTGAGGCTGCGCCCGCACTCCAGGATCGCCAGGATGCGCTCGCGGGCGGTGGTGGAGCGCTCCGAGGGGACGGGGGGATCGCGCCTCATTGCTCGGCCGCCCAGGCCTGCTCCAGCGCCTGCATCACCGCTTCGGCCTGGATGGCCACCGGGCGCATCTGGGGCACGAAGGCCTCGCGCGGATCGGCGCCGTAGATGGTGACCATCACCCCCACCCAGCGGCCCTCGGCGTCGAAGATGGGGGCGCCCGAGTAGCCGTTGGTGGTGTCCATGTCGGCCAGGAAGGGGGCCTCGGAGATCAGGCCCAGCTGCGCCTCTTCGCCCTGGGGGTCCAGGCGGATCTCCGAGGGGCAGGGGCTCTGGGGGCGCCAGTCGTCCTGGTCGCCGGTGGTGGAGCACAGGGGTGCCAGCTCGCGGTTGGGCTCGCGCACGCGGCCGAAGCTGGCGCTGGGCTCACCGAAGACGAGGTCGTAGCCGGCCTCGTCCATGGCCTCGACAGGGCGGGTGCGGTTGCGGGGGAAGCCGAGGATCCACAGCGGCTCACCGATGTCGGGCACCGCAGCGGGCTCGATGGCGGGGAAGTCGTCGCTGGAGGCGTAGCGCAGGGCGGCAGCGTCCATGCGGTCCAGGGCGTCGGGCTCGTGGATGACCCAGGCGTCCTCCCAGCTCCGCTTGAGGGGCAGGGCGCTCTGGATAGCGTGGCTCTCGATGGTCCAGCCCGAGGCGGCGAGCCGCGGGCGCAGCAGGCGGGCGGCGGCCATCAGGTCCGGGTCCTCGTCCCAGCCCATGGTGCAGTGGGCCGCGGTGACGAACAGGCCTGGAGCCGCGAACAGGCCGCTGCAGTTGCGGTACGCGGGGTGGAAGCAGCCCTGCTCGTCACAGCGGGCATCTTCGTAGGCCTCGCAGCGGGCCGGGTTGAAGGCGCGGGCTCTGGGGGTGCCGCAGAAGGCCTGGCGCTCGGCCAGCAGCTCCTCAGGGGTCAGGGTGGCCTCGCCCACGCTCAGCTCCAGCTTGCCCACCCGCTCGAAGCGGGCCTGCAAGGTCTCGATAGGCAGGGGAATGCCGCGCCCGTCCAGGAACTCGGCGGACAGCTGCTCCCAGGGGTAGAAGCCCTCCAAGCCGCCCGCGTCGGGCCAGCGGGCGCCGCTGTCGGTGGCCGCCAGGACCTGGCCAGCGGTGCTCCGGCCCGAGCCCCAGGGGGGCAGGGCCAGCAGCTGCAAGGCGGCTCGGCGGGCGCCGCGGGCGTCGCCCTGGGCCAGGGCCACCTCGGCCAGGCCCTCGGAGCACCAGCTCTGCAGGGCGGGCTCGCTTAGCTGATCCAGGCGCTGGAAGCCGTGCTCGAAGCCCGCGCGCGCCGCCTCGAGATCGCCCATGGCCTGGTGCACCGCGGCGCGGCGGCACCAGGTGGCCGCGTCGTGGGGATCCATGGCCAGGGCCTCGTCGTAGGCCGCCAGGGCCAGCTCGTGCTGGCCGTTCGTGTAGGCGGCGTAGCCGCGGGAGACCTCGTCCCAGGCGCCGGGGGCGGGGCGCAGGAACCAGGCGGCATGGGAGCCGGTGGCGTAGGCGGTCAGGGCGTCGTTGGTCTGCCAGCTGAGCACGCCCTGCAGGGCCCGGGCGTGGTCCAGCAGGGTGTGGGAGAGGCCGAGCCCGGTCGCCGTCTCCACCCAGGAGGCGGCGAGATCCGGGGCGCGCTCGTCGAGGCGCTCGGGGGAGCGCAGGGTGAGGGAGAGCTTGACGGGTGTCGCTGTCTGGTAGGGGGCGGGTGGGTCCAGGACCGCGGCTCGTGCTGCCGTCTGCAGGGCCTCGGCTGCCTGCTCGCGATCCAGGAAGCCCGTGCAGCCGTCGGCCTCCAGCCAGCGGACCGTCACCGTCTGCACGCCGGGGACCAGCGCTTCGGCCTCGGCGGTTGCGTTCATGTCGCCGGTCACCAGGCCCACCGGTACGTTGAAGGCCCCCAGCCCCAGGGCCAGGTGGCCCACCTCGCCCAGCTCCTGTCCCTGGATGCGCAGCCTGAGCACAGCGTCGTTGATGGTGTGGGCCCGGAAGCCGATCTGACCCGCGTTGGAGTGGAAGCCCACCAGGGCGGCCAGGGCGTAGGGCTGCTGCATGGGGCCCAGGAAGGGCCAGGTCCAGTCGGCGGTGGTGGAGGGGGTGAGCAGAGCCACATCCAGCGCCGCCAGGGGTTCGGGGTCGAGGGCGCCATCGTGGCCGTCCAGCACGTGTACGCACTGCGTGCCGCCGGCCCGCAGGCCCTCGACGACGTCCACCACGTCGGCGGTGAGCAGGGCGCGGCCTTGCTCGGCGTCGTCCACGTACAGAGCTCCCGCTGTGGCCGAGCCCGAGGGGATGTCGTCGTCTGTGACCACCAGGGCGCAGGGGCCCGGGCTGGCGGCGGCGGGCTGGTGGGCGCCCTGCGGATGGCAGGCCGTGGCCAGGGCCGCGAGGGCGAGGCGGATGTCCATGGGGGCTCCGGCGAGAGGTCAGCGCGCCAGCCAGTATCCCGCCACGAGGAGCCCGAAGCCCACGGCTGTCAGGGTGCGGCCTTGGAGCCAGGTGCGCATGTAGTGGCCGGGGAGGTCCAGGCCGCGCAGCCGCCGACCGTCCAGCAGCACGCTCAGGCCTGCGTAGACAGCCAGCCCCAGCCAAAAGACCCACAGCACCAGGTCCGTGGCCTGGGGGTAGAGCTGGCTGACGCCCACGAAGATCACGAGCAGCGCGATGATCGGCAGGTAGCGCAGCGGGCTGCGATCCGTGAAGGCGTCCAGCAGCCGCAGACGCTCGTCGGGCTCGAGGCGCCGGATGGCCCGCTGTACCCGCGTGCGGTCCACCGCGATGGAGGTGATGAAGAGCACCAGGCCTACCAGCAGGACGAGGGTGCCTACGGGGTCTACTCGGTGGCGGGGGCTTCGGCGGCGGGCGCAGCGGCGGGTGGTTCGGGCAGCTCTGGCGTGTAGCTCACACCCCAGGTGCCGTACTCGGGGTGATCCCGGGGCTCGCCCGTGTCGGAGGTGTCCCCCGTGTCCTTCTCTCCGCAGCCCGCCAGCAGCACGCCGGTGCAGAGGAGCAGCGTCTTCCAGGCCAGCTCGCGCATGGTGCCTCCAGGGTGGGTGGCGGCATTGTAGCGTAGGGCTGCTTCGGACGTGCGTGACTTTGGGCCTGGAGCGTGAGCAAGTCAGGGGGGTGAGCGTCAGGGTGCGGACTTGCTCACGCTGATCGGGCCTTTTCCGTGAGCAAGTCGGGGGGCTGAGCGTCAGGGTGCGGACTTGCTCACGCTGATCTGGCCTTTTCCGTGAGTAAGTCGGGGGGCTGAGCGTCAGGGTGCGGACTTGCTCACGCAGGACGGCCCCCCAACCCCCACACGCCCGGGGGGCCCCTCCGGGTTGGACCCCTCCCTAAAACAACAACAAGCCCCAAGCGCCCAACTAGCCCGCGCCCCCCATTCAGGCCAGCATGAGCAGGCGGTCGGCTCGGCCTTCGTCCTGGGCCACGCCTTCGCCCACCTTGTAGAGGATTCCCAGGTTGGTGCAGGCGGCCATGTCGCCGCCGGCGCAGGCGCGGCGGAAGAGCTTGGCGGCCTGCTCGTAGTCGCGGGCCACGCCGTCGCCGTGGGTGTGGCGCTCGCCCAGATCGTTGCAGGCGGCGTTGTCGCCGTCGCGGCAGCTGTCGAACAGAGAGCGCTCCACGCTGATCTGTTCGGGCTGCTCGGCGGCGGCCACCGCCGGCGCTGGCTCCTCCTCGGCCGCGGGTTGCTCCACCTGGCCTGACTGGCAGGCCTTGGCGTCGCCCTGCTCACAGCCGCGCTCGTACAGCGCCCGGGCGCGCTCGGGATCGGGCTCGCCCAGGGTGCCCGCGTCCACCATGCGCGCCAGGGCGGTGCAGCCCTGGGCGTAGCCGCCCTCGCAGGCCTTCTCGAAGTTGGCGGCCGCCGCCGCCAGCTCCACAGAGGGCTCCACCGGCTCCGGTTCTGGCTCCACAACAGGCTCCGGCTCCGGTTCTGGCTCGGGCTCCTCCACGGGCGTGTGCCGCAGAAAAGCCGCCTCGGGCTCTGGGGGCAGCGCCTCCACTTCCAGGGGCTGTGTGGCGTAGGCTGCGGTGTCGGGCACCGTGCCGGCGTAGCTCACCGACGAGGACAGCAGGCCCGCCGGGGCGGCGTCCACCGGCTCTACGCTCAGGGCCGGAGCGGTCTGCTCCCAGGGCGGGATGCGCAGCTCAATGACATAGGGCTCGGCGTCGGGCCCCGCCTCGGGGGGCGGCTTGCACACCAGGCGCACGCCGGGCGTGCCGGCGGCCAGGTGGAGCTCGACGAGGTCCGTCGCGGGGGTTGGTTCCGGGGCGGCCAGGGCGGCGGCCATGAGCAACATGGGGGTGAACATGACGGACCTCGTCGATGGGAGGGGTCTACTCGCAGGGGTCGCCTTCACCGGCGTCGCCGGCCTCGTGGCCGGAGCCGTCGGGCCAGATCTCCAGCACGGCGGTGCCCCAGGCGGCGTCGCCGTTGTCGAACTCCACCAGCAGGTCGGCGGCGCCTTCGCCGTCGGCATCCACCGCCACGGAGATCAGCACCTCGTAGCTGCGCACATCGGCGGCCAGCAGGGTGACGTCACCGTAGAGGTCCAGGTCGGTGATGGCCGCGTATCCAGGGCTGTCTTCGCCGCTCATGGACAGGGAACCGATGAACACATCGCCCTGCTCCGCCTCGTCGGGGGTGAGGCTGAACTGGATGTCCGCGGCGGGAGGATCCTCGCTGTCGGTGTCGGAGTCGGTGTCCGCGTCCACGTCCGCGTCGGCCTCGTCGTCGCGGGGCTTGTCGTCGTCCCACGGGTCCTTGTCTCCGCAGTCGCCCCAGGGGTCGTCGCAGGGACCGCAGTCGGGGCCGCACTCGTAGTACTCGCAGGCGCCGAGGGAGAGGGCGAAGCCCAGGGAGAGGAGGGGGAGCATGATGCGCATGGTGTGGCCTCTTCGGGGTGAGGGGGTGTCGTTCATCCGGCGGGTCTGCCGCGAGCTGCCGGTTGGTTCACATCCCTCGACACCGCTTCGCCATGAAGCTGTCACCCCGGATCGACATCTGCGCGCTCCGGGGCACGACCAGGGCGACATCGACGCGCGAGGCGACCCGAGAGCGACGGCTCCTGGTCAGCTCCTGAAGGGCACGATGGGCTCGTCGTCGTCCCAGGGGTCGAAGGCCGCCGCGGACTCGTCCACCAGCTTCGAGGGCAGATCTTCGAGCAGGTAGACCGCGCCGTCCGGTGCGTGCTGGCCACCGGCGGCGCCCCAGAAGACCCTGCGCTCGCCGGCGCGGTGGGAGCGCGTGAGGATCAGCTCGTCCTGAGCGCGGGTCATGGCCACGTAGAGCACACGCCGCTCCTCTTCTTCCTGCTCCTCGTCCCCCAGGCTGCGGCTGTGGGGGTACATGCCGGGCTCCACCCGCAGCAGGTAGCAGACCGGGGCCTCGGTGCCCTTGGCCGAGTGGGCGGTGATCAGCGAGACCATGTCGTCCTGCTCCAGGCGTGAGGCCTCGCTGGTGGAGATGGGATCCAGGGCGTAGGCCTCCAGGAAGGCGTACATGCTGCGGTGCTTCTCGGCCAGGCGGGCCAGCAGAGCCAGGTCGCGCTTGCGGCCGTCCCAGTTGTCGTAGCGCTGCTCCAGCAGGGGCTCGAGGAAGCGGGTGGCCTGCTGGATGACCTTGGACGGTGTGCCCTCACTCTCAGCCACGGCCCGCGGCCCCTCGGGCACCCGATGGTCGCCCTTCCAGCCGTCGGCCAGCGAGTCCAGCGCCACGGCCAGGCTGCTGTGCCGGGCCAGCTCGTCGATGAGGCGCGCGGCGCGCACGTCGCCGATGCCGCGCCAGAGGGTGAGGTAGCGCACCCAGGCCAGCTCGTCGCGCTGGGAGAGCCCGGAGCGCACCAGGCTCAACAGGTCCTTCACATGCGCCGCCTGGAACAGTTGGGTGCCGCCGATGAAGCGGTAGGGGATGTCGAGCTGTACCAGGGTGGCTTCCAGGCTGCGGGCAGCCCAGGCGGTGCGGGTGATGACCATGTGCTCGTGCCAGGCCGCGCCGCGTTCGTGGCGCTCCAGCAGGTCGTGGGCGATCCAGTCCGCCTCGGCCAGGTCGTCGTCGAAGTCCATCAGCCGCGGCCGGCTGCCGGGGCCCCGCGCGGCCCGCAGGCGCTTGCCGTACTTCAAGGTAGAGGCGCCCAGCAGCCAGTTTGACAGGTCGAGGATCTGTTGGGTGGAGCGGTAGTTCTCCTCGAGACGCAGCACCACCGAGCCGGGCACGCGCTCGGTGAAGGCGTGCACGTTGCGGAAGTCGGCGCCTCGAAAAGCATAGATGCTCTGGGCGTCGTCCCCCACGCAGAACAGGCGCGGGGGGTCGCGCAGGCCGTCGAGGATCAGCCACTGCAGGGGGTTGGTGTCCTGCATCTCGTCCACCAGCACGTGGTCGTACCAGCCCTTGAGCCGGCTCCGCAGGGCTGCGTCTTTGTGCAGGCGGGCGGCGAAGCGGTGCAGCAGGTCGTCGAAGTCCAGGTAGCCGCGGTCCTGCTTGCGCTCGCGGTAGGTGGCGGCCACCTGCAGCACGCGCTCGCTGGTGTCCTCGTCCCAGTCGCTGTGCTGCTCCAGGTAGGCGCGCACGGGCCGGTTGGTGTTGCGGGCGTAGGAGATGGCGGAGAGGATCCGGCCCGCCTGGGGGAACTTCTCGCCCTTCCTGCGCAGCGGCGCGCGGGCCAGGCGCACCAGCTGAAGCTGATCGTCGCGGTCGATGACCGTGGCCTCCTGCAGCCCGAAGGCGGCGGGCATGCGCCGCATGACGCGCAGGCAGAAGTGGTGGAAGGTGCCCGCCACTACGCCCCGGCTGGCGGGGCCCACGTCGCGCACCAGGCGATCCACCATCTCGCGCGCCGCGCGGCGGGTGAAGGTGAGCAGCAGGATGCGGCGCGGCTCGACCCCTGAGCGCAGCAGGTGCGCCGCCCGCCCGATGATGGTGCGGGTCTTGCCGGTCCCGGCGCCGGCCAGCACCAGCACGTGGGAATCCACGGCTTCCACCGCGGCCTGCTGCTGGGGGTTCAAGCGCATGCCTATGGGCTAACCTGTTGCTCGCCCGTTCAGGAAAGCCGGAGAGGGATCAGCGCTGGGCGTTCTCCTCCTCCTCGGGCGCCAGGTCCTCGCCCCGGCCTTGCACCACGCCCTCGGCGCGCGCGGTCGTCTCCGCGCAGGAGGCGGCGCAGCAGGGGTTCGTTCCGGGAGGCGATCGCGGGCATGGCGTCTTTGCTGCAAGCACGGGGGAGGGAGAGGTGTCAGCCCTGGTAGGATGCTGGGGAAGGATGGCCCATGGACCACGGCGAGCGTCTCTGCAGCGGCTGCGGCACCTCCCTGCCGGCCGGGGCGGTGTACCACCGCTTCAAGCTGGTGCTGCAGGGGGAGCAGGAGCTGTGCTTCGAGGTGGGCACCGAGTCTCCCGTCAGCCTGCTGGCTCGCATGGAGTCAGAGGCGGACTGGGGGCGCTACGCAGAGGATGTGCACTGGCAGGCCCAGGGCGAGCTGTGCGCCCGCTGCCGCGACCGGCTGCGCGCCGTGATGGAAGACTTCGCGATCCCCGTGGTCTAGGATCCCCTTGTTCGCCGCGCCTCAGCGCCCTCGCGACGCGGTCTGACGAACAAGGGGGGCCAAGGGGTACCAGGGATTGCTCACCGCGCGCGGCGGTCGGGGCTGGCGGGGCAGGATTCACCACAGTCCAGCAGCCCCTGCTGCGGCTGGTCCTGCTCGCAGCGTTCTCGGTCAACCTGTTGAAGCCACCCGTTGTGGACGCCTCTCTCGCCCACTACTTCGCAGAACCACCCTCGCTACGCGTCTGCTGGCCCTCGCTACGATCCGGTCGCCTGCCTCACGGCGGCCTGTGCTGTCGCCTGCTGTTCGAAAGCTCCGACCGCGAGACCCGACGCCTCGCCACGACGCCCCGAGGAGCCTGTCGACGCTCCGGGAGCAGGTCACACGCCGAGCCCCGAGTCCCCCGTTCCGAGCCCCGAGAACTGGCGAAACCCGAGCCTAGCGGGAATACCCGAGGTCTTCCCTCACCCAGGCCGGGGCGGGCTCCTCGACGGTGCCCATGCCGTAGGTGCGGATGCGGATGGCGCTCTCGTCCACGTCCACCAGCAGGTAGCCCACCTCGCTCTCCACCTGGTCGGTCTCGTCCACCTCTGGCCAGGCCAGGCGGTCGCGGTAGCGGGACAGCTCGGAGTCAGCGGGCACGATGCCGCTGTTGGGCCAGTTGCCCGCCGGTGGCGTGACGATGTAGCCGACGCCGTCGTCGGTGCCGAGCCCGTAGGCGCCGGAGGTGGCGGCGACGGCGTTGTACTGCATGGGCAGGTTGCGCTGGGCCAGGTGCTCGTGACCGGCGAAGTGCCAGTCCACGTTGCCATCGAACAGCTCGGTGATGTTGCGGTAGCTGGTGGCTTCTTCGCAGTGGCGGACGCCGGCGTTGTAGGGCGGCACGTGCCAGTAGGCGAACACCCAGGAGGAGGTGCGCACCCCCCCGTCCCACAGCGCCGCCAGGTCTTCGGCGGCGAAGACGTACTGGTCGCCGCTGTCCCGATCGAAGCCCTCCGGGTCCTCGGAGTTGAGCCCCAGGAAGTGCACCTCTCCGTAGTCGAGGCTGTAGCAGGCCTTGCTGCCGTCGCAATTGGTGGGCAGGTCGAAGTAGCGCTCGTAGCTGCTGGTGTCGGTGCTGCTGTCCACGCCGGGGGTGTCGTGGTTGCCTGGCACGGGCAGGATGGGCAGCCCAGCGAACAGCTCGCGACCGCGGTCGAAGAAGGTCCACCAGTTGCCGGGCGAGTCGTCGGCGGCCAGGTCGCCCGGCAGCACCGCCAGCTGCACGTCGGGATGGCTGGCGGTCACCTCGGCGGCCACCTCGGCCCACACGTTGCTCTCGCCGGCGTCCTGCATGTCGGACATGACCAGGAAGCTCAGGGACGAGGCGTCCGCGGCCGCGGTGGCGAAGCTGTGCAGCTCCGATGACCAGCCGGAGCTGTCCCAGATCCGGTAGAAGTAGGTGGTGTCGGGCTCCAGGCCGCCCAGAGACACGTGGTGCATCCTGCCGAAGACCTCGCCTACCACGGCGGCGCCCAGCTCGGGATCGGCACCGTACTCCACCACGCCCAGGCAGGGCAGGCTGGTCTCGAAGCTGACCACCACGCCGTCTTCGGGCCCCACCGAGTCGTTCCAGGTGAGGTAGGGCCCGATGTAGGGGAGCTCCAGGGACTGGTGGAAGTCGTGCCCGCCGTTGCTGTCCCAGGTGTCGGTGTCGGGCACGTGGAACACCATGTGCAGAGCGCGCAGGTCGGTGGGCAGATCGATCTCCAGCTGGAAGCTGCCGTCGCCCTGCTCCTCCATGGCCAGCTCGCGGTACCATGACTCGTCGTTGCCGTTGGTGACCTGCACCATGTCCACCAGGCCTTGCACCTCGTTCCAGCCGTTGAAGCCATGGTGCAGCGACAGCGCCTCGCTGCCCACCAGGGGCCCCTCGTAGATCACCGTGGCCCAGCCGCCCGGCTCCAGGGGCAGCGGCTCCACCCGCACCAGGGGCTGCTGGTAGGGATCCAGGTGGGCCCATGGATAGCCGTCGGTGTCGGTGTCGGTGTCGGAGTCGGAGTCGGAGTCGGTGTCGGTGTCGGTGTCGGTGTCGGTGTCGGCGTCACCCTCCGTCTCGGGTTCGCCCGTGTCGTCCTCGGGGCAGCCCGCTGCGAGCAGCAGCAGGGCCAGGGTGATCGTGGTGCGCATGTTGGGGCGCTCCGGGCTCGGGTCGAGGCTCCATCGTACACGTCCTTCGCCGGTGCTGTGATCCATCTCAAGTGGCGAGATCCGCATCTGCGGGCCCTTCGGCTTGTCTCCGGGCCAGTTTCGGGCATATTGAAAGGGTGCCTCGCTGGAGGGTCCCTTGCGCTCCCTGCTGATTCCCGCCCTGTTGCTGCTCATTGGTTGTAGCGACCCACCGAAGGAAGAGACCGGCGACAGCCAGCCCGTCTACGAAGACATCGATGGTGACGGCTACACCAGCGACGTGGACTGTGACGACGACGACGACGCGATCAACCCGGGCGCCGACGAAGAGTGCGACAACCTCGACAACGACTGCGACGGCTTCGTCGACGACGGCGATCCCGACGTGGTGGACGTGCCCAGCTGGGTGCGGGACGCCGACGGCGATGGCTGGGGCACCGACGTCGAGGTCGCGCCTGTCGAGGCTTGCTTCGCCCCCAGCGGCTACGTCAGCGCTGATCTCGCCAGCGACTGCGACGACGAGGATCCCGAGATCAACCCAGACGCCGAAGAGCTCTGCGACGGGGTGGACAACGACTGCAGCGGCGACGCCGACGACGCCGACGACGCCGACACCGGCGACGACTACGCCGATGGCGACGGCTTCGGCATGGACGACAGCTACGGCAACTACTGCGACGACCCCGACGACTCCACCCACAACTC
>CAZEJJ010000196.1:0-12938 GCA_964512185.1 uncultured Enterobacterales bacterium | reverse complement strand
TTGCCGCTCCGGCGGGGGCGGCCCGCGCACCCAACTCACCGGGCGGCCGGCGTACCGCCTCTCTCCCGACCGCTGCTAGGTTCCTGATCCCGTCCGGGATCCCTCTCTCCTGCGTCGTGCGGAACGGCTTCGCCTGTCCCCTCCCTCTACGGTGGGCTTGCCTCTGGGTGGTCGCCACCGCTTGCACCGGCACGCCCCGCGTCGTGGATCTGCGTCCCGACACGGATCGGCCCGATCTACCCGTGGACACGCAGTCCGAGCCGGTCATCTACGTGAGCACCAGCAGCGTGGACTTCGGCTCGGTGGCGGTGGGTGAGCAGCGCGAGAAGACCCTCACCATCTACAACACGGGCGATGCGGACCTGATCATCGAGGCGGTGGAGGTGCTGGAGTTCGACTCCCCCTTCTCGGTGGCCGAGCTGGAGCAGGTGCAGGTGCCTGCCCGGGAGGACAGCGGCGTCAACCTGATCTTCAGCCCGGTGGAACACGGGCCTGCCAACGCGACGCTGCTCATCAGCAGCGATGATCCCAGCAGCCCAGGCGTGGAGGTGGATCTCGACGGCGAGGGCATCGCCGCCCTGATGCAGCTCGAGCCCGCCGAGCTCACCATGGGACCCACCTGGCTGGGCTGCAGCGCGTCTCAGTCTCTGGTGCTCTACAACGCCGGCAACACCGGCGTGCTGGTGACCGGTGTGGACTTCGAGAGCGACTCCGAGGAGCTGGGTTTCGCCCTGGCCGACGGCAACAACGGGCCGCTGCCCTGGTCGGTGGCGGCCGAAGACACCCTGGAGCTGGGCTTCGTGACCCACCAGCCGGTGGACTCCGAGCCCGACGCCGCGTACCTCGCGGTCTCCGCCGCCGATGAGCTGGTGGACGATGTGCGGGTGGATGTGCTGGCCCTGGCGGAGCCCTTCGGGGAGCGGACCGACAGCTTCACGGTGAGCAACGGACAGGTGGACATCGTCATGGCCGTGGATCGCAGCGCCTCCATGGACCACTACTTCCCCGCCGTGCTCGCGGACTTCTCCGCCCTGCCCGACACCCTCGGCGGCCTGGGGCTGGATCTCCAGCTGGCTGCGGTGGTCAACGACGACGGCTGCGTGGCGGGCAGCGAGCCCTGGATCCACCAGGGCTTCTCCAGCGCTCAGGCCCAGGACAGCTTCCAGGAGATGACCACCCACCAGGGCTCGAGCAGCTACCAGGAGCGGGGCTTCATGCTGCTGGAGGCGGCCCTGTCCGAGGAGAACCTGGGCAGCGGCGGCTGCAACGAGGGCCTGCTGCGCAGCGGTGGCGGTCTGCACCTGGTGGGGGTCTCCGACGAGCCCGATGCCTCGGTGGGCGACTGGTCCGACTACGTCGCCGGCTTCCAGGGGCTGGTGGATGACCCCGATCATCTCGTGGTGCACGCCATCGGTGGGGACGCCAAGGGCAGCTGTGCCTCGCCCTACAGCGGCTTCCTGGATGCCATGGAGGCCACCGGCGGCGGCTTCGTCTCCCTGTGCAGCGAGGACCTGGAGGCGGATCTCGCGGGGCTGGCCGGCACGATGTCCGCTGTCACCGGTGACTCGGCTCGTGAGGGGCCCTACGCCCTGGGCGCCGCGCCGGTGCCGGAGAGCATCGCCGTGTCGGTGGACGGCGCCGACATGAGCGCGGGCTGGAGCTACGATCAGGGGTCCAACAGCGTCAGCTTCGAGGCCGCGGTGGCCCCCGACGCCGGGGCGCTGCTGGAGATCGGCTACGCCCTGTGGCCAGAGGACTGCGATCAATCCGGGCTTTGATCGAAGACGGGTGTAAGATGGCGGACCTCGCGCCGTTCGAAGGGCGCAACACGGAGGTCACCATGCTCTACCTGCTCGCCCTCGTAGCCTGTCACGGCAGCGCCCTTCAGCTCGACGACACCGGCCCCTCCAGGGCCCAGCCCGACGATCCGCCGCTGGCTGTGGAGGCGTCCGCCGACGAGCTGCCCACCCACGTCATGCGCATGGCCGCCGTCACCGGCGGGGCGCAGCTCTTCATCCCGGCGCCCTCAGAGGTCATCGTACCCGGAGGCCAGGCCGTGGTGCGCGACTGCTACGGCCGCGGCCGGGCCGAGCGTTCCGCGCCCAGCGCCGCGAGGCGCAGCGGGGGTGCCCCCAGGGGTCTGGTGCCATCCACCACCAGCCGATCCTCCGCCCCGGGGCGCACCCGCTCTCCGGGGAGCGGCGGCGGCGCGGCCGGCGTCACCAGCATGGCCGACGCCAGCTCCGGCGCCATGGCGGCCTTCGAGCTGGCCGAGGCCGAGCCTGCGCCAGAGCCCACCGCCGGCCCTCCGGCTCCCCAGGAGGCCAAGGCCGAGGCAGAGGAGCAGCCCGCCCGCGACATGGCCAGCAGCGGCGACGACGAGATCTCCGCCGGCGCCAGCAGCCAGCGCCCCCCAACCGACGGCCCGACGCTGGACTGGGGCGGCACCCTGTTCCTGTCCAACGATGACTCCATGAGCCTGGCCAGCGCCCAGAGGCTGCTGTGGGCGGTCAAGAACAACGCTCACTTCACCCCGGCCCAGGTCCGGCCCCACGAGCTGCTCAACTACTTCTCCTTCGACAGCGTGCCGGTGGAGGAGGGCGCGGTCTTCTCGGTGCACGCCACGGCCCAGCAGACCGGCGACGATGCGCTCACCATGGCCCTGGCCGTGCGCGGGGCCAACCCGCCGCGCCAGCCCCTGGATCTCACCATCCTGGTGGATCGCTCGGGCTCCATGTCCTCCGAGGGGCGCATGGACTACCTCAAGCGCGGGCTCGACGTGATGACCGGCAGCCTGCAGCGCGGCGACCGCATCGACCTGGTGCTCTTCGACTCGCAGGTGTGCACCCCCCTCGAGGACTACGTGGTGGGGCGCGACGACTCGGCGCTGCTGGACCAGGCCATCGTCGACATGCAGCCGCGCGGGAGCACCAACCTGGACAAGGGGTTGAAGGAGGCCTACCGCCTGGCCACCTCCCGCGTCGCCACCGACCAGCAGGAGCGCAACCGCCGCGTCATGGTGGTCACCGACGCCTTCCTCAACACCGGCGACGTGAACCCCGACACCGTCTCGGAGATCGGCAAGGCCTACGAGGATCACGCGGTGCGCATGACCGGCGTGGGCGTGGGCCGCGAGTTCAACGACACCATGCTCGATAAGCTCACCGAGAAGGGCAAGGGCGCCTATGTCTACCTGGGCAGCGAGGCGGTGGTGGACCGCGTGTTCGGCCTGGGCTTCGACAGCCTCACCCGCACCATCGCCCACGACGTGCGCTTCGCCCTGAACCTGCCTGACAGCCTGGCGGTGGAGAAGTTCTACGGCGAAGAGGCCAGCACCAACCCCGACGACATCCAGCCCATCAACTACTACGCGGGCACCACCCAGCTGTTCCTGCAGGACCTGCGCGCCCGCGATCTCGAGCGGCAGGACGCGGTCAGCCTCACCATCTCCTGGAAGGACGCCAGCAGCGGCCAGGCCCGGGAGCAGGTCTTCGAGACCACCGTGGGTCGCATGCTCTCCGCCGACGCCCACAACGTGGACAAGGCCCAGGCGCTGATGGCCTGGAGCGACATGCTCATGACCGACGCGCTGGGCGGGAGCGGCTGCGGCGAGGGCGTGGACGGCTACGTGGCCGAGGCCAGCCGTGTGGGTGACGACGCCGAGGTGGCCTATGTCAACGGCCTGGTGCAGGGTCGCTGCGGGGTGGAGATCCCCAGCGAGCCTGTGCAGGTGCTGGCCGGCGTGGCCTACAAGGTCAAGCTCGACACCGATCTGCCCATCGCCGAGGTGGCGCTGGAGTGCCAGGGCAGCCGCATGGTGGAGAGGCTCACGGGCGGGGTGAACGTGGCCAGCTTCGTGGTGCCCCCGGGGACCTGCCTGCTCTCGCTGCAGGGCAACGTGCCCATGCAGGCCGAGGTGAGCGTGCCCGAGACCGGCGGCGACCTGCGCTGCATCGTGCGCGGCGGTCGCCTGAGCTGCAGCTGATCTGCACCGGAGCCTGCCGACCGGCCCGTGCTGGGCCGGTCGCTGCGTTCTGGATCAGGGATCCTCGCTGGTGTCCGTGCCTTCGCCAGGGCAGTTGTCCAGGATGAACAGCTCCAGCGCTTCTTTTGCGCTCAGCGGGCTTGGCTCCTTGCCCTCTACGAGCACCTGGGTGCGCCAGCCCGGCTTGACCTGGAAGATCAGGTAGCTGTTGGCCGTGGGCAGGTTGCCGCAGAGGGGCAGGTACTGGAAGAAGGCCCGGCCGTTGGTCGCGCAGGCGCCGTAGAGCACCTCGTCGTCGGCAGTGAAGCCGCCGGACTCGTCGCTGTCCATGTAGAAGCGCATGTGCTCGATGGCGTTCGCCAGGGCGCCCTTGGTTGACTCGACGACGTGGTCGCCGGGGGGGACCATGTCCATGGTGAGGCTGAACGCGCCGTCTACCAGCTGGAGCTCCTCGTCGTAGGCCAGCACCGGCTTCTTGAGATCGCCGTAGTTCCTGGGCACCACCGCCAGCCGCAGCCCCTCGGAGGCGCCGCTGCCCGCGTAGTCGCCGCCCACCGTCGCCGCTCGCAGCCCCGCCAGGTTGGCGGCCAGCGGGACCGCCGAGAGGGAGTGGAACTTCTCGCCGGCGTCGGAGATCAGCGCCAGGTAGTCCAGGGCGTTCCAGCCTTGGCCGTAGCCCCGCGTGCTGAGGTCCTCGCTGGGGGTGTTCGGCAGGTAGAGCAGCACGGCTGGGCCCAGCCCGGCGATGCTCTCTCCGGAGTCGTGGGTCAGGCTGGCGTCGGTGTCGTTGAAGAGCGCAGGCAGGAACCAGGCCCCCACGTCTTCGGTGTTCTCCGGAAAAGCCGCGGTGTAGCTGCTCTCGCCGATGGCCGGCATGGCCACGGTCGTGAGATCGCTCGCTGCGTCCATGACCAGCAGGTTGTCCCCGAACTCGGTGCCCGTGTCGGTCCACTCCAGGCGGCTGAACAGCAGCGCCATGCCCGTGGACTCGCCCTCGAGGGTGAAGCCGAGCTCGCCCGAGGGCGGCGCGCCGCTGTCGCCGGTCTCGGTGCTGTCGTTGGTGTCTGGGTCCTTGCTGTCGCCTTCACCGCAGGCGGCGAGGGCCAGCAGGCCGACGAGGTACAGGGCGGTTCGCATGCTCTCCTCCACCGTGGCTGCCCCGTTCGCTGGTGCCTCTCGCCGAGCGAGCGGGTCGGCTCGGCCACTATATCCCCGGTGCCCGGCGATCGCGTGTCAGGGGCTTGTGGGGGGGCGACGGCCGTCAGCGATAGTGTCGTTCGAGCTCCGAGGCCCACTCCCTGCCCAGCTGCTCACCGTGCTCCCGCAGCCACCGGGACAGCCGGGTGCTCCCGGTGGGGGCCTGGTCCGAGACCAGCAGATCGGCCATCAGCCCGTCGATCTCCTCGCGGGTGAGCACCACGTCGCCCACGAAGGGACCCAGCAGGCGGGAGGCCAGCAGCACCAGGCTGGCCGGCAGGTGCAGCAGCCGGGCTGGGCGGCCCACGGCGCCGGCCAGCAGGCGGACGAGATCGTCGTAGCGGTAGGCCTCGGGGCCGACGGCGTCCACCACGGCCTGGTCGTCGCGCTGCCCCCAGCCCACGGCGAGCCGGGCGAAGTCCTGCACGTGGATGGGCTGCACCCGGTACTCACCGCTGCCCGGGATCGCGAAGATCGGGGAGCGGCGGAGCAGCCAGGCGATGTTGTTCAGCAGCACGTCGCGGCCGCCGAAGAAGACCGCCGGGCGCAGGATGGCCCAGGACATGCCCGACTCGCGCACCGCCAGCTCCACCCGCGCCTTGCCGCTGAAGTAGGGCAGGGGAGAGTCGAGCTCCGGGTTGGTGATGCTGGTGTGCACGATGCGGCGCACGCCCGCGCTGGCTGCCGCGGACAGCAGCGCCTCGCTGCGCTGCACCGCCACGCCGTGGTCCTGGTCGCCGTGGGCGAAGCGCACCCACCAGGTGTTGTAGAGCACGTCTACGCCCTGCAGGGAGCGGCTGAGGGCGGCGGGATCCTCCCAGGCCAGGCGCTGCACCTCCACCTGGCCGTCGAAGGGATCAGGCCGGTCGGGGTGGCCCGTGAGGGAGCGCAGCTTCAAGCCGCGCTCCAGCAGGAGCTGGGCGATGGCGCGCCCCGAGTAGCCCGCGGCCCCGGTGATGGCGTGGATGGCTTGTGCGCTCATGATCGCTCCCGTGGTTTCTTGACGTTCAGAATGAAGTGAATGTTTTTCGGAGATCTGGAGCAGAGAATCCCGCAGCGCCTCCCGGGCCGCGGGGGGATCAGGGCCCGGTGGGGGCGCCGGCTGCCAGGAAGGCCAGCAGGGCCCGGCTGGCTCTCTCGTTGCTGAGGAAGCGCTGCAGCACCTGCTCGCCGGTGCCCAGCAGGCTGGACATCTGGGCCAGGCGCTGCTGCACCTCGGGGGGGGTGTCGTCGCCCAGCGCGCCCAGGGCCTGGCGCACTGTGCCCAGGGCGGGATCGAACTCGCGGCGCTTGCGCTCGCGGGCGATGGCGAAGAACATGGCCCACACGTCGGGCTCGCTGACGTAGAAGTCGCGGCGGTCCCCGGCCACGGGTGCGCGCTGCACCACGCCCCAGGCCCGCAGCTTCTGCAGGGACATGGAGGCGTTGCCGCGGCTGATCTCCAGGCCCTCGGCGATCTCGTCGAGGCTGACGGGCGCGGCGGAGAGCATCAGCAGGGCGTGGATACGGGCCATGCTGCGGTTGATGCCCCAGGCCACACCCATGGCGCCCCAGGACTCGATGAAGGACTGGCGGGCTGTGGGGTCCATGGGGCTCCGAGGTTTCATTCTCAACTGAAACATTACCCACTCCGGGGAGGGGGTCAAGTCTGGGCGACGATCGCTGCGCCGCCTGGCTGCCCGCTGAAGAAGCCCTGCTGAGCTGGACGGTGGGCGATCAGCTCGCGGGCACCGTGACCTTGACCCTGACCACGGGCTTGACCTTCATGGCGCCGAACATGGCGGAGAAGGGCTCGATGCCGTAGTCGGGCTGGTTGATGTCGAAGGAGGTGGTGTAGCCGCCGCCTGCGCGGGTGACCCGGGTGGAGATGGCCTTGTGGACGCCGTGCAGGGACAGGATGCCGTCGACCACGAAGCCGTCGCCCGCCTTGTGCACGGAGGTGGAGCGGAAGCCGATGGTGCGGTGCTGCCTGGGGTGCAGCACGTCCTTGTTGGTGTACTCGATGACCTTCTGCTTGTCGCCGGCGCTCAGGGTGCCGGGGGCCTCGACGCCGCGCTTCATGCAGCAGACCACGCGGAGGGAGGCGGGATCAACCGCGGCCTGCACGGCGAAGCTGGACTCGTCCAGCTCGATGGTGAAGTCCCGCACGCTGAGCTGGAGGTCGTGGGCGACCCTGGAGAGCAGACCCTCCTTGAAGGTGAAGACGAGCACGGAAGCGTTGGAGGCGTTGTAGGTGGCCACGATGCTCTCTCGAAGGGGTGTGGATGCTGTCTCGAGGTGGCGAGCGCCGACCAGACCCGCGGACCCTATCGAGCGTGTGCGTCGCGGCAAGCGACGAGCTGACCTGCAGCCGGTGAATTCCCTCTCTACGAGCTACTCCATTCCGGTGGAGTCCACCCGCGCCCCCACGGGCTCCAGCCAACCCTCCACGGCGCCGCTGTGGCTGCCGTCCTCGGCCAGGGCCACCCCCACCCAGGCGGGCTTGCTGCTGTCGTCGGTCACGGTGATGCTGGCACCCAGGGCCTCGGCTTCGGCCAGCACCTCGGCGTCGAAGTCGCCCGGCTCCGCGATCTCGCTGAAGGCGTAGCCGGAGACCATCGGCGTCTCGATGGCTCGCTGGGGGCTCAGGCCCAGCCCCAGCACGGCGGCCAGGCGCTGGAACTGGGCGTAGTGCACGTTGCTTACGGTGCTGCCCGCCAGCACGGGCACGCCGTCCCGCAGCGCGAGGGTGGGGTTGAGGGGGGTGGGCAGGGGATCGCCGGGGGTGACCTGGGCCAGCAGCAGCTGCTGGAAGCTGGCGGAGTCCGGGATGCTCACGCCATCGACGAAGATGCCCGTCTGTCCCCACAAGCTGGTGTTGATGGAGTGGGTCAGCGCCACGGCATCGCCCCGGGCGTCCATGACCGCGATGGCGTCGGAGTGGGTGGCCGTGACGCCGCCTCCGTAGCCGAACAGGGCCATGAGCTCCTCCCAGGTGCCGTCCAGCACGTAGCCCGCGAGGATCTCGGCCTGGGCCGGGTCCACCCGCGACTCATCGTCCAGGGCCACGCCGGGCAGGGCGTCGGTGACGTAGTCGGCGTACTCCGGGTAGTAGTCCTGGATCCAGGTGAGCAGCTGGTTGACCTGGGTGATGCGCACCACCCAGAACAGGGCCTCGCCCGACTCGCTCCAGGGGCCCAGCTCGGCGAGCCCGGCGGCCTCGGCCATGTTCAGGGCCTCGATGATCTGCACGCTGCCCAGCTCGCGGTCCGCCATGCTGACCACGCGGTGGCCGGCGTACTCGCACTCCAGCGGCGTGAGCCAGTCGGCGCTGTAGCTGGCGAGATCCTCGGCGCTGACGGCGCCGCCCTCCTCGCTCACGGCTTCCACGAAGTGCGCGGCCCAGGTGCCGGTGTACATGTACTGGGCGCCCTCCTCGGCCACCGCCCGCAGGGTCTCGGCCAGGGCCGGCTGGGTGATGATGTCGCCCTGCTCCCAGGGCTGGCCGTCCTCGTCGGTGAACACCGCCCAGGTGTCCTCGCGGCGGCTGAGCACCTCCTCGCGGTAGCCGATGTAGGAGTCCAGGTAGGCATCCACCTCGAAGCCCTCTTCGGCCAGCTCGATGGCCGGGTCGAACAGCCGCGACCAGGGCAGCTCACCGTGCTCCTGCCAGCCCGCTTCGGCGGCGGCCATGTAGCCGCCCACCATGGCGCTGCGGCCGCTGGGCTCCTCGGCGGGGATGCTGGCGGGGTCCGTCTCCCCCGCGAAGGTGCCGTAGTTGCCGTGCAGGCTGGACAGCTCGCCGCTGTCGGCGTCGTAGACCATCACCCCCATGATGCCCGCGAAGCTGTTCCAGGAGCCCACGGTGAGGGTGATCTGGCTCATGGCCACCGTCAGCGCCGCGTCCATGGCGCTGCCGCCCTCTTCCAGCACCAGCAGGCCGGCGTCGATGGCCTCGGTGCCGCTGGTGGCGGCGATGATGCCGCCCGCGGGGACCGGCCCGGTGTCGCCGGGAGCGCTGTCGCTGACCCTGGATGGGCTGCAGCCCGCGAGGGCCGCCAGGACTATCAGGGCGCGCGGTCTCGGCATGGGGATCCCCGCTGGCGTGATGTCTCGACGATAGCATCCCCCGTCTCGAGCCACCGTTGATCCGTATCAGGAGCCCTGTGGTAGCCTCTCGGTGTGCGTTTCCGGGAGCTGTCGGAGGCCTTGCTCGATCCCGTTTCCCTGCGAACCGAGGCCTTGCTGGAGCTGGACGCCGAGGCCTCGTCGCAGCGGTGGCGGGAGCTGCTGCTGGACGCGGGCCTGCTGAGCACCATCAGCGACGACCAGCCCCCGGGCTCGCCCCTGCTGGACATCCAGGCGGCGCGAGCCACGCTGATCCGGCTGCAGGCCGGGACGGATCGGCGCTGGGCGGCCATGACCACCGAGAGGCCTCTCGGCTCCGACGTTCCCCTCTGGTTCTGGGCGCTGGTGGCGCTCGCGGTCGCCCTCGTCGTCCTGGTGGCCTTGTTCCAGGACGACTTCTGGAGCCGGCTGCGGGCCCTCGGCCTCGGTGCCGGGGTGGTGTCGGTGGCCGCCATGGCCTGCGCCGCGTGGGTGCTGGGCCTGCGCTGGGAGGCGAAGCGGGCCCGCGACCGGGCGCTGCCCGCCCTGGAGGCGGAGCTCCGCGGGCTGCGCAGCGCCCTCGTGGGCCGCAGCCGGCGGGTCCTGGCTCGGTCCTTTGTGGGCCGCAGCGGAGCGGTGGTGGTGGAGAGCGCGCCCCACCTGCGCTGGCTGCGATCGAGGGCCTTCTCCTGCCGCCGCTGCGCGCTGGAGCGACCCGCGGACGCCGCTCCTCTCCGCGCGCTGGCCGCCGAGCTGCAGGCGGAGGCCGAGGGGATCGGAGGGGCCCTGGCGCGCCTGCGCGAGGCTCGGCGCGAGGGCTGGACGGACCGCGGGCTCGTCTGCGAGATCGCCCCCTTCGCGCTCCGCCTCCGACAGCTGCAGGTCCCGGCCGAGCCGCTGGCCCTGGAGCTGGAGCGCTGCTGGGCGGACGCCGGCGTCGTTCGTCGACAGGGAGGGCTGTGATAGGCAGAGCTGTCCGATCCATCGCGAGGAAGATCCCATGTTCGGTAGAGGAACCCCCAGGTGTGACCAGTGCGGGCAGCGGAAGGCCGAGCTGATCTGCAAGCACTGCGGCACCATGTGGTGCGTCACCTGCCACCGCAAGCACGGCAAGGTGGGCTTCTTCAAGGGCCGGTGCGGGCGCTGCGGCGAGAAGGCTGTCGTCACCCGCTGAGCGGGGTGCGGCAGATCCTCTCGGCGCGGGAGCATTTCGGCACTGGCAGTGGCGCCGGGGCTTGGTTATCGAATTTCGCAGATGAACAGTGCCTGCCTCAGCGCAGCCTGGAGGGACGACGGTGTGCCATCAACTCGATCCCCACGCGGCTGGGCTGTGGCTGAGCGAGCGCGCCTGCGCGGAGCTGCGTCATGACCTGCGCACGCCGGTGAGTGCCATCATCGGCCTGTCACGGCTGCTGCTCGACGGCGCCGATGGCAGCCTCAGCGCCGAGCAGCGCCGGCAGGTACAGCTCATCCACGATGCTGCCATGGCCACGCAACAGGCCATCACGGAGCGCCTGGCACCCGCGGGGAGCGGGCGGTCCAAGGACGAGGGGGCGCCATGACCGGAGCCGGACAGACCGACCTGCAGCCCGCTGCACACACCATCCTGGTCACAGATGACAGCGAGCCCGGGCGCTATCTCACCCGCCGGGTGCTCGAGGGGGCCGGCTACCGGGTCATCGAAGCCGCCACGGGCGGCCAGGCCCTGGAGCAGGCTCGCTGCGTGCCCGACCTGGTGATCCTCGACGTGAAGCTGCCCGACATCGATGGCTTCGAGATCTGTCGCCGGCTCAAGGCGGATCCCGCCACCCTGCATGTCCCGGTGCTGCACCTGTCAGCCAGCTTCATGGACGAGGCCTCGGTGATCGCCGGGCTCGAGGGCGGCGCCGACGGCTACCTCACGCTGCCGGTGGAGCCTCCGGTGCTCCTGGCCTATGTGCGCTCGCTGCTGCGGGTGGGAGACGTGCTGCGCAACCTGCGGGCCAGCGAGGCCCGCTTCCGGGCCCTGTTCGAGAGCAACCATGACGGGCTGATCCTGGTGGATCCCACCACGCGCCGGGTCACCCTGGCCAACCGGGTGCTCTGCGAGCTGCTCGGCTACGGCCACGAAGAGATCCGCGGGCTCCAGATCGACGCCTTCCATGCGCCCGAGCACCAGGAGCAGGCGCTGGCGGTCTTCCGCAGCGGTGCTGATGGATCCGTGGTGGGGCCCACGGTGCTGCGCTTCCAGCGCAAGAACGGCGAGCTGCGCTGGGTCGAGGTGAGCGGTCGGCTGGTGGAGTACCAGGGCGCGCCCCAGGTGCTGGCCGCGCTGCGCGATGTGAGCGAGCGCCGCGCGCTGCAGGCCGACCTGGCCCAGGCCAGTCGCCTGGCCAGCGTGGGCATGCTGGCGGCCGGTGTGGCCCACGAGGTGAACAACCCCTTAGAGCTACCTGCTCTACAACCTCGAGGGTCTCACCGACGTGCTCAGGGTGGCCGCCGACGCAGGGGGCCCGGTAGACGCGCGCCGGCTGGCAGGCATGGCCCTCGACGCGACCGACGGCGCGCGCCGGGTGCAGGCCATCGTGCGCGACCTGAGCAGCTTCGCCCGCCCCGAGTTCCGGACCGGCGCCCCGGTGGATCTGCTGCGCTCGATCGAGGCCGCGGCCTCCCTGGCGCGCAACGAGCTGCGCTTCCGGGCGCGGCTCGAGCTGCAGCTCTCGCCGCTCCCCGCGCTGGTGGCCAGCGGCGGCGGGCTGTCGCAGGTGTTCCTGAACCTGCTGATCAACGCGGCCCAGTCCATCCCCGAAGGCCATCCCGACGAAAACAGCGTGCGGGTGCGCACCCAGCTCGCAGGGGACGAGGTGCAGGTGGAGGTCTCCGACAGCGGCAGGGGCATCCCCCGCGAGCACATGGATCGGCTCTTCGATCCTTTCTTCAGCACCCGTCAGCCCGGGGGGGGGGCGGGGCTGGGCCTGGCCATCGTTCACCGCATCGTCACTGAGCACGGTGGGCGCATCACCGCCAGCAGCGAGCCCGGGCGAGGCAGCAGGTTCACCGTCCACCTGCCGCTGGTGGCGCAGGAACACGCCGCAGAGGTCGCGGCGGATCAGCCGCCTCCCAGCGTGGGACCTGGCCTGGGCAGCGAGCCGCCGCAGATCCTGCTGGTGGACGACGAGCCGCTGCTGCTGCGGGCCCTCTCGCGGGTGCTCAGGCGCGAGGGCTACCTGGTCCACACAGCGGACACCGCGCAGGCCGCGCAGCGCTTGCTCGGGGGGGGGGCGCGCTTCGACGCGCTGCTGCTGGACCTCATGATGCCCGACATGCTGGGCACCGACCTGCACGCCTGGCTGCAGGAGCAACACCCCGATCAGGCGGCGCGCGTCATCTTCGTCACCGGTGGCAGCTTCACCCCTGCGGCGAGCGAGCACCTGGAGCGCAGCGGCAGCCGGGTCCTGGCCAAGCCGGTCTCTCCGGCGGAGCTCCTGCGCAGCCTGGCCGAGCTGCTCGGCTAGCGGCGGTCGTGCGCCAGGGTCCAGTGCTCGTCCGGGGCTGATAGTGCCCGTGCCCAGAAGTACCTGCCCACCCTGCTGGGCGGCCAGATACTTCGGCCGTACGGTCGCTAGCGGCCGTACATGCCGCTCCGCGGCACACGGGCACCAGGCTTTTGGGGGGGCCTCGCCCCCCCACG
>CAZEJJ010000195.1:0-12990 GCA_964512185.1 uncultured Enterobacterales bacterium | reverse complement strand
GACCGGCCACCCTTGTGGCGAAACCCGAGGCTAGGAACTTCCGAGCGCGTGCACTGGAAGCCTACACCCCCACCAGCGCCTCGAGCCCCTGCTCGAGATCCGGCAGCAGCAGATCGGGGCCCGCTCCTCGCAGGCTCTCGGGCTCGGACCAGCCGGTCTGCACCGCCACGGCCACCGCCCCGGCCTGCCGCGCCGCCGCCACGTCGTGGGGCGTGTCGCCGACCATCACCACCCGGCTGGGGGCCAGGCCCTGGCCGCGGGCCCGCTCCACCGCCCGCCGGATGAGCTGGGCGCGGCTGCTGCCGTCCTCGGAGAACGCCCCGAAGGGGAAGCGCGACCACAGCGAGAAGGCCCGCAGCTTGCCCTCGGCCCCTCGCCTCCAGTTGCCGGTGACCAGGCCGAGCGCCGCCAGGGGTTCGAGCCGATCCAGCACCGCCGGCACGCCGGGGCAGAGCCGCTGGCCCGGCAGGCGACCCGGCGCCAGGCAGGCGACCAGCTCCTCGGCGAACACCGCCTTGAAGAGCTCTTCTGCGTGGCGATCCAGGGCCAGGCCCTGCTGGGCGTACACCCGCTCCAGGACCAACCCGTCCAGCGCGCCGCGAAAGTCCACCGCGGCGAAGGCCCCGGCGATGCCGTGCACCCGCAGGAAGGCCCGCTCCATGGCCAAGCGGCCGGCTCCGCCAGAGCGCAGCAGGGTGCCGTCGATGTCGAACAGGTAGAGCTTCACCGGGCGGCTCCCGCGCGCAGCAGCTCGGCCACCGAGGCCGTCACCAGGTGGTCCACGGGCTCCGAGCGCGCCAGCAGGCCGCGGATCTCGCTGCTGCTCACACCCGGAAAGAGCGGCGCACCGGGCACCGCGGGCCAGCCCTGCCGCCCCACCACGATGGGCTCGAAGTCCGCCTCGATGCGGTCCCAGCGGTGCCAGTGATCAAGCTGCTCCAGCACATCGGCACCCACCACCAGCCGCAACCTGTGCCGCGGATGGCGCTGGGCGAGGGCGCGCAGGGTGTTGAGCGTGAAGCTGGGGGTGGGCAGATCGCGCTCGATGGCCCGCACCTCGATGCGCGCGTCCACGTCGGCCGCCAGCGCCTCGCACAGAGCGACGCGCCTCTCAAAGGGCGCCAGCTCCTTGTCGAAGGCGTGGCTGAAGGCCGGCACGAGCCACACCCGATCCACGCGCCGGGTCCACAGCAGCCAGCCCGCCACCAGGGCGTGCCCCACGTGGGGTGGATCGAAGCTGCCACCGTAGACCGCGACCCGCACTGGACCTCCTGCGATGCCATCGGCCGGGTTGCCATGATAGAAGGGCGGGGTCCCAGCCATGATTCGCCTCTACCACGTCACCAAGACCTTCGGCGAGCAGGTGGCCCTCCAGGACGTCACCCTCAAGGTGTCCAAGGGCGAGTTCTGCTACGTCACCGGTCCGTCCGGAGCCGGGAAGACCACCCTGCTCAAGCTGCTGTACGCCGAGCACACACCCTCCGAGGGCAAGGTCATGGTGGGCGGCGTGGACCTCTCCGGCCTCACGCGCCGCCGGCGCCCCTACCTGCGGCGCAACATCGGCATCGTCTTCCAGGACTTCAAGCTCATCGAGTCGCGCACGGTGGCAGAGAACGTGAGCATCGCCCTCGAGGTGCTGGGCTTCCCGCGCGCCGGCATCCAGCGTCGCGTCCGCGCGGTGCTCAACACGGTGGGCCTCAAGGGCCGCGAGCGCGACCTGCCGCGCATGCTCTCCGGGGGCGAGCAGCAGCGGGTCGCGGTGGCGCGCGCCATCGTCAACGATCCCGCCATCCTGCTGGCCGACGAGCCCACCGGCAACCTCGACGGAGCCATGGCCATCGAGGTCATCGAGATCCTCCAGGCCATCAACCTGCGCGGCACCACCGTCATGGTGGCCACCCACGACGTGGGCCTGATGGACCGCTTCCCCTATCGACGCGTGCGCTTCGAGAACGGGCGCCTCACCAGGGAGGAGAAGTGTCGGCTCTGATGGCCCAGATCCTCCGGCGGGCCCTGCGCAGCCTGTGGGAGAACCTCTACCTCAACCTCGTGGCCACCGGGGTCATCGGCGCGGCGGTGCTGATGCTCGGCGTGTTCCTGATGGTGATCTACAACCTCAACGCCATCACCCACGACTGGGCCCACGACGTGCACGTCTCCGCCTACTTCCACGCCGACGTGCCCGTGGAGCGGCGCTTCGAGGTCAAAGAAGCCGTGGCCGCCATGGGGGGCGTGCAGACCGTGCGCTACGTCTCCGAGGAGGACGCCAGGGACTACCTCGTGTCCAGAATCCCGGAGACCCAGCCGGTGCTGCAGGATCTGGGAGCAGAGGTCCTCCCCTCGTCCCTGGAGATCACCCTCACGCCGGAGCGGGCGCGCTCGCCCGAGCTCAAGCTGCTGGTGGCCGAGCTCGAGTTCCCCGAGATCGAAGAGATCGACTACGGGCAGCAGTGGGTCGAGCGCTTCAACGCCTTCCTCTCCCTGCTCAAGCTGCTGGCACTGATCCTGGGCGGCCTGATCGCCATGACCGCCGTCTTCCTGGTGGCCAACACCATCCACCTGGTGGTCTACAGCCGCCGCCAGGAGCTGGAGACCCAGCGCCTGGTGGGAGCCACCGACGACATCATCATGGCTCCATTCCTGGTGGAGGGCTTCATCCAGGGGCTGCTGGGGGCGGGGCTGGCCCTGCTGGCCACCCTCGCCGTGCACAGCTGGGTGATCCTGCGCCTGCAGCGCGCGCTGCAGCTCAGCCTCTCCGAGGAACCGCTGCGCTTCCTGCCGCTGGACTACAGCCTGGTGATGCTGGCGGTGGGTGTCCTGCTGGGCGTCGTCGGCGCCTGGACCGCCGTCCACCGCTTCCTGGCCAAGGCGCCGTGAACCCGCTGCGCCCGTGGACCTTGGGGCTGTCCCTCAGCAGGCGACAGAGCCCCGAATCTACTGCGGTCCAGCAGCCCATGCTGCGGCTGGTCCTGCTCACAGCGCTCTCGGTCAACGTGTTGAAAACACGCCTCTCTCGCCCACTGCTTCGCAGAGCCACCCTCGCTACGCGTCCGCTGGCCCTCGCTACGATCCGGGCCGGCCGCCTGGCGGCGGCCCGCTCTGTCGCCTGCTGCCTGCTGGCGGCCGGCCTGGTGGTCAGCGACCTGCACGCCCAGCAGGGCATGCAGATCGGGGATCCGCAGCTGGCGGCCGCCGAAGCGCGCGTACAGGAGCAGGACATCCTGGGCTCGCTGGATCGCATCGACCGGCAGCTGCACGAGCTCTCGCGCGAGGTGGAGGGCCTGCAGCGCCAGCTCGACAGCGTCGAGGCGCGGCGCCTCATGGCCGAGGACGGGCTGGCCGCGGCCCAGGCCCAGTGGGAGCTCGAAGCCACCCAGGTGGCAGGTCGCTGCGCGGCCCTGTACCGGCTCACCCGCCACGGGCTGGCCAGGGTGCTCTTCGGAGCGGCGTCGCCCCTGGATCTGCGGCGACGCAGCCACTACCTGCTGGCCATCCTCGACCACGACCGCGCCCGCCTGCGCGCCTTCAGCACCACAGTGCAGAACCGAGCAGCCGCGCTGGAGCAGGTGGACCGCGACCGGGCCACGGTGGCCGCCCTGCAAGCAGAGCTGCGCCTCAAAGAGGCCTCCCTGCGCGACGAGCGGGCCCGCAAGCTCTCGCTGCTCGACGAGGTGCGCGAGCGCAAGGACCTGGCCAGCAGGCTCAGCCAGGAGCGCGACCAGGCCCAGAACCGCTTCACCGAGTCCCTCACCACCCGCTCCACCGCGCCCAGGGCCTCCAGCGGCACCAACGCCAGCTTCCGCAGCGCCCACGGCCGGCTGCCCTGGCCCACCACCGGTCGCGTGGTCCGCCCCTTCGGCTGGCACCAGGACCCCCTCACCGGCGACACCAACCGCAGCAACGGGCTGGCCATCGAGGCCGCCTACGGCACCCCCTTCCGCGCGGTGTTCCCGGGGATCGTCAAGCAGGCGGGCTTCATCCGCGGCTACGGCCAGACCGTCGTGCTCGACCACGGCGCCTACACCACCGTCTACGCCCACGCCAACGGCCTGCGGGTCTCCGTGGGCCAGAGCGTCGAAAAGGGCGAGGTGCTGGGCTTCGTAGGCAACTCGGGCCTGGTGGACTCCAGCCACTACCTGCTGCACTTCGAGATCCGCTACAACGGCACTCCCCAGGACCCCGGCTCCTGGCTGAGCCAGGCGGCGGGGTAGCCCACCGAGCAGGCGCAGGGCTGTTCCCGTGGCGCGCACCACCTCCACGAGCCGCGCTTCGGGCTATGGTGGGCAGCGAAGTGCCTCCCCGAGGCCGCCAACAGGACCAGGAGGTGCCCATGAGCACCCACGCCGCGAGCGCCACCGACCGCGAATTGCTCCGCTCCACCCGGGGGGTCTGCAACACCTGCCTCGACCCGGTGCCCGCCGAGGTGGTGGTGAGCGACGGGGCCGCGTGGCTCGAGAAGCTCTGCCCCGAGCACGGCACCAGCCGCCAGCTGCTGTCCCGGGCGCCCGACTACTGGCGCGAGGTGGACAGCTACTACTTCGCGGTGAACTCCGAAGACTATCCGCAGCGCGACTACCTGCTCCGGCTCACAGAGCGCTGCAACCTCGACTGCCCCATCTGCCTGGCCAAGGCCAACACCGAGGACACCGACGACCTGGACCTGAGCAACCTCGAGGAGATGATCCAGGCTCGCCGTCGCGTCAAGGTGGACTTCATGGCCGCCGAGCCCACCCTGCGCGAGGATCTCGAGCTGTGGGTGCGCAAGGTCAAGGCCCAGGGCCACATCGCGGCGCTGCACTCCAACGGGCTGCGCCTGGCCGACAAGAGCTTCTGCCAGCGCATGAAGGACTGCGGCTTCGACGAGGTCTTCCTGCAGTTCGACGGCTTCGACGGCGACTCCACCCGCTGGCTGCGGGGCCGCGAAGGACTGGTGGACGTCAAGCTGCGCGCCATCCAGAACATGCGCGAGGTGGGCCTGGCCACCAACCTCACCGTGGTGGTGGCCCACGGCCTGAACGAGCCCCAGATCTCCGAGGTGCTGCGCTTCGCCCTGCAGCCCGAGAACGACCACGTGCGCGAGGTCTTCTTCCTGGGCCTGCGCATCCTCGGCAGCATGCGCGACGGCCTCAAGCGCGAGGGCCGCGAGTACGAGGAGCTGGCGGTGATGCCCGACGAGACCCTGGACATGCTGGTGGGCCAGTGGTCAGGGCAATTCTCACGCGGCGACATCCGGGTCTTCAACAAGCTCTACTTCGCCCTGTTGTCCACCTTCAAGGTCAAGAAGTGCCTGTACGTCCAGCACTACCTGGTGCTGCGCGACGGCCGCGGCGGGCTGATACCCTTCGCCGATCTCGTGGACATGCAGGCCCTGGACCGCGCCGCGGATCGCTACGCGCGGCAGCTGCAGCGCTTCCCCCGGCTGGCACGGGCCCGTTTCTTGGCCTCCCTCGCCCGACAGGCCACCAGCCACAAGATGCTCCCGGTCATCATGGACTTCATCCGCCTGCAGCTGCTGTTCCGCACCGGCATGAAGCTCGACGAGGTCTCGCGCAAGGTCATCATGCTGGGCTTCATCACCGCCTGCGATCCCCACAACTTCGACGAGCAGGTGGCGGTCAACTGCGGCAAGGGCGAGATCTCCATGGACGGCGGCTTCATCGAGTCGGGCGCGCTGGCCAACATCCAGCGCGAGGCGCGCTTCGACAGCTCGGGCCTGGAGCCCGGCACCCTGCACGGACGCAGGACCAAGGCCCGCGGCATGCCCAACGACGGCGCTCCCTGCGGCACCTGAGCCGCACTCCGCGGGCTGCCAGCCGCGGCCTTTTTTCCCAGGCGCCCTAAAGCGGCGGCTCTACAGGCCGACTGTGTGGTGGAGCCCGAGGAGTGCCCGCCGTGGCCAGAGCCGCCAGTCCCGCCCCAGGAATCCTCCAGCGCATCCGCGTCGGAGGCGACATCTGGGTGGCCGCGGGCATCTTCGGCCTGCTGATGATCATGGTGGTGCCGCTGCCCACCGCCATCATGGACATGCTGCTGGCGCTGTCGCTGTCGCTGTCCATCCTCACCATGCTGGTCACCTTCTACGTCACCAAGCCGGTGCAGTTCTCGGTCTTCCCCACCATCCTGCTGATCACCACCCTGTTCCGCCTGTCCCTGAACGTGGCCACCACCCGGCTGATCCTGCTGCACGGTGCGGAGGGCCCCCAGGCCGCCGGCTCCATCATCCAGGCCTTCGGGCGGGTGGTGGTGGGCGGCAACGTGGCGGTGGGCCTGGTGGTCTTCGTCATCCTCGTCATCATCAACTTCATGGTGATCACCAAGGGCGCGGGTCGCATCGCCGAGGTGAGCGCGCGCTTCACCCTGGACGCCATGCCCGGCAAGCAGATGGCGGTGGACGCCGAGCTGAACGCCGGCCTCATCGACGAGGTGACCGCCCGGTCGCGGCGCTCCGGCATCGCCCGCGAGGCCGACTTCTTCGGCTCCATGGACGGCGCCAGCAAGTTCATCCGCGGTGACGCCATCGCCGGGATCCTGATCACGCTGGTCAACATCGTCGGCGGGATCTTCATCGGCGTCGTGCAGAACGACCTGGACTTCGCCACCGCCATCTCCAACTACACGGTGCTCACCATCGGCGACGGCCTGGTGGGCCAGGTGCCGGCGCTCATCGTGAGCACCGCCGCGGGCATGCTGGTCACCCGGGTGCCCGACGAGAGCGACGCGCACCTGCACGAGCAGCTGGGAGCCCAGCTGTTCGGCTCCCCGCGCGCGCTCGGGATGCTGGCGGTGGCGGTGGCCGGCTTCGTCGCCATCCCGGGCCTGCGCATCCCCTTCATCCTCATCACCGCCGTGGCCGGCACCATGGCCTGGCGCGGCTCCAAGGCCTCCAAGCAGGAGCAGCAGGAGACCGCCGAGCAGCAGGCCGCCTCCCCCGAGGCCCGCGCCGAGCCGGATCTCAAGGAGATGCTCCGCGTGGAGCCCCTCACCATCGAGCTGGGGGTGGACCTGGTGGCCCTGGTGGAGGAGCGCAAGGGCGGCACGCTGGTGGAGCGCATCCAGCGCATCCGCCAGCAGTTCGCCCAGGACCAGGGGCTCATCGTGCCCGCGGTGCACCTGCGGGACAACCTGCAGCTGGATGGCGGCGAGTACAGCGTGCTGCTGCGCGGCGAGGTCATCGGGCAGGGCAAGGTGGTGCCTAGGCAGTGCCTGGCCATCGACCCCGGCGACACCAAGGGCCCCATCCGCGGCGTGCCCACCAAGGACCCGGTCTTCGGCCTGGACGCCCTGTGGGTTCCTGAAGGCCAGCGGCTGCGCGCCCAGGCCAAGGGCTACACGGTCGTGGACATCCCCACCATCGTCACGACCCACCTCACCGAGCTGCTCCGCCAGCACGGCCACGAGCTCTTCGGCCGCCAGGAGCTGGCGGATGTGCTGGACCGCGCCGCCAAGCACTCGCCGCGGCTGGTGGAGGAGCTGATCCCGGACGTGCTCTCCCGCGGGGCCGTGCTGCGCGTCTTCCGCAACCTGCTGCGGGAGGGCGTCTCCACCCGCGACGCCCAGAGCATCCTGGAGGCGCTGGCCGAGCACAGCGCGCGCAGCCGCGACCCGGACGTGCTCACCGAGCTGGTGCGCCAGCGCATGGCGCGCCACATCACCCACCGCTTCACCTCCCCCGAAGGCGTGCTGCGCTACATCGCCCTGGCACCCGAGGCCGAAGAGCTGGTCACGCGCAGCCTGCAGGCCAGCGAAGACGGCACCACCCGCCTGGTGATGGACCCCAACCTGGCCCAGCACCTGCTGGTGCAGCTGGGTGCCTTCGCCGACCAGCACCGCGGCTCAGAAGACGTGGTCCTGCTGGCCCCCCCGCTGGCCCGCGGTCCCTTCCGGCGGCTCAGCGAGAAGCTCTTCCCCCGCATCCCCATCCTCTCGCCCGGAGAGCTGCTGCCTTCCGTCCGCCTGGATCGCGTCGGGCTGCTGACCCTGCAGCAGCAGCAACCTACCCCACCTCGCCCGGGCCGCGGCCAGCGCCGTAGCACGCGCGCCCAGCGCCCAGCGCGCGGTGGCGCCCCGAGCACACCCCCCGCCTAGCGCCAAGGAGGAGTGCCTTGTACCGAGAGACTCCCAGCACCGCGACGGCCCCCCCCGAGGGTCGCACCGTGGATGGCATGACGCGGGCCCAGATCTGCGCCGCCTTCCAGCGCAAGATCGTCCTGCTGGCCAGGCGGCTGGCCGGGCGCATCCCGGAAGGGATCGGGCTGACCCGTGAGGATCTCGCCTCCTACGGAGCCATCGGGCTGCTCGAGGCCTTCGAGCACTTCGACGAGACCCAGGCCATCAAGTTCAGCACCTACGCGGAGTACAGGATCAGGGGCGCCATGCTGGACGCCCTGCGGGCACGGGACACCATGAGCCGCCGGCGGCGCACCCTGGCCAAGCGCATCCGCGAGACCAGCAACATGCTGGCCCATCGCCTGGGACGGGAGCCGCTGCCGGAGGAGGCCGCCGCGGCCATGGACATGGATCTGGACAGCTACTGGCGCGCCATGGACAAGACCGCTCCGGTCTCCCTGGTGTCCATGGACGACGGCAACGACGACGAAGACGAAGGCCTGAGCCTCGCCGAGACCCGCGTGGCGGCCAAGGGCGAGGACGCCCTGCAGCTGCTGCTGGACCAGGCCACCCGCGACGAGCTCAAGCAGGCCATCCACGAGCTGCCCGAGCGCAGCCGCCACTGCGTGCTGCTCTACTACGGCCGCAACCTGACCCTGGCAGAGATCGCCCAGGTCTTCGACCTGACCCCCTCGCGCATCAGCCAGATCCTCTCCCAGTCGCGCCGCCAGCTCCGGGCTGCGCTGCGCGACAGCACCGCCGAGGAACGCTGGCAGGAGGCACTATGAGCCGCGACATCTACTCCTCCATGTCCGGCGCGGCCGCCGCTTGGACCCAGCTGGAGATCGTGGCCAACAACCTGGCCAACGCCTCCACCGCTGGCTTCAAGGAGCAGCGGGTGTCCTTCAAGCTCGAGGAGGCCATGCCCGGCCCCATGGGCGATGTCTACGTGGACACCGACCTGGCCACCCACAGCTTCGAGGACGGCGCGCTGGTGCACGACCAGGTGGACACCCACCTCGCCTTGAGAGGCCGCGGCTTCTTCGTTGTGGGCGAGGGCACCTCCCAGGTGCTGGCGCGCTCGGGCAACTTCCAGCTGGACGCCGAGGGCTACCTGGTGAGCTCCGCCGGCCTGCGCGTGCAGGGCCAGGGCGGCTCCATCCAGCTCACCCCCGAAGAGGAGCTGCGCGTGGCCGCTGATGGCGCCATCCTGGACGAGACAGGCGCCGAGCTGGACAAGCTCCGGCTCGTGGACGCCGCGCAGGTCACCCCCCTGGGCGGCACCACCTGGCGGGCCAGCAGCCCTGTCTACGAGACCGAGGACCTCCAGGTGGTGCAGGGGGCGCTCGAAGGCTCCAACACCGACGCGCTGCGCTCCATGACCGAGCTGATGGAGGCCGCGCGCTACTTCGAGGCCTACCAGAAGGCCATGCAGACCTCGGACCAGATGGACGGCCAGCTGAACCAGATGGTTGGTTCATAGGTGCGCAGAACCCGTCCGTACGGTCCACCACCTGCGGCGGCGGCGGCGGCGCATTGTCGCTGCGGCCCTGGAGGCTCTCGTAGAGAGCAGGCGTCAGAACAGGTCGCCGTGAGGCAGCCGACCGAATCGTAGCGAGGGCCAGCGGGCGCTCAGCGAGGCCGGTTCTGCGCAGCAGCGGGCGAGGGAGGCGTCCGTGACGGGTGGCTTCAGCACGTCGACCGGGAGCGCTGCGAGCAGGCGCGGCCGCAGCCGCGATCTGCTGGACGGACGTAGTGCCGCGGTAGAATCGAGGTTCTTCGCCTGCTCCAAGACATGCACCGGCGGCAAGCCTGCCGCCTCTGGAGCACTGCCATGCGGACCCAGGGAGCGGCTCTCGGGCGAGAGACGGCCTGTCGGTCCGGGACACGGACCCAGGGAGCGGCTCTCGGGCGAGAGACGGCCTGTCGGTCCGCCCGCTCCCCCTCGCGCCCCGTGCGCCGCGCTGTCGCAGGATCCGCAGGCCGCACCGTGCGCCACGACGAAGCCGTGCTCAGCGGGGATCTCGCAGAACTGGCGGGTGCTGTGCCCGGCGCTCTTGACAGGCCCGCCGAGCGCGCGAGGCTGCGCCCGAAGCCAGCAGCCAGCAGCCAGCAGGGCGTAGGCGGCGCGGATCCTGCGAACGCAGGGATCCGTGACGCCGGTGCCGAACACTGGCGAGCGGCCCGAACCCGCCACTTGGGGCGGGCTCTGTGCCCTCTGCGCTCTCTGTGGTGGACCTTGTTCCCCAAGGAGGTCCGGCGGATCCACCATCGACCCTAAAGTGCGCGGGCCTTCGTCCGATGATGGGCGCACGAGGAACGACCCATGCGCGCCCTGCCCGTGATCATCGCCTGCCTGCTCCCTCTCTTCGCGGCCGACGCCCGGGCCGCTCGGGTCAAGGACGTGGCCCAGCTCTACGGCAAGCCCCAGCTGGCCCTGATCGGCATGGGCCTGGTCACCGGCCTGAACCGCACCGGCGACTCCACCCGCAACGAGGCCACCATCCAGCAGCTGGTCAACCGCTTCCAGGGCATGGGCATCACCATCTCCGCCGATGACGTCATGGCGCGCAACGTCGCCGCGGTGATGGTCACCGGCTACATGCCGGCGGACAGCAAGCCGGGTGGCCGCATCGACGTCGAGGCCAGCTCCATCGGCGACGCCCGCAGCCTGGAAGGCGGCGTGCTGCTCTTCACGGTGCTGTACTCGGTGGACGGCAAGGCCTACGCCCACGCCATGGGTCCGCTCACCACCGGTGGCTACAGCGCGGACGCCGCTGGCAACCAGGTGCGCAAGAACCACCCCACCACCGCCCGCATCCCTGGAGGCGGCCACGTGGAGGCGGCCCCGGAGAACTACTTCGTGCTGGACGGCCAGAGCAGCATCCAGTGGAACCTGGCCCAGGCGGACTTCACCACCGCGGCCAACATGGCCACCGCCATCAACACCCATCTGGAAGGAGACTTCGCCCACGCCAAGGACTCCACCTCGGTGGTGGTCTCGGTGCCGGAAGAGCGCCGGGACGCGGTCATCGCCTTCGTCTCCGAGCTGGAGAGCGTGGAGTTCACGGTGGACACGGCCGCCAAGGTGGTGGTCAACGAGCGCACCGGCACGGTGGTGATGGGCTCGGATGTGCGCATCTCGCCGGTGGCGGTGGCCCACGGCGGCCTCTCCATCGAGGTGCAGCGCACCACCAACGTGAGCCAGCCCGGGCCCCTGTCCGGAGGCCAGACGGTGCTGGTGGACAACACCCGGGTCGAGGTGGAGGAGCAGGAGGGCCGCGTGTCCATGGTGGAAGGCGCCACCATCGGGGACCTGGTGACCGCGCTGAACAGCCTGGGGGTCAAGCCCCGGGATCTCATCTCCATCCTCACCGCCATCCGCCAGGCCGGAGCCATCCACGCCGCCATCGAGACCATCTGATGGCCATCGACACCGTCGGCATCGCCACCACCCTGGCCCAACAGGGCAGGCTCGGCGAAGCCCCCAGCGCCACCCCCGGCAGGGAGGCCGAGGCGGCCAGGGAGTTCGAATCCTTCATGGTGGAGATGATGATCCAGCAGATGCGCAAGACCGTGCCCGAGGGTCTCTTCCAGTCCACCGGCGTGGAGATGTTCTCGAGCATGATGGACCAGGCCATCGCCGAGGAGATCGCCGCCGCCGGCGGCCTGGGCCTGGCCGACAAGATCGCCGCCGACATGCAGGGCAGCTCTACCGCCGTCTTCGCTGCCCCTCTGAACATGGCCGCCGAGCCGGGCTCCGCTTCGGCGGGGACCCCGCGCGCACCCTTCGCCGGCGGCGCGCTCCCGGTGGAAGGACGCATCAGCTCCCGCTTCGGCTACCGCGCCGATCCCTTCCACGGCGGCCGCCGCTTCCACAAGGGGCTGGACGTCGCCGCCCCCACAGGCAGCCCCATCCACAGTCTGGAGGGAGGCAAGGTCACCATGGCCGAGGATCGCCCCGGCTATGGCAAGGTGGTCATGGTGGAGCACGCTGGCGGCTGGCGCAGCCTCTACGCCCACTGCGATGAGCTCGAGGTCTCCCCAGGTCAGCAGGTGGGGGCCGGCGACCGCATCGCCACCGTGGGCTCCACAGGTCGTTCCACGGGCCCCCACCTGCACCTGGAGATCCACCACCAGGGCAGAGCGGTGGACCCGGCCAAGGCGCTGGGCTGGTAGCCCGAGGGAAAAACGAAAATAATGCATCCCCAGCGCTTCAAGACTCCACACGGCGATCCGAAGACGCTGCTGGAGGAACCCTGGCCCGGAGGACTGCCATGAAAATCCAGGCAGTAAAGACCGCACCCCCAGTCGAGCCGCCGTCCTCGCAGAAGCAGCGAGCGACCGCGAAGGAGCAGGCCGGTGAGCAGGTCAGCGTCCAGCTCTCCAGCGATGCCCGGTGGCTGAGTGACGTGAAGGCGGAGGCCAGCCAGACTGACGAGCTCATGCCCGAAGAGGTGGCGCGAGCCCAGCACGACATCGCCCAGGGCGAGCTCGAGCAGGCCCTGGACTGGGAAGAGGTGCTGGACGCCATCCTCATGGAGCTCTAGCGCCACGTCCGAGCGCCAGCTCCCGGGCCCGCCCCAGCTGGGGCGGGTTCTGTGCTTCAGGAGCCGGAATTCCCACCGTTCTTTCATCGGTTCTTCCCTTCCATGCAGCATCTCCAGAAAAAATGCTCACGGATTAACAACCGGCGGCGCCTGATCCGTAGAGGCTGGCGAGGAGCGACGGAAGAAGAAAGGAGAGCGCCTCCTCGGACCCCCAGAAGACAACCACAGGAGTGACCCATGGCCCTCACCGTCAACACCAACGTCGCGTCCCTGAACGCCATCAACAACCTGAACTCCACCCAGCGCTCCCTGACCGGCTCCTACGAGCGGATCT
>CAZEJJ010000194.1:0-13289 GCA_964512185.1 uncultured Enterobacterales bacterium | reverse complement strand
AGGGCGCCATCCGGCGGAGGATCTCCATGATGGCGACGAGGCGGTTGTCCAGGCTCCGGGTGACTTTGCCTGGCTCGCGACCTCGCCATAGGTGGAGCCTGCCTGCGGCGGGCCAGGAGGTGCAGCCCTTGGGCGGAGATCACCACGCTGCGCATGCCGCTGAGCAGGGCCAGCCCCCGGCGGTCCTGTCGCGCTGGACCCTGGCCGGCCTGGGCGTGTTCCTGGGTGCGGGCATGGTGCTGCTCTGGCCCGCGCTGCTGCACCCCACGCAGAGCGTGCCCGGCATCCCGCGGGGCGACATCTGGAACCACCTGTGGCTGCACTGGTGGATCTACGACTCCCTGGTGGGGGAGCTGAGCTGGCCCCATCACATGGAGTGGATGAACTACCCCTTCGGCGGCACGCTCTTTCCCGTGGACATGGTCAACGGGATCCTGCTGATCCCCCTGCGGGCCCTGCTGGGTCCGCTGGCCTCCTTCAACCTGCTCTGCTGGCTGCAGCTGGGCTTCGCGGGCTTCGGTGGCTGGGTGCTCGCGGGCCTGGTGGCCCGGCGGCCCGCGGCCAGGCTGGTGGGCGGGCTGGCGGTGGCTTTCAGCTCCTACATGATCAGCTTCGCGGTGATCAGCGGCGTGACCAACCGCCTCACCATCGGCTTCGCCGCGCTGTTCCTCTACTTCTTCGTGAAGGCGGCTCGCGAGGGCGGGCTGCGCGGCTTCGTGGCGGCCGGGCTGGGCCTGGGGATCACGGGGCTGGGCTGCTTCACCCATGCCCTGGCGGTGTACGTGCCGGTGGCGCTGTTCTGTGTCTACCTGGTGGTGGGCACCGCGGCGGGCGTGGGGGGCTGGGCGGAGCCGGGCGGGCGCCTGCGCGCGCTGGGCCGGCTGCTGCTGGCGCGGCTCGCACCGCTGGCCCTGGCCTGCGCCCTGGGCATCGCCCCGGTGTACTGGGCGGCCACCCGCACGGTGCGCGGAGAGGGGGGGCTGGTGAGCCGGGAGGATGGGGGCATGTTCGCCTGGGGTACCGAGCTGGTGCGCGCCTCCCGGGTGGTGGCCAGCGACTACGTCATGCCCTTCGGAGAGCACTTCCGCCCCTTCATGGGTCAGGAGCTGCTCTACTGCAGCGTCTTCGCCGGCTGGGTGGTGCTCCTGCTGGCCCTGCTCTCCCTGTTCTCGAGGGCGCGGCACGCGCGCTTCTTCCTGCCCGCCGCCGTCTTCTGCGCCCTGCTCTCGCTGGGCACCTCTCCCCACCTGACCGTGGGCGCTCCCCACGTGGATCTCGGCTTCTACCAGGGGCTCGCCCGGGTGCTGCCCTACCTGGGGGCCATGGACGTGCCCAGCGAGTTCGCGGTGGCCGTGCTGCTCTGCCTGGCGGTGGCCGCCGCCGCGGGAGCGGAGCTGCTGCTGGCCGGGCTTCGGCTGCGCCGTGAGGCTCTGGGTTTCTTGGTGCTGGGCAGCCTGGTGCTGGGGGAGCAGCTGGTCGTCGGTCCCGCTCCCATCCCCGCGCCCACCACGCAGGTGCGCGTCCCGGAGTTTCATCGCGGCCTGCGGGACGAGCCCGGCGATTTTGCGGTGTTCGACTTCCCCTTCACCCGGCAGGGCGCCGAGCTGCGCGTGCGGGAGTACTTCTTCTACCAGACCGTGCACCGCCGTCCGGTGGCGCTGGCGGTCGACTCCAGCTGGGTCAACGGCAGCCAGTTCTGGAAGGACCTGGGCCGCTACCACACCGGCGGCAGCGACTTCGCGCGGGTCACCCGTGGGCAGATGCTGCAGGCCCAGCACCAGCTCTGGGACTACGGCTTCCGCTACGTGGTGCTGCACCACCGGCACCTGCGCCAGGGCAGCCGAGCCGAGCTGGAGCGGGTGCTCGGCAAGACCTTCGGGGCTCCCACCCACCAGGACGAGGAGCTCACCGTGTTCACCGTCACCGAGCCCAGGCACGAGCTGCCACCCAGCCTGGGGTACTGAACCGAGCTGGCTATCCCTCTTCCATCTCCATGTACGAGGCGCAGAGGGTGATGTACTCGCCCATGAAGATGCCGAACACCGGGCTGGTGCAGCTGCCGCCGAAGAAGCCCAGGTTCTCCTCGTCGTTCCATAGCTGCGTGGGCTCGCCGAAGACGAAGTCCTCGTCCATGGTGCGGGTGACCGGGGCGGAGACGCCACCGCCGCCCTGGGCGACGATGACCATGGGCTCTTCCTGGGTGGTGCAGTGGGGCACCTGGGCGCCACCCCACACGAAGTCCTCGTCCTTGGTGAAGCTGACGGCGCCGTCGTCGCTGGTGACGTGGGAGATGGCGCCGGAGTCGGTGATGAACATGTGCGCCTGCCCGCCCAGGTCGCACAGCACCGGATCGGCCAGGGTCTCGGCGGCGTAGATGGGCTCCACCTGCTCCACGAAGCCCTCGCCGTCCCAGTCGGCGCGCTTGATCATGTGCTCACCCGGATACAAGGCGGGGTCTTCCTCGCCCGCGTCTTCGGGCCAGGAGTAGTAGATCACCCGCGGCGTGCCGTCTTCATGCAGGCTGAGGGCCGGGTCGATGAAGCGCCCGGAGTCCGTGTGCTCGACGGACCAGATCTGGGTGCCCCAGTGCTCCAGGTCGGGGGTGGTGAGCGCGTAGAAGTGGTTCCAGAGGATCTCCTCGACCCCGTCAAGGTCCATCTGCCCGAGCCAGGGGAAGTCCGGCACGGCCATGATGATCAGGCCCTCTTCGGTGACCATGAGGTCGAGGCTGGACAGGCCGTGGGCGATGGCGAAGTAGGTGTCGCAGCCCCGGCCCCACCACTCGGTGGAGCGGCAGAGCCTGACCTGCCAGTGGGGCCCGGTGGGCGCGTTGTCCCAGTCCAGGATGAGGTCCAGGGTGGTGCTGTTGGTGTAGTCCAGGCCCGGGAAGGGGTCCACGGGCGGAGATCCGCTGTCGCCGCTGTCGGGCTGGCTGTCCGAGGAGCTGTCCGAGGAGCTGTCCGCTGAGCTGTCGTGCTGGCTGTCCCCTCCCGTGTGGCCGGTGTCGGCGGGGGTGCAGGCCGCGAGGAGCATGGCGGGCAGCAGCAGGTGGGCGACGTGGGGCATGGGTCTGCGCCTGTTGAGAGGAGTGATCCGTGGGAGCGGTGCCCCCATGCTACCGGCGAGTCGCCATCACCCGCAAGATCTCGCGGTGCCGCGCGTCTCGGAGTAGGCTCTGGGCATGCGGCTCCTCCTGTCCCTGTTGGCCTCGGCACTGCTCATGGGCTGCCAGTGCGATCCCAACCGGCGGCCCTCGGACTCCAGCGCGCCCCACCCGGCCGACAGCAGCGCGGATTCGCCGGGCGACAGCTCAACAGGCCACAGCGCTGACAGCAGCGACTCCCCGGTGGAGCCAGCGGGCCCGGACATCCCCCATGAGCACCCGGTGGACGGGGCCATGTGCTTCGACTGCCACATCTGCGGCGGGGAGGAGCAGGGACACCTCGAGGTCACGCACTATGTGTGCGTGGATTGCCACGTGGGCCCTGACGGGTCGGTGCCGGAGGAGCTGCAGGACGACTGCGGCTGCGACGGCGTGGATTGCGACGCTGATCCGGCTGTGACCAACTGCGGCGACTGTCACACCGACGGCAGCAACGACACCTCCACGGCCGCGGACATGAACAGGCTCTGCACGGTGGGCTGCCACCTGGCGGGGGAGTGAACTACTCGCCCCAGAACAGGGACAGCTGGCCCACGTCGTAGGCGCTGTCGACGTTGGCGTAGGCTGAGGGCAGCAGCAGGTCGTCGTGGCCGTCGCCGTTCAGGTCGCCCAGGGCCGCCGAGCTGCCCAGGTAGTCCTTGACCCCTGCGCCATGGAAGCTGGCGTGGGCGGTGGTGCAGGAGGTGTCTTCGGCCCAGGTGGTGCTGGCCCCCAGGAAGAGGTCCACCCGGCCGTTCTTGGTGACGATGCCGCTGTAGGCGCCCACCGCGCCCACCAGCAGGTCGGCCAGCCCGTCATCGTCGAGATCGCCCAGCTGCAGGCTGGTGCCGAACTGCTGGTCTTCCCAGCTGCCCTGCAGGGTGGCCAGCAGGCCAGGGCCCTCGAAGAAGTCGGTGGCGCCCGCGTAGATGTAGACCTCGCCGGCGGCGTCGTAGGGGCGGTCGCCCAGGGGGGCCCCCACCATGAGCTCGTCGGCGCCGTCCCCGTCCAGATCGCCGGCGGCCAGCGCCCAGCCATAGGCGTCGAGCACGCCTTCGCCCCCCAGCACCACCGTGGCTTCCTCGGTGGTGACGGTGCCCGCCAGGGAGCCGGGGCCGCCCTGGTAGACGGAGGCTCGGCCCAGGTAGCTGGCCGCATAGGGGGAACCCAGCGCTGGATCGGCGTAGCCATCGCCGTCGAAGTCTCCGCGCAGCACCAGGCCCATGCCCGCCTGGTCGAGGCTGCCGGTGCCCTTGAAGGTGGCCTGGGCGTCGGCCACGCTGGTGTCGAGGCTCCAGCCCGTGTCCATGCCCATGACCAGGTAGGCGCAGCCCGTGCTGCGGTCGTCGCCGTCCGTGTAGAGATCGCCCGCCAGCAGGATCTCGTGCAGGCCGTCGCCGTCGGTGTCGCCCCCGCCCGCCATGATCTTGCCCACGCGGCCGTAGCTGTTGAGGCCCAGGAAGGAAGCGGCGGCGGATGCCTGGGCGGTGCCGGTGGTCCAGTCGGTGGAGGGGCCCAGCAGCAGGTAGGCCGCTCCCGCGTTGGTGAGCACCGCGTCGTTGCCCATGGCGCCCACCAGCAGGTCGAGCTGGCCGTCGCCGTTCACGTCTCCCGCCATGCTCATGCCGGAGCCCAGCTGCTCGGCATACTCCATGCCGGTGAGCTGGAGCTGGGGCTCGCCGTCGGCCTGGTCGAGGGAGGCGCCGCTGATGAGCTGCACGCGGCCGGCGTCGGCCATGCTCTCGTCTTCGATGGTGGCGTCGTAGGTGGGCGAGCCCACCAGCAGATCGCCGCGCCCGTCGCCGTCGAGATCGCCCGCGGCCACGCTCCAGCCCAGGTACTCGTAGCCCTGCTCCCCCACCAGGGTGCAGGGCGCGTCGGCTACGCACATGCCGGGTGCCAGGGGGCCCGGGTTGCTGTTGCCGGCGCAGCCCTCGGGGGGCGGGTCCGTGTCGATGACCTCGCCGGTCTCTAGCGGTCCGCTCTCGTCGGTCTCCCCCGGCGGGGAGTCATCGGTCTCGCCGCTGTCGGGCGGGTTGGTCTCGGGGCTGGAGTCTGTGCTGGAGCTGTCTCTGTCGGGCGGGCAGCCCAGGCCCAGGGCCAGCAGCACGGGGAGGAGGCGAGGGCTCACAGCTCCTCCATCAGAGCCGAGATGGAGTCGAGCAGGCGGTCGCGCTCGGCGTCCAGGTCCATCAGGTACCAGACCGCGCGCGGGTAGCCTTGGCCGTCCACCAGGTAGATATACCAGTTGGAAGCACCGTAGGTGTCGGCCACGTCGTCGTCGTGGGTGTCCTGCAGGATCGGCAGCGAGGTGACCGCGGCCAGGTCGGGCAGGCCGGACTCGTAGCCGGGGTTGTTGATCAGGATGAGATCCACGCTGTCGGAGGAGGCCGACAGGCTCTGGTCCCAGATCTCCTGGAGCGACGCAGCCTGCGTCACACAGTGGCCTCAGGTGGCGGTGGCCCAGTAGACCACCAGGACCTTGCCGAGGAAGTCGTCGCGGGCGTAGCTCTGTTCGTAGGTGGCTGAGGCGGTGTTCTGGTCCACCAGCTCGAAGTCGGGCACGATGGCGGGCTCGACGCCGCAGCTGAGATCCTGGCCCGGGGGTGGAGGCGCCGGGGGCAGGGAGGCGGAGTCGCAGGGGCTCATGCCCAGGGCCAGCAGGCTGGCGAAGAGCAGCGTGAGCAGGCGTCGGATCCGGCGGGCGCTCGGCATGCTGCCCAGGGTAGCTCAGGCAGCCGGGATTCGTAAGGGCCGAATATGTTCGCCTAGGAGCCCTCGGGAAAGAGGCGGCAAGCCTGCCGCCGGTTCATGTCGTAGCGAGAGCCTCCAGGGCCGTAGCGAGACGGGTTCTGCGCAGTAGCGACCGGCGGAGGCGTGTTTTCAACACGCTGACAGTCGGGCGCTGCAAGCAGGACGCGTCGCAGTAGGCACTGGTGGGTCGCAGTAGACATGAGCTTTCCCGAGGGCTCCTAGGAGCCTGTAGGGCATAGGCGGCGCGGACCCTGCGAACGCAGGGATCCGTGACGCCGGTGCCGAATCCTGGCGAGCGGCTCGAGGCGACCGCGGATGGGGGTCCGGCGCAGTATCGTCGGCTGAAGGCGTGCGTAACGGGTGGCTTCAGCACGTCAATATCGTCGATGCAAGCCGGGCCCGCAGGCGCCATCGGATCGGGCCGCGCAGCGGATGAGGTATGCACTACTGGCTCCTAGCTGCAGCCGTCGGTTCCGGTGCAGCTGAAGCTCTCGCCGGTGCCGTAGTCCGAGTAGGCGGTGCCGCCGGCGTAGACGTCGTCGGGATCGTTGTCGGTGGCCTCGCTGCCGAAGTCGGTGTCGGTGACATCGAGGACACCCGCGCCCACCCGCACGCCGCCGCCGCGCACCGAGGCGCTGTTGGCGGTCACGGTGGAGCTGCTGAGGCGCACCTCGTCGGCGACGTAGACGTACAGGCCGGCGCCGTAGCTGGCCTGGTTGTTGTCGAGGGTGACCGCGTCGAGGTCGGCCTGGGCGGCGGCGAAGATCCCCCCGCCCCACTCCGAGGCCAGGTTGTCGTTGACCAGCACCTCGTCCACCACGGTCTCGTCCACCAGGTACATGCCGGCGCCGTGCTCGGCGAAGTTGGCCGTGATGGCGCCACCGTCCCAGGCGGCGTTGGAGCTGACGTAGACGCCTCCGCCCAGGCTGGCGGCCTCGTTGTCGGTGATCAGCACCGCGCTGTCGGCGTCCACCTCGGAGCTCACCAGGTAGAGGCCCCCGCCGTAGGTGGCGGAGCCGCCGGAGATGGTGACGGCGGCCAGGTCCATGGAGCAGTCGTCCAGCAGCATGCCCGCCCCGCCGGGCGCCTCGTTGGCCTCGAAGGAGGTGTCGCTGAGGGACATGCTGCCCTCGCGGCACATCAGGCCCCCGCCGTAGGAGCTGGCCACGTTGGCCTGCAGCAGGCAGTCCACCAGGGTGCCGTCTTCGCGAGAGTAGACCCCGCCGCCCCGATCGGCCTCGTTCTCGCGGATCTCCAGGCCCTCGACCACGGCGTCGTTGCGCAGGTACAGGCCGCCGCCATAGGCCGCGTAGTTGCCCGTGAGGACGGTGTCGCTGGCCAGGAGCGTGTCCTCGTAGGCGGCCATGCCCCCGCCCCAGTTGGCGGTGTTGTCGCTGATCTCGCAGGCCGTGATCTCCGCCTGCTCCTGGTAGTGGTACAGGCCTCCGCCGCTGCCGTCGCTGCTGTTGTCCACCAGCATGACCTGGTCCAGGTCGCCGCCCATCATGTACACGGCGCCGCCCGCCGTGTTGGCGTGGTTGTCGGTCAAGGTGGTGGTGGACAGGTGCAGCGAGCCCTCCGACGGGCCCAGCACGCCGCCGCCGTAGTCGGCCTCGTTGGCCTCCACCACGCAGTCTTCGATCCAGACCTCGTCGGCGTCCCAGGCCAGCACGCCGCCGCCGCCCAGGGAGTCGTTGCCGTCGATGAAGGTGTCACCGGCACCCCCCGTGATGGTGAAGCCCGCGAGGCTGGCGCTGGTGCCGGCCACCAGGACCACGGCCCCGCTGCCGTCGCCCAGCAGGATGGTGTCGGCGGCGCCGGCTACGCCCAGCAGCGTGGTCTCCTGCAGGATGGACAGGGGCTCGGCCCAGGTGCCGGCGCAGACATCGATGACGGCGCCGGCCTCGGAGGCGTCGATGGCCTCCTGGATGCCGGCGTAGCTGTCGCCTCCTTCGATGGACACCAGGCCTTCCTCGCCCGTGGCCTCGTCGCAGTCGCTGTCCTTGCCGTCGCAGCGCTCCGGGGCGCCGGGGTGCACCAGGACGTCGCTGTCGTCGCAGTCGCTGCCGTCCTCGATGTGGCCGCTGGGGGGGTCGCAGGCCTCCACCGGGGCATCCGTCGCGCCGAAGCCGTCACCGTCGCCGTCGGGGTACCAGGTGAGGGGATCCTCGCAGTCGGTGTCGGTGTCGGTGTCGGTGTCGGTGTCGGTGTCCGAGTCCGTGTCGGCGTCGGCTTCTGGTGATGCTGTGTCGGGCTTGTCGGGATCCGCAGGGCAGCCGAGCAGGGAGAGGAGCAGGAGGGTCGCGGGGGCGAGGGTGCGCATGGGGGACTCCATCTTGGGGTCTCGGACAGCCTGCCCCGCCGTCGCTCATGCGGTCAAGCAGGAGCTGGATAGTCCCGCTAAAACCCTCCACTACGGATCAAGCAGCGCTCCGGTGACATTCTTCTTCACATCTGTGCGCTCAATGGTACGTCTTGCCACTCAGTGGGAAGTACCATGCTTTTCGGTTGTTTTTTTCGTGCGGGTCGGGCCTTCGTTGGCTACTATTGGCGCGCCTTGAGTCCGAAGAAAGGAAGATCCATGCGCGCTCTGATCCTCACCAGCCTCGTCATCCTCGGCGCCGGTTGCGCCACCGAGCCCACCGATCTCACCCTGCTGGAAGGCAGCGGCGTGGAAGCCGACGGCAAGATCTACGGCGGCAGCCCCCCCGATGCTCCCGAGCACGAAGCCGTGGTGGCTCTGCACCAGCTGGCTCGCGGCGGCAAGTCCGTGTACGTCTCGCCCTTCTGCAGTGGCACGCTGATCCGCGGCGACGTGGTGCTCACCGCGGCTCATTGCATGTCGCGCATGAGCGCCAGCAAGCTGGCCGTCTACGTGGGCGACGATCCCTCGGTGGACCTGACCAGCCACCTGTACACCGTGTCCGAGATCCTGGTGCACTCCAGCTATAGCAGCAGCACCCTGCTCAACGACATCGCCCTGGTGCGGCTCGACAGCTCCATCACCGAGGCGGTCGCACCGGTGGCCGAGCTGGCCGCTGCCGACGCCGTGGTGGTGGGTGAGCTCATCAACTTCACGGGCTTCGGCGAGACCGAGACCGGCAGCAGCGGTGTCAAGCTGCAGGTGGACGGCACCATCGACGCCCTGGGTTGCGGTGTGTCGGGTTGTCCCGGCAGCGGTGACAGCGCCACCCAGTTCTCCTACGAGCAGCCCACCACCGGCCCCTGCTTCGGTGACAGCGGCGGCCCGGCCTTCGCCTACCGCGCCGGTGTGCCCTACGTGGCTGGCCTCACCTCCTACGGCGACTCCTACTGCGCCATCTACGGCGTCAGCACGCGGGTGGACGCGTTCGAGACCTTCATCACCGACTTCGCCGATGGCAGCAGTGGTGGTGACAGCGGCGGCCCGCCCCCCGCCGATGACTGCGGCGACGGTGTCTGCGGCACCGGCGAGAGCTGCGACGGTCGTAGCGGTACCACCTCCTGCTCTGCCGACTGCGATGGTGTGACCAAGGGCAAGCCCAGCGGTCGCTACTGCTACGTCGAGGGTGTCTGCGAAGGCAGCGGCTGCCCCTAGATTCCGCGCTTCGCCAGCGAGCGCCCGCGGGGTCTCGGCTCCGCGGGCGTCGTGGTTCTGGGGGTCGTGGAGGACGCGCGGAACAAGGGTCAGGAACAAGAGGAACAAGGGTCAGGAAGGTATGATTACGATTACCGGATTGATCGGCGAAACAAGCAGCCTATCCGTCGTGCGAACTCGGAGGCCCCGGTGGATTCCAGAACGCGTCCTGCAGGGCCTCACGCCACTCGGCCAGCTCGCCTTCCGCGGCCTTCGTGCGGTGCACGGCGCCCCCGACGGCCCCAGGGCCCATGCCCAGCACAGCGCCGGCGCGTGCGCGCGACATGCCCGCCGCTCGCACGAGCCACCAGGCCGCCAGGGTGCGGGGGCGGTTGCCCGTGCGTCCCCGTCGAAAGCCAGGGGTCAGGAAGGTATGATTACGATTACCGGATTGATCGGCGAAACAAGCAGCCTATCCGTCGTGCGAACTCGGAGGCCCCGGTGGATTCCAGAACGCGTCCTGCAGGGCCTCACGCCACTCGGCCAGCTCGCCTTCCGCGGCCTTCGTGCGGTGCACGGCGCCCCCGACGGCCCCAGGGCCCATGCCCAGCACAGCGCCGGCGCGTGCGCGCGACATGCCCGCCGCTCGCACGAGCCACCAGGCCGCCAGGGTGCGGGGGCGGTTGCCCGTGCGTCCCCGTCGAGGCAGCATCAGCTCGTCGACGGAGGTTTCGGTGATGGCCGCGACCTGGTCGAGGGCTTCAGCGGTGGAGAGGGTTCGCACCACGACCCCGGGAATCCGTTTCTGGTTGGCATCCTTGGTGGACGGTGCACGCCACAGCAGGTCGTCGCAGAAGATCTCGGGCAGCACGGACCTGTGGGCCATGAGATCAGCGATGGCGTCGCGGTACTGCTCCTGGGAACCCCAGAGCGACAGCAGCTCCGTACGGTCGAGCCACGGAGGAGCGGCGTCGAGCCCGGCGTAGGCTCGATGGCTTGTCCATGTGGTCTGGTCAGCATGGGCCACGACCCTGGCCTTGACCGGGTTGAGGTGCAGGTAGGCCAACAGATCGCGCCAGTAGTCCTCGTCCAGCACCAGGCGGTTGCGGTAGCGGCCACGGAAGAGCGGGCCGTCCCAGCGGCGCTTGGCGTTGATCTTTCGCGCCAGGGCGCCCGACAACCACGCCATGACGGTAGACAGCCCGGCGCCGTCGCACTGGAGCATCAGGTGGAAGTGCGTGGCCATGAGCGCGTATCCCTGCACCTTGCAGTCGAAGCGGCCCGGGACCTCCGCCAGCAGCTCGTGGAGCAGAGCGAGATCGGTGTCGTCCCGGAACAGCTTGCGCCGGCGGGAGGACCTGTTCATGACGTGGTGTCGTGCGCCTTCGAAGTCGAGCCTTGGCGAGCGTGGCATGGAAGTGCTCCTGCATTGGGGAGAAAACGTAATGGTATCAACCAGAGACCTTCTTCGCTCTGCATTGGGGAGAAAACGTAATGGTATCAACCAGAGACCTTCTTGAGACCTTCTTCTGGTATCAACCAGAGACCTTCTTCGAGACCTTCTTCTCCTCTCCTCTCTTCTCTTCGTGCGCCGTTCCGCTGTTCCGCTGTTCCCTTGCGGCGACCTGCTGGCCTAGCTTGGAGCGCTGAAGTCGTACTTTTTCAGTGCGTCGCGGAACCAGGTGATGGGCAGGCCGTCGATCTCCGACTCGTACTGGATGGACCCCAGCGCCTCGTCGGACACGCCCCGCAGGAACTTGATCTCGTTGGAGCAGTCGTGGATGACCACGTCCTGCCAGCCCTCCTGCACGGCCAGGTCGAGCAGGTCGTAGGTGAGCCGGCGGCTGGACATGGGTGAGACGTAGCCGTCGTTGTACTGGTAGAGCTCTTCGCGGGCGTAGTTGCCGATGTTGTTCTTGTTCAGGTGCAGCTCGGCGCAGTGGATGTGGTCGACGCCGGTGGCCAGGATCTGCTCGCGCTTGCGGACGAAGGCGTCGAAGTAGGCGGGCACCATGGGAGACTCGATGCAGACGTACTGGAACAGGTCGCGGGCCATGGCCATGGCCTCGATGACCCGGGTGGCGCAGTGGGTGGCCGCCAGGTTGAAGCGGATCTCCTCGAGCCCGGCGTCGGCCAGCTCCTTGAGGTTCTGCTCGGTGCACAGGGTGCCGTTGGTGTACATGTGCTGGTGGATGCCCAGATCGTGCACGAAGCGGATCATGTCGGGGTGCTGCTGGTGCTCCACGAAGGGCTCGTACCAGACCCAGGCCAGGCCCTTGGGGGGGTGGGCCCGTGGGCGACCTTGTGCAGCATGAGCTTGAGCTCTCGCGCCCCCACCCGGCGATCCCACACGGCGTAGAAGCCGGGGATGAGCGGCTCGTCCTGGTCCTCGGCGCCGAAGTAGTAGCAGAACTTGCAGCGCAGGTTGCAGCTGCTGGCGGAGCGGACGGGGGCGAAGCCGTCCTGGACACAGGTGCGGCAGCCCGGTGTGAGCTCACCGCCCCAGACCGCCGAGAAGCCCAGTGGGTCGGTGCTCAGGCCAGGGATCCGCGCCTGGCGCTCGCGGATCTCGGCCAGGAAGATGCGCTGCACGCCGTTGAGCACCTGGTTCATGAACCAGGTGTCGCTGGGTGAGGGCTTCTGGCGCTGGCTGAGCTTGCGGGCCACCGCGTTGAGCCGGTCCAGGGCCTGTCGGCGGGACATGGCGGACAGGGGCTTCAGTTCGCTCATGCGGCGATCCTCTCGGCCTGGTGCTTGTGGGGGCCCCGCCCGGGGGCCGATGGCGTCATCAGTACTCGGTCTCGTCGTCGCAGGGTTCTTCGGGCTCGGGCTCCACCGGCGAGGGGCAGGCCATGGCAACGGCCGTGGTGGTCCAGGCGGCGCCGAAGCCCTCGAAGCCCATGGTGAGGCTGCAGCTCATGGCGGCGGCGCAGCAGTCGTCGAGCCGCTGGGGCACCGGCTGCTCGCAGCTGAAGCCGCCCAGCACGTGGAAGCCGTCGACTGTGGGGCTGGGCTCGGTGCAGCCGAGATCGGTGCGCTCTTCGTCCAGCCACACGCCGCAGAGCCCGAAGCGGGCGCTGAAGTGCGTGCCCACGCCCAGCCCCGACTCGCGGCCCACCGAGGAGCCGATCCAGTGGGCCGAGCCGCAGTCGCCGTCGGTGCGGCGGCCCGCCAGGGAGGCGGCCTCCACCAGCACCGAGTGATCGCTGATGGACTCGTGGAAGGTGGCGCTGTCGATGATCCAGGCCAAGGTGGAGACCTGGCCCATGGGGAGGTCCCAGGTGACCACCGAGGCGCCGCAGATCTGCGCCTGGTACAGCTGCTCCCAGGTGGAGCGGTAGTCGTCGAGGCCGCTGGGAAGGGCTCGCGGGATGCCGCGCGCCAGGGTGGGCGCGCCGGCGTCGTCGAAGCGCAGGTGGTGCAGGTTGGACAGGTAGACATCCACCGCCGTGGCCAGGTTTGCGTCGGACAGGCGCACCGGGTCCAGGGCCGAGATCACGGCGCCTCCAAACAGGCCGTCGGCCAGGGCCTGGAAGTGGGCCTCCAGATCGCTGCGCTCGGGCAGGCGGCAGTAGGCGGTGGCGGTCTCGGCCACCACGGGGCCCGCGACGGAGCGTGCGGTCCACGAGAAGCCAGTGGGCTGGGCGTCGGTGGTCGGATCGCAGCCGGCGGCGGCCAGCACGACGCTGCAGCAGCCAACCAATGCAAGACTACGCATGTTTTACCTTCAGGGCCCGTGGGGCCCCGGGGGGGGGGGGGGGGGGCGCGCCCCCCCCGGGGCCCCCGCCGGGCCGGGCCCCCCCCGGGTACCCCCGCCCCGGCCCCAAGCCCCCCAAC
>CAZEJJ010000193.1:0-13640 GCA_964512185.1 uncultured Enterobacterales bacterium | reverse complement strand
AGTATCTGGCCGCCCAGCAGGGTGGGCAGGTACTTCTGGGCACGGGCACTAGATCTCGGCCGGATCAACCCGCCACCTCGAGCCCCGCCAGGTCCGCCAGGGTCTGCGCTTCGAGCACCTGGCGGATGGCCGCGCTGACCTGGCACCACACGCCGCGCGTGGGGCAGCGCGCGGAGCGGTCGCAGCTGTCGGCGTGTCGCACGCAGTCCACCACCCCCACGGGGCCGTCCAGCGCCTCGACCACGGAGATGACCCGGATGCTGGCCGGGTCGCGGGTGAGGCGGAACCCGCCGTGCACGCCGCGGACCGTGCTCACCAGGTCGGCGTGTTTGAGCAGCTGCATCACCGAGTGCAGGTACTTGGGGGATAGCTGCTGGGCCTGGGCGACGCTGGAGAGCTGGACGGGGTGGTGGGTCTCCCTGCTCGCCAGCTCCACCATGGCTCGCAGCCCATAGCGGACCTTTGTGGGGTACTTCATGGGTGGCGCCGGTGTGCCGGTGTGCAGGCATGGTAGCCTCGCCTGCGGAGCACGCGAGGCCCGGCGTGCCCGAACATGATCCATCGCAGCGGGGTCGGGCCGCGGGCTCGGGACGGCAATGTCGCGCTCGGTATCGTTTCCACCCTCGCCAGGGATGGTGGCATGTACCGGGGTGCGTATCTTGGGGGGCAGCGCTGGAGGAACCATGGACCATTCCCCGGACCCTTTTGCTGCTCGCTGTTCGCTGGCCGGCTCGGGTGTCGATTTCTTCCGCCTGGCCGCCCTCGAGGAGCAGGGCCTGGTGACCCTCTCGCGCCTGCCCGTCTCCATCCGCGTGCTGCTGGAGGCGCTGCTGCGCTGTGAAGACGGAGAGAGCATCACCCGCCAGGACGTCCTGGCGCTCGCGGCCTACGATCCCACGGCTCCGGGCACCGCTGAGCTGCCCTTCCCGCCATCACGAGTGCTGCTGCAGGACTTCACCGGGGTGCCCGCCCTGGTGGATCTGGCGGCGCTGCGCAGCGCTATGCAGCGCCTGGGCGGCGATCCCGCCAGCATCGATCCCGGCATTCCTGTGGACCTGGTGGTGGACCACAGCGTCCAGGTGGATGCCTTCGGTACGGCGCGGGCGCTCTCGCTCAACACCGAACGCGAGTTCTCGCGAAACAGCGAGCGCTACGCCTTCCTCCGCTGGGGACAGCGGGCCTTCGAGGGGCTGCGGGTCGTGCCGCCCGGTGCGGGCATCTGCCACCAGGTCAACCTGGAGTACCTGGCACCGGTGGTGATCCAGCGCGACGGCGTGGCCTTCTTCGACAGCCTGGTGGGCACCGACTCCCACACCACGATGATCAATGGCCTGGGGGTGCTGGGCTGGGGTGTGGGCGGCATCGAGGCCGAGGCCGCCATGCTGGGGCAGCCTTTGCCCATGCTGCCGCCGCCGGTGCTGGGCGTGAAGCTGCGCGGTCGGCTGCCGTCCGGGGCTACCGCCACCGACCTTGTGCTCACGGTCACGGAGCTGCTGCGACAGGTGGGCGTGGTGGGCCGCTTCGTGGAGTTCTTCGGCGCCGGGCTCGACGCCCTCTCCGTGCCCGATCGCGCCACCGTGGCCAACATGGCGCCCGAGATGGGCTGCACTGTGGGCCTGTTCCCGGTGGACGAACGCACCCTGCAGTACCTGCGCATGACCGGGCGCTCCGCAGAGCAGGTGGCGCTGGTGGAGGCCTACTGGAGGGCCCAGGGCATGTTCCGCACGGCGCAGACCCCCGATCCCGAGTACGCGCAGGTGGTGGAGCTGGACCTGGGCACGGTGGTTCCCAGCCTGGCGGGCCCCAAGCGCCCCCAGGATCGCGTGGCTCTGTCCGAGCTGCAGGCGGCCTTTCGGGCCAGCCTGGCGGCTCCGCTGGGCAAGCAAGGCTTCGGCCTGGACTCCCGACAGCTCGAGGCCGGCGCCGTCGTGCAGCACGAAGATGGCTCCAGCTCCGAGATCCGGCACGGCGCGGTGGTCATCGCGGCCATCACCTCCTGCACCAACACCTCCAACCCCTCGGTGATGCTGACGGCGGGCCTGCTGGCCCACAAGGCCGCGGAGCGTGGCCTGCGCAGCAAGCCCTGGGTCAAGACCAGCCTGGCTCCGGGATCACGGGTCGTCACCGGCTACCTGGAGCGCGCCGGGCTGCTGCCCGGGCTCGAGGCCCTGGGCTTCCACGTGGTGGGCTACGGCTGCACCACCTGCATCGGCAACTCGGGCCCCTTGCCCGCAGCCGTGGCCCAGGCCGTGGAGTCGGCGGGGCTCGTGGGCGCCGGACTGGTCTCGGGCAACCGCAACTTCGAGGGCCGCATCCACCCCCTGGTCAAGGCCAGCTACCTGGCCTCGCCCCCCCTTGTGGTGGCCTACGCCCTGGCGGGCACGGTGGACTTCGATCCCGAGCTGGATCCGCTGGGACGGGATCCCTCGGGCGAGCCCGTCTTCCTGCGCGACATCTGGCCCATCGACTCCGAGATCGCCCAGGCCCTGGTGAGCGCCAGCGACCCGGAGCTGTTCAGGCAAGGCTACGCCCAGGTGGAGCTGGGCTCCGAGGCGTGGAACGCCCTGGAGATCCCCTCCGGCGGTGTCTACGCCTGGGAGGCCGACAGCACCTACATCCGACAGCCGCCCTTCTTCGAGGGCATGGAGCGGGGCACCCAGCCCATTCGGCCCATCCACGGGGCTCGCGCCCTGTTGCTGCTGGGAGACTCGGTCACCACCGACCACATCAGCCCTGCCGGCGCCATCGATCCCGACGGCGCGGCGGGGGGCTGGCTGCAGGATCAGGGCGTGCGTCCCTGGCAGTTCAACTCCTTCGGCAGTCGTCGCGGCAACGATCGTGTCATGACCCGGGGCACCTTCGGCAACATCCGCCTTCGCAACAGCTTGGCCCCCGGGACCGAGGGCGGCTGGACCACCCACCTCCCCACGGACGAGGTGGTCAGCGTCTACGAGGCCGCCCAGCGCTACCGCGCCGAGGGCACCCCCCTGGTGGTGCTGGCCGGCAGCGACTACGGCATGGGCTCCAGCCGGGACTGGGCGGCCAAGGGAACGCGGCTGCTCGGGGTGCGCGCGGTCATCGCCCAGAGCTTCGAGCGCATCCACCGCAGCAACCTGGTGGGCATGGGCGTGCTGCCGCTACAGCTTTTGGAGGGCGACAGCCTCGAGGGCCTGGGGCTGACGGGCCGCGAGCGCTTCTCCGTGCCGCTGGACGAGCAGCTCCGGCCCGGGCAACGAGTGGCGGTCTCCGTTTCCGTTGAGGACGGCAGCCAGCGGGACTTCGAGGTGCTCTGCCGCGTGGACACCCCGGCGGAGCTGGACTGGCTGCGCGCAGGCGGCATCCTGAACGATGTGCTGCGCAGGAAGCTCGGCCAGGAGTCAGTATGACTGCGGCCCACGATCCACTCGCCTTGACGCGCCCTCCGCTGCGCAGCCGACTGAGCCCACCCGTCACGGGCGCCTTCGCCCGACGACACTTCGCAGAACTCGCGTCTGGACACAGCTCTCGCCCCTAGCTACGTTCCGGTCCGCCGGCTCGAACCCGCGCGTTCGCACGGGTCCCCTTTTCCTGACGACTGCTAGGTTGGATCATGCGCTGAGGAGCCCTCGTGGGCCGCTTCCCCGTCAAGGACGGCGCGCGCTTCCTCTTCGCGGGGGCCTCCATCACCGACATGGGGCGCGCCGACTGGGCTCCTCCCCTGGGCAGCGGCTACGTGCGCCTGTTCGCGGACCTGGTGGCCTGGCAGCACCCCGAGCGGAACATCCACTGGATCAACCGGGGCATCGGCGGCAACATCACCCGCGAGCTGCGCGAGCGCTGGCGCCGGGACGTGTTGGCCGAAGAGCCCCACTGGGTGGCCATCCTGGTGGGCATCAACGACTGCATGGGCTGGATGGACCAGACCGCCCAGGTGGCGGAGCGCGACTACCGCACCGACTACGGCTGGCTGCTGGAGCAGCTCGCCCCGCTGGGCTGCCGGGTGGTGCTGATGGACCCCTTCTACCTGGCCACCGCGGGTGGGCGCTGGAGGGGCGACGCCGAGCAGCTGGCCATCCTGCGGAGGCTGGCGGTCTATCACCGCGTGGTGGCCGACCTGGCGCGCGACCACGGCGCGCTGCACCTGCGCCTGCACCGCCGCTTCCAGGACCTGATGCGGCACAGGCCCCCCAGCTTCTACGCCCCCGAGCCGGTGCACCCGCACCCCAGCGGCCACATGGTCATCGCCCTGGAGCTGTACCGCGCCCTGTGCGGCGACCAGCCCGCGGCGCGCCGGCGGTGGTTGGGCTAAGGCGTCGCGATGCTCGCGTCGGTGTAGACGGTCTCGGCTTCCTCGCCCAGCTCTGTCAGCGCCTCGACGATGTCGGGGGTCAGGCTGTAGCCCGCGGCCACCAGGCCGATGACGATCACCGAGATCACCAGCATGTATTCCACCGTGGTCTGGGCCTGGCGCATGGGGACCTCCGAGCCGTGTCGCGGATCTTCTTCGCAAGGGCCGTGCCAGGGATCGCGGCCGAAAAGCCGCCTTCCACTGTGCTGCCGGTGGGGCGTTGGGGTCGCCTGGGGCGCCCCTGCCTCAGCCCCCCTTGTTCATCAGATCGTGTCGCGAGACCGACGAGGTGCGAGCGAGCGGGGTTCGCGCGCAGCGCCGACTGACCGAAGGCGTGTCGCAACACGCCGAGGAAGAAGGCCAAGCGCGGGCCGCGAACGCCGTAACTCGGCGGTCGCAGTAGCGAGATGGTGAACAAGGGGGGCTCAGTCCAGCGTCACCGTGTGCTCTCGGCCGTTCCGCTCCAGCACCAGGGAGACGCCGGGACCCGGGTAGTACTCCAGCAGCTTGTGGGCCGCGCTGGGATGCAGCCTGGAGACGTCGAAGCCCAGCAGCTTCACCTGCTGCACCACGTCCCCCGGCGCCAGGTCCGTGCCCGCCATGGGACCCACCGGCGCGACCTCACCGATGAGCAGCTCACCGGCGCCGCCGGTCTGCAGCGTGAAGCCGTGCCCGTCGGGCGCCGCGTCGTTGCCCTGCCACAGCTCCACCTCGCGCGCCGCGCCATCTATCACCCGCACCTCCACGGCCTCCCAGGTGTACGGGGGTCGGTAGACCGACCAGCCGCCGTCGGGCAGGCCCTTGATCACGAAGCGTCCCTCACCGTCGGTGTTGTCGTGGGCGGAGGGCAGGGCGAAGGCGTCTTCGTCGGCCATGGTGGCCCAGACCGGGGTCCAGGGCACCGGCGCGCCGGTGAGGGCATCCAGCAGGACACCTTCGATGCGGCCCTGCTGGGTCAGCTCCAGCTCCCCGAGATCGCTGAGGTCATCGCCCACCTCGATCTCTGGCAGGACCATGCGTTCGCCGTAGCCGTTGATGTCCAGGCGCCAGGTGCCCGCCTTGAGGCCCTCCAGCAGGAACCCGCCGTCCTCTTCGCAGTGGCCGACGCGCGCCGCTAGCAGCCCGCGGGGCAGCTCCTCCAGCAGCGAACCGGGCACGCGATAGGCCTCGATCCGGCACTCGTTGGGCTCCCCATCCACCAGCACCACGCCCGAGAGGGCGCCGCCGTAGCGGAAGTCCAGCCAGGCCACGCGCTGCCCCTCTTGCACCCGCACCGCCTCTCCACCGCCGCGCAGGGCCGCGCCCCCTGCCGGGCACTCGCAGATCATCGGGTCGCGGTCGCGGCAGCGCCTGCCCAGCAGCAGCGCGGGGTGGGTGCACAGGATTCCTGGCTTCACGTCGCGACAGGAGTCGTCGGGCAGGCCCGCACAGTAGACCGTCACCGTGGCTTCGCGGTGCAGCACGAAGTCGATGGTGGCGCCCTGGTCCGGCGGCAGGTGCAGCGGTCGCTCCTCACCCAGGTAGCCCTGCTTTTGGGCTTCGATCTCCTGCACCTGCGCTGGCTGCACCCACAGGGTGTAGCTGCCGTCGGCTCCGGTGTGGGTGGCCACAGCGCCCGCTCGCACCCGCGCTCGCTCCACGGGTGTTCCGTCGGGTTCCAGCACCCAGCCGTCCAGCAGGACCGAGCCCTCCTCGATCTGCGCGACTGGCTCGCGCTGTGCGGGGCCATCGCTGTGTAGGTGCTCGGAGGGCGCCGCCGCTGCGTGGGTGTGGTGCACCCGCTCAGGGGCCGGCCTGTCCACCAGATCCGCGGGCGGGAGCGGCGCTCGCAGGGACCACCACAGCAGGGCTGTGCAGCCGGCGACGGCCAGAGTGCCCATGCAGGCCACGGTGAGGATGAGGGTGCGAGCGTTCATGGAGGACGGGGGAACCGGTCGGTGCAGTGTGTCGCGGCGCCGTGGCGCTCGCAGCTAGGGACCCCCGAAGCTGTGAGGAGGTTCCCTGGTCCGGACAGCCGGTGGGGGTGATATCAGGGGGAGGTCGGGTCCCCCGCCTCGATCCACTGGAGGAATCCATGCGCCGAACTCTCTTCCCCGCCGCTCTGCTCCTGCTGGGCCTCGCCCTGGCCTGCAACACCAACAAGGTGCCTGAAGACACCGCGCCCGAGGGTGACAGCGACACGGACGCCGACAGCGACAGCGACACCGACAGCGACGCCGACAGCGACACCGACGCCGACAGCGACGCCGACAGCGACGCCGACACCGACGCTGACGCCGATCCAGTGGGCGACTACTACACGGGTGACATCACCATCACCATCGCCGAGACCAACACCTGGTTCTTCGAAGACGATTGCCTGGGCACCGTGGAGCTCTGGTATGGCCAGAACGATCCGCCGCTCATGGGCGACTACACCTGCACCTTCCAGGGCGACCTGGCCTGGCTGGGAGAGCAGGCGGGAGACCTGCAGGCCGAGGTGGGCGACGAGGGCGCGCTGGACGGCACGGTGATCATCGAGATCCCCTACATGGATCCCTACGAGTCGGCCTTCACCGGTACCTTTGAGGAGGGCGTGTCCATCCTCGGCTCTGCCGAGAGCATCGACGCCTTCGAGTACGACAAGACCAAGTACATCATCGAGATCACCATGGGCTTCGAGGCCTACCTGGCCCAGTAGGGCGATCTCATCGAGCGCTCTGCTCCGGCGGCGAGCCCTGCTGGAGCTGGCGGTGGCGGCCGCCGTTGATGAAGGTCGGTAGCGTCCCCCCCCTTGTCGGCGATCTGTCGAGGCCTGTGGCCCGCGCGGTGACTAGGCTCTGCACGGTCATTCTCGGAGGAGGAAGCGATGGATGCCCCTCGTAGGGCGTTCGCACCGAGCGCTCCGCTGGATCCGGACTGGATCGAGCTGATGTACGAGCAGTGGAGGGCCGACCCTGGCTCTCTGTCCGACAGCTGGCAGGCTTTCTTCAGAGGTTTCGAGCTGGCCAGCTGTGATCGCGCCTGCGCCTCGGGTGAGCGCGCCGACTCCCAGTCCCGACTGATCAAGCTCATCGACGCCTATCGCCGCCGCGGCCACGAGGTGGCCTGGCTCGATCCTCTGCAGGAGCGCCCCGCGCTGTCCGATCGCCTGCGCCCCGAGGCCTTCGGGTTCACGGACCGCGACCTGGATCGCGTCTTCGACACCGGCGACCTGTCCCTGCCGCAGCAGGCGTCTCTGCGCGAGGTGCTGGCGGCGCTGCAGCGGACCTGGTGCGGCTCCATCGGCGTGGAGTACATGCACATCCAGGATGCCCGCCAGCGCAGCTGGCTGCAGACCCGCATGGAGCGCAGCCGGGGTCGGCCCGAGCTGCCGCGGGAGCAGAAGCGCGACATCCTGGGCCGGCTCATCGACGCGGACATCTTCGAGACCTTCCTGCACACCCGCTACCGTGGGCAGAAGCGCTTCTCGCTGGAGGGCGCCGAGGCCATCATCCCGGCGCTGCACGCCGTGGTGGAGCTGGCCCCCGAGCTGGGGATCGAAGAGCTGGTGGTGGGCATGGCGCATCGCGGACGGCTCAACGTGCTGGCCAACATCCTCGACAAGTCCTACGCCGAGATCTTCGCCGAGTTCGAGGGCAGCTTCCTGCCTGGTCAGGTCTACGGCGATGGGGATGTGCGCTACCACAAGGGCTTCTCCTCGGCCTACTTCAACCGCGCCGGCCGTGTGGTGCACGTAGGCCTGGCCGCCAATCCCAGCCACCTCGAGGCCGTGGATCCTGTGGTGCAGGGGCTGGTCCGCGCCAAGCAACGCCAGCGAGGCGACGCCGACGAGCGCAGAAAGGTGGTGCCCCTGCTGGTGCACGGTGACGCCGCCTTCGCCGGCCAGGGCATCGTGGCCGAGACCTTCAACCTGTCCCAGCTGCAGGGCTACAAGACCGGCGGCACGGTGCACCTGGTGATCAACAACGGCATCGGCTTCACCGCCCTGCCCGAGGAGTCGCGCTCCACCCGCTACTGCACCGACGTGGCCAAGATGATCGAGGCACCCATCTTCCACGTCAACGGCGACGATCCCGAAGCGGTGGTGCTGGTGAGCGAGCTGGCCCTGCGCTACCGGCAGGAGTTCGGGCGCGACGTGGTGGTGGACGTGTTCTGCTACCGCCGCCACGGCCACAACGAGAGCGACGAACCCGCCTACACGCAGCCGCTGTTGTACGCACGGATCCGCGAGCAGCTGCCCGTCCGCCAGCGCTACACCGCTCAGCTGGTGGCCGAGGGCCTGCTGCTGCCCGAAGACGAGGAGCGCATCGCCCAGCGGCTCAGCGAGCGGCTGGCGCGCATCCACGACGAGGTGCGGCGCGCCGCCCATCACGAGGAGCTGCCCGCCTTCGGCGGACGCTGGGAGGGCATGGAGCCGCCCTGGCCCGACGAGCCCACCGCGACGGGGGTCGACGCCGCCGTGCTGGCCGAGGTGGGCCGCGCCCTGTGCACCCTGCCCGAGGGGTTCGAGGTGAGCCGCAAGTTCGCTCGCCAGCTCGCCCGGCGGTCCCGGGCCCTCGATGGCGCTGGCCCCATCGACTGGGCCCTGGCCGAGAGCCTGGCCTGGGGCGCCCTGCTGGTGGAGGGCTTCCAGGTGCGCCTCTCCGGCCAGGACAGCGTGCGCGGCACCTTCTCCCAGCGTCACGCCGAGTGGACGGATCCCGGCACGGGCGCGCACTACCGCCCGCTCAACCACATCCGCGCCGAGCAGGCCCACTTCTGTGCCTACAACAGCTCCCTGAGCGAGGCCGCGGTGCTGGGCTTCGACTTCGGATACTCCCTGGCCGAGCCACAGATGCTCATCCAGTGGGAGGCCCAGTTCGGCGACTTCGCCAACGGCGCCCAGGTCATCTCCGACCAGTTCGTGGTGGCCTCCTACTCCAAGTGGGCCCGGTCCAGCGGCCTCGTGCTGCTGTTGCCCCACGGCTACGAGGGCCAGGGGCCGGAGCACAGCAACGCCTACATGGAGCGCTGGCTGGCCGCCTGCGCCGAGATCAACATCCAGGTGGTGCAGCCCAGCACCCCCGCCCAGTACTTCCACCTGCTGCGCCGGCAGATGCTGCGCCCCTTCCGCCTGCCTCTGGTGGTCTTCACACCCAAGGGCCTGCTGCGGCACCCGGCCTGTGTGTCGGCGCTGTCGGCTCTCGAGCGCGATCAGTTCGAGGAGGTGCTGGACGACCCGACACCCCCGGCCTCACCCCAGCGGGTGGTGCTGTGCAGCGGGCGTATCTTCTACGATCTGCAGGCCCGACGCGAGGCCGAAGGCCTGCAGGAGCGGGTGGCCCTGGTGAGGGTGGAGCAGCTCTACCCCTACCCGCGGCGGCAGCTGCAGGCCCTGCTGTCCCGCTACGGCTCGGCCCGGTGGGTCTGGGCCCAGGATGAGCCCAGGAACCGCGGCGGCTGGTCCTTCATGCGCCTGGGGCTGCTCGCAGATCACCCCGGGCGCCCGGTGGCCTACGCGGGCCGCGCCCCTTCCGCCAGCGCGGCCACCGGGGTGCGCAGGCAGCACGATCGGGAGCAGGAGGCCGTGCTGCGAGCCGCGCTCGGCCTGGTGGCTGCAGGTCTGGAGGAGTGAGCGATGCAGGTGGAGCTGAAGGTCCCAGAGGTCGGTGAGTCCATCACCGAGGGCTTCCTGTCGTGCTGGCTGGTGCCCGACGGGAGCCTGGTGCGGCCCGACACCGAGGTCTTCGAGCTGGAGACCGACAAGGTCACCATGCCGGTCCCGGCCGGCGACAGTGGGCGACTGCAGGTGCTGGTGCCGGAGGGCAGCGACGTGAGCGTGGGCCAGGTGGTGGCGCGCATCGACACGGCAGCCGAGAGCGCCGCGCCGTTCCGCGAGCCGCCGCCCTCGCCCACCACACCCCCACCCGCGCCCGAGATCGCGCCGGTGGCTCCCGGGTCCACCACCGCGCTCGAGCCTCCCGCCGGTCCGGCGCGGGCGGCCACCCGGTTGCGCGCCGACCAGGCCAGCGTGCTCTCCCCAGCGGTGCGGCGGCTGGTGCAGCAGCACGGCCTGGATCCCGCCGGCATCGCTGGCACGGGCCGCGACGGGCGGCTCACCAAGGGTGACGTGCTGCTGGCGGTGCAGGCCGCGGAGCCTGCGGTGGCGCCGACGCCCGAGCCTGCTCCCGAGCCCGCCCCCCAGGAGGAGCCCGCGCCCGAGGCTCCCGTGGTGGAGCTGGCCAGCGGTGAGCCGCGCCAGACCCGCAGCCGGCTGCCGCGCATGCGGGCCCGCATCGCCGAGCGGCTGCTGCAGGCTCAGGCCGAAGCGGCCATGCTCACCACCATCAACGAGGTGGACATGGGTGCGTTGATGGCGCTGCGCGCGCGCCACAAGCAGGACTTCAAGGACGCCCACGGGGTGAACCTGGGCTTCATGTCCTTCTTCGTCAAGGCGGTGGTGGGTGCCCTGGTGGCCGAGCCCGGGGTCAACTCCTGGATCGAGGGCGACCAGCTGGTGCAGAACCACTACTACGACATCGGCGTGGCGGTGAGCACTGAGCGGGGCCTGGTGGTGCCCGTGGTGCGCGACGCGGACAGCAAGGGCCTGGCGCGCATCGAAGCCGACATCGCCGGGCTGGCCCGGCGGGCCCGCGAGGGCCGCATCGAGCTGGCGGACCTGGTGGGCGGGGTGTTCACCATCTCCAACGGCGGCGTGTACGGCTCCCTGCTGTCCACGCCCATCCTCAACCCGCCCCAGAGCGCCATCCTGGGCATGCACGGCATCAAGCGTCGCCCGGTGGTGCTCAGCGCTGAGAACGGCGATGAGACCATCGGCGTCCGGCCCATGATGTACCTGGCCTTGAGCTACGACCACCGCGTGGTGGACGGCCGCCAGGCGGTCACCTTCCTCAAGAAGATCTGCTCCTGCATCGAGAACCCGGAGCGGCTGCTGCTGGGCGCCTGCGTCTAGACACAATTGAGGCACCTCCTTTCCTCCCACGTTCACAATTCAGGTACCTGCCTGGTACCTGCCTGGTACCTGCCTTGATGCCTGCCTCTGCTTCCCCTGCCTCTTGCGCCTTCAGCGCACGTACACCTCTGCCCAGGTGACCTTGCAGCTGTCCTCGTAGCAGTTGCTGCCGGCGTTGTAGGTGCCGGCGTCGCTGCAGGGGTAGGAGCCGGCCGTGCAGGCGCCCAGGGAGATGCGGGAGAGCTCCAGCAGGGAGTTGTCGTAGATGTCCCAGGTTGGGTAGCCGTTGGGCGTGTTGCCCAGCCCGTTGGCCCAGCAGCAGCTGGACAGCTGGAAGCCCAGGATGGCGTTCTCGTTGCCGCTGGGGAAGCAGGTGGTGGCGTTGTCATCCAGGGGCCGGACCACCAGCACGTGGGCCTGGGCCTGGCTGGAGGTCATGGTCTCGTACCAGTCGGCCCCGCTGGCCAGGAAGGTGGTGGAGCAGTCGCTGGAGTCGTACTCGTCGACGATGAAGCTGGCCATGTCCTGGCCGGACAGCACGTCGAAGAAGGCGAAGGCGTACTCCTCGGTGAGCACCATCAGGTCCCAGCCGTCGGTCTCCCACCAGGAGTCCAGCTTGGCGTCTGCTGCCTGCCGGTCCGCCAGGCTGCCGAAGCTGGTGCTGTCGGTCCAGACCCCATAGCTGTCCCAGGAGCGGCTGCCCTCGTTGACCACGGAGCCGGCGAAGGTCCAGCCGCCGCCGTCGCGGGTCATGTCGCAGCGCGTCTCGAAGTCGCCGCCCGAGCCCGTGAGCCAGTAGGTGCCGTCGCCCAGGGAGGCGCCGTCCGCCAGGATATCCTCACAGCTGTCGGCGGCGCAGGTGGCGTCGCTGCCCAGGGTGCCGTTGTCGGCCACGCCGTCGCAGTCGTCGTCGTCGCCGTTGCAGACCTCGGCGGCACCCGGATTGATGGCGGCGTCGCTGTCGTCGCAGTCATCGTCGTCCGCGGTGTAGCCGGATGGCAGATCGCAGGCGGTGGTGGTGCCGCTGCTGGAGCTGCCGTAGCCATCGCCGTCGTCGTCGGCGTACCAGGTGGAGGCGTCGCTGGCGTCGTCTTCGTCCACCGTGCCGTCGCAGTCGTCGTCGATGCCATTGCAGGCCTCCAGCCCGGCGGGGCTGATGGCGTCATCGGTGTCGTCGCAGTCGCTGCTGTCCGCCACGTAGCCGCTGGGTTGGCTGCAGGCGGTCTGGGTGTAGGCGGTGGATCCGTAGCCGTCGGAATCGTAGTCGATGTACCAGGTGGAGGCGTCGCTGGCGGAGTCCTCGTCCACGGAGCCGTCGCAGTCGTCGTCGGCTCCGTTGCAGAGCTCGGCGGCCCCCGGGTTGATGGCGGCGTCGCTGTCGTCGCAGTCGGAGTCGTCGGCCACGCTGCCCGAGGGCGCCGCGCAGGCCTGGGAGCTGGTCGAGGCGTCGCCGTAGCCGTCGCTGTCGCTGTCCGCGTACCATGTGGCGGCGTCAGCCGCGTCGTCCTCGTCGGTGGTTCCATCGCAGTCGTTGTCCACCCCGTCACAGAGCTCGGTGGCGGCGGGGCTGATGGCGGCGTCGCTGTCGTCGCAGTCAGCACTGCTGCTCACGTGACCCGCGGGGGCGTAGCAGGAGAGGGTGCCGCTGGCGGCGTCGCCGAAGCCGTCGCCGTCGCTGTCGGCGTACCAGGTGGAGGCGTCGCTGGCGTCGTCCTCGTCCACGTCGGTATCGCAGTCATTGTCTGCGCCGTCGCAGAGCTCGATGGCCGCGGGGTTCACCGCCGCGTCCGTGTCATCGCAGTCCGTGCTGTCGGAGACGTAGCCAGGGGCGGCCGCGCAGGTGGTGACGCTGGAAGCGGCGTCGCCGTAGCCGTCTCCATCGGCGTCCTCGTACCAGGTGGTGGCATCGGTGGCGTCGTCCTCGTCCACGGAGCCGTCGCAGTCATTGTCCGCGCCGTCGCAGAGCTCGGTTGCGCCAGGATTGATGGTGGCGTCCGTGTCGTCGCAGTCGCTGGCGTCCGCCACATGGCCGGAGGGCGCGTCGCAAGCCTCGGAGCTCGTCGAGGCGTCACCGTAGCCGTCGCCGTCGCTGTCGGCGTACCAGGTGTCGGCGTCGGCAGCGTCGTCTTCGTCCACCGCGCCGTCGCAGTCGTTGTCCACGCCGTCGCAGAGCTCGGTTGCGGCGGGGCTGACGCTGGCGTCGCTGTCGTCGCAGTCGGTGCTGCTGCTCACGTGGCCCGCGGGGGCGTAGCAGGAGACGGTGCTGCTGGCGGCGTCGCCGTAGCCGTCGCCGTCGCTGTCGACGTACCAGGTGGGAGCGTCGTCGGCGTCGTCCTCGTCCACGCTGCCGTCGCAGTCGTTGTCCACGCCGTCGCAGAG
>CAZEJJ010000192.1:0-13873 GCA_964512185.1 uncultured Enterobacterales bacterium | reverse complement strand
GCTGCCAAGGCGTGGATGGCTACTCGAGGTAGGGGGCGCTCGTCAAACTCGGGTCCAGCTCACCCACCCAGCAGCTCGCCTCCCCACAGGCGTCGAAGGAGGTCCCGCCAGGGCAGAACCTGGATGCCGTCATCGGTACGACGAGGCTGAGCCTCGGTGCACACCACCACAGCCCGGGCCTGCGGGTGCTCGCCCAGCAGGGACCGCAGCGGCCGCAGGTGCCCGGCGTGCACCCGTGCGCCGCTCTTGACCTCGATGGCGACCTGCATATCGCCCAGAATGAAGTCCACTTCCATGCCGCTGCTGGTCCTCCAGAAGCGGATATCCAGGTCTGGATCGCGGTAGGTGCGGTAGGCCACCAGCTCCAGCAGGATGAAGTGCTCGAAGCTCTTGCCGAAGTCGGAGCTGCCCGCGACCGGTCGTCGCCGAGCCAGGAAGTTGGCGACGCCCACGTCGAACAGGAAAAATTTTTCGGTGCTGACCAACCGGCGGGACACCGCTCGCCGCCAGGGAGCCAGGCGGAAGCCCAGCATGGTGTCTTCCAGAATCTGGAAATAGCTGCGCACCACCTTGGCGCTGACCCCGGTCTCGCGGGCGATGTTGGTGTAGTTGAGCAGCTCGCTGCTGGTCAGAGCCGCCACCCTTAGAAACTCGGCGAAGGCAGGGACGTTCTGAGTAGCCGCCTCCGCGACGATCTCCTCCTTGAGGTAGTCCGCCACGTAGGACCGGAGGTCCATGAGGGGATCGGGCGAGAGGTAGTGAGGCGGGAGCATGCCGCTGGCGAAGGCGCCCTCGAGATCGAAGCCATCGACCTCCAGGTAGCTCAAGGGGACCATCCCGTAGCGCCAGGCACGGCCACCGAGCAGGTTGGCGTGACCACGACGCAGCTTGCGTGCACTGGATCCGGTGAGCAGGAACCTGGCCCGCCGATTCTCCATCAGCCAATGCACCTCATCCAGCAGCGCTGGGACTTTCTGGATCTCATCGATGACCGTGAGCGTGTGCGCGGGCTGCCACCGCTCGCGCAACAGCCTGGGGCTGGTCAGGTACTCCGCATAGACATCGGTCTTGAGGAGATCCACAAGATGAAAGCGCTCTTCCAGGTAGTGGGACAGCCAATAGGTCTTGCCCACCTTGCGTGGACCCCAGACAAAAGCCGACCGCTCGGGGGGCAAGCGAATGTCCAGCAGGCGCCGAGTAATCTGTCTCATCAGGGCAGATTATCAGGTTTTTCTGCCCTGCGTGTGCGAATTATCCGCTCTCCAGCCGGGTGGTTCCCCGAAGGCCGCTCCGGACGGTGGTCGGTCACTCGCTGGACAGCACCACCCAGGCCAGGCCCTGATCGCTGGTCCAGCCGGAGGCCATCACCACATCTGCCAGGCCATCGCTGTCCAGATCTCCGACCCAGGCCACCTTCTCGGCGTCGAAGAAGTCGCTGTCATCCCAGCGCTCGGTCATGTTCACCGTGCAGGTGGTCCCGTAGCCGGCAGGCCAGACGTCCAGTGGACCCGCGACCACGCCCGTGGCGCCGACCTGGAACAGGTCCAGAAGGCCGTCGCCGTCGAAGTCTCCCGTGGCCACGGGGGTCCCAGCCGCGGCTAGGCGAGCCGCGGGCTTCGAGCTGGAGGTCAAGGGACCGCTGTAGAGCACCGTCACCGGCCACCAGTACCCGGGGATCGAGTAGTCGATCCCCAGGTAGAGGATGTCCACCTGGCCGTCACCGTCCCAGTCGCCCAGCTGGGGCGATGCGGCGGCCGAGGCATGGGCAGGTGGGCGCAGGTGGATCGCCGCATCGTCGGGATCGAAGCTCCCAGGGTTCAGAGGTCCTGTCACCACGCGCAGCGCCCATTCGCCCTCCTCCACCAGGCAGCTGTCCACCTGGGGCTCGCTCACGAGGATCGCCAGGTCGGGAAAGCCGTCGCCGCTCAGGTCTCCACCCGACGCCACACCCAGACTCCTGCCCCCACCGCCGCCTGTCCAGGTGCTGTCTCCCTGTACGCCGAAGGGCTCGGTCTCGAGCAGCGGCCCGTACTTCACCCACACCAGGTCCAGGCCACGGGCCACCAGGTCCAGGGCGCCGTCGCCGTTGAGATCCGCCGCGGCCAGGTCGCGGCCGGCGCCCACATATTCGCTGCCCTTGAACTGCAGGTTGGGGCTGTCCCAGCTCACCGGCTCGCTCACCGGGCCTTCGAAGAGCACCACCTGGCCGGCGCCGTCGTCGCTGCCGGGCAGGCCGATGAGCAGGTCGTTCGCGCCGTCACCCGTCAGATCCGCAACCAGGGGGTACACCGCGGTCCCGTCCCCCGGCTGGGTCCACAGCTGGGTGGCCGTCGTCCAGCCGTCCCCGTCCAGGCGGGTCAGGGTGTGCGTGGTGCCGATGTAGATCTGCGGCGTGCCCGTGCCGGCCAGGTCCGCCACCACGATGGACACCGGGGCGCGATCGACGACGATGGAGGCCGGCAGCTCACGCTCCGCGTCGGCGATGATGGCGAGCTCCTCCAGGCAGAACCAGCCGCGGTCGCAGTCTCGGTCAGCGGAGTCCGTCCGCGAACCAGGGCAGCCGGCGAAGACGAGCAGCAGGGCGATGGTCGAGGGCGAAGGTCCCATGGCGCCATGCTAGCACAAGACGGTGGCGCCGCCGCCCCCGCCCAGGATCCCAGCCCGCCGCTCGCTCCACGAGCCCTCGGATCTTCCGCCCTGTGACGCCCGAAGCCTCTGCTCGCCTGCCGTGGTATGACGCCTCGCCCGCCCTGGAGCGACCATGAACGACGAGCCCACGCGCCAGCTCAAGCAGATCGCCAGGGGCGTGGTGCAGGCCAACGCTCGCCTGGGGCGCCTGCTGGATCTGGCGGAGCGAAGCCAGGCCGCGGCCGGGGGCGGCCACAGGCTGCCGGCCGAACCCCTGCTCGACCTGCTCCAGGCGCTGGACGACAGCCTGGCGGTCGCGCAGCGCCAGCTCCCCGCCCCGCAGGTCCCCTGGTGGCGTCGCTGGCTCGGCCCACCGGCCCCGCCCACCCGCGATCCTGCCTGGCAGGGCCTCGAGCTGGCCAGGAGGCGCACCCACGAGCAGCTCGCTTCGCTGGGAGCGCACCCCTCCCCGGTCACAGGACGGCCCGATCCGCTGCTGCACAGGGTGCTCGCGGTGGTGCCCTGCCCCCAGGGCGCTCCCTCCGGCTGCATCGCCACGGTCCACCACCAGGGCTGGTGCTGCGACGGTCCAGAAGGCCCCGAAACCATCCGCGTCGCCGACGTGAGCGTCTACGAGGAGACCTCGCCGTGAGCCAGAACTCCGAACCCATCTTTGGAATCGACCTGGGCACCACCTGCTCCGCCATCGGCTGGGTGCAGGACGGGCGCCCCGTCATCCTCCCCGTCGGCGGCGAGGATCTGCTCCCCTCGGTGGTCTGCTTCTCCGAGGACGCGGAGGTCCTGGTGGGGCGCCCGGCGCTCAACCGGCTGGCGCTGGAGCCCGAGCGCTGCATCCGCTCGGCAAAGCGCCAGATGGGTTCGAACCTCCGCTGGGCCATCGACGGACGCTCCCTGGGCCCCAGCGAGGTCTCGGCCATCATCCTCCGCGAGCTGGCCGAGGGAGCGCACAAGGCTACGGGTCGAGAGATCAAGAAGGTGGTGATCACCGTCCCAGCCTGGTTCACCCAGGCACAGCGGGCCGACACCCGCAGGGCAGGCGCAGAGGCGGGGCTCGAGGTGCTGCGCTTGATCAACGAGCCCACGGCCGCGGCCCTGGCCCACGCCCATGGTAGGGACCTGCAGCGCAAGGCGCTGGTGTATGACCTGGGCGGGGGCACCTTCGACGTCAGCCTGGTCCATCAAGATGGCCCTGTCGTCGAGGTGCTGGCCTCCCACGGCGACAGCCTGCTGGGCGGGGACGACTTCGACCGGCTGCTGCTGGACCATGTGCTCGAGCGCATCGGCGAGGACGACGCCACCCTGCGCCGGGCGGTGGAAGACTCGCGGGCGGCGCGCACCCGGCTGCTCACCGCGGTGGAGCAGGTCAAGGTCCAGCTCTCGAGCGAGACCCACGCCCAGCTGCGGGCGCCCTTCCTGCTGGAGCACGGCGGTGAGCCGCGCCACATCGACATGTCGCTGGAGCGCCGGGAGCTGGAGGCGCTCATCCAGCCCCTGGTGGAGCGCACACTGGCCAGCGTGGATCGCGTGCTCATCGACGGACGACTGGAGCCCGCCCAGGTAGACGAGCTGCTGCTGGTGGGAGGCTCGACTCGCATCCCCCTGGTGTGGGAGCGGCTGCGTCGACGCTACGGCCTGGAGGGCAGCGCCGCCATCCCGCCCGAGCGAGCCGTGGTGCTGGGAGCGGCGATCCAGGCCGCGATCGCCGGCGGCAGCCGGGTGGACGGCGTGCTCGTGGACGTGGCCCCGTTCTCCCTGTCCGTGGGGGCCGTCACCCAGCTCAGCCCGATGGGGTCTCCCCACTTCGTCTGCCGGGTGGTCACGCCCCGAAACGCGCCGCTGCCTTCCCGCCACACCGAGCGTTTCTACACCATGCACGGCCACCAGCGCGCGCTGGAGATCCCGGTGTTCCAGGGCGGCCACGCCAACCCGCTGGCGAACATCGCGCTGGGTGAGATCGACATGCGGAACATCCCGCCCGCGCCGGAGGGCTCCGACGACAAGCCCATCGACGTGGAGTTTCGCCACGATCTCGACGGCATGGTGGACATCCGGGTCATCGACGTGCTCGAGGGCATCGAGGTGGCGGGTCGCCTGGCGGTAGACGGAGAGCAGGTCGAGCGCCTGCGCGAGAAGACCGAGCAGATGCTGCGCTCGAGCAGCTTCACCCCCGGAGACGGCGGCGACGACGACCCGTGGAATCCCGCCCCCATGGACCGCCAGCTCGAGCCCCTGGCCAGCTTGCCCGCGCCAGGGGACGACGGCGGCGCCGCGGAGCTCCCCGAAGCCGATGGTCCAGATGAGAGCCGCACCCTCTTCCAGGCCATCCTCCGGCGTCGGCGCACCCTGAAGGGCAAGCACGCGGCGGTCGCCGATCAGCTGCTGGCTGACGCCAGGGAGGGCCTGGAGCTGCTGGACGCTGGAGACGACGATCGGGCGCTGGCGCTCTACGAAGCGCTCGCCGATCAGCTCTTCGACCTGGGGCTCTACCTCTGATGCCCAGGCAGAAGCGGAGCAAGCGGAAGAAGCGGCGCACAGCCATCCCCACGGATCCCTACGAGGCCTGGTGCCAGGCCGAGGACTCTATCGGGCAGGAGCAGGAGGTCGAGTGGGCAGGCCGCAGGCTGCCAGCCAACCAGGTGCTGCTGCTGCGCGCCATGGACGTGCTCCAGCGGGGCCGAAGGGACGAGGTCGAGGCGCTCAGACAAGAGACCGCCGAGGCCGGCGCGCACGAGCTGGCCAGGATGCTGATGGTCCTGCTGAGCCCCCCCACGGAGCTGAACCCCACCGAGCTGCGCAAGAAGGCCAAGGAGGACGGCCTGGGTGCGGACATGGACCTGCCCTACCTGGATCTGCTGCGCATGCTGACGGTCTGGCGCCTGCCCGACACCAGGCCCAAGCCCCCTCCGAAGCTCACCAAGGCTGCCGCGGTGACCGCCGGCCGGCCCGCGCTCCGGGCCGCTGTGCACGGCCTGAAGGGCCCGAGCCTGCACGCGCCGCATGGGACGGGGGCGTTCCGACAGCGCTTCCCGAGGGCGCACCAGCTGGCAGAGGCGCTCCGGTACGCGCAGCTCGAAGAATCCACCAGGTCGCCCTGGCGGCGACCCCGGCGACCCTCGCTGGAGCGCTTCCCTCCCGACAGCTGGCCCGATCTGCACGGCTCGAGCTGGGAGCGGATCCTGTCCTGCTGGATGGACGAGCCATCGCGGTCTACCGGAGACTACGAGGTGATGGCGGCGCTCGAAGCCCTGGCTGCCAGGTCCGACCAGGAGCGAGGGGCCTGGCTCCATCGCCTGCTGCGAGCCGTCACCCGCGAGATCGAGGCCGGAAGACCCGACACGGCAGGGCGGCTGACCCGGGTGGCCTCCGAGATCGCGGCCGATCTTCGCCCGAACAGCCGCCTGGATTCCCAGCTCGATGAGCTGGCGCAGCGGCTGGGCCGCCTGGCCTCCCGGGCGTCGGACGACATGGAGACCGCGAGGCCACAGCTGCTCTGGGACCGGGCCCACGAGCTCCGCGACGACGAGCGTCTCGCGCTGGCCAGAACGCTTTTCGACAGCCTCGACTGGAGGCGCGGCCGGCTGCCCGACGAGCTCCGTCGCTCGGTGGCGCGCTGCCTCGCGTTGCGGTCTCCGAGCTTCGAGCGGCGGCTCCAGGTGGCCCGCGACCACGGCGAGCTGCTCGACCCGGACGAGCTCCTGGCGGGTTGGTCGGACGATCTCCCCACCCTCCAGCGCGAGCACCTGCTGGGGCTGGTACATGCCAGGCGCCGCACCCCCCCGGCGGCGCTGCGCAGCGTGCTGGAGCTGGCGGGCATGGAGCGGGGCTTCGCCCCCTCCGTCGATGTGCTGCAGGCCTGCGTCGAGCGGGCCCCACGGCTCGAGGGCCGGGTGGTGCGCCGGGGTCTGGAGCGCCTGGCCGGGCGCTGGGCGGGGCGAGATCCACAGCCCTTGCCGTTGATCTCCATCCTGGAGCTGGTGCAGGACCGCTGGGGCAAGGCCACCCGCAAGCGCTGGGCACGCTCCCTCCGCCCCGCGCTGCTGGCCAGCTCCAGGGGAGCTCCCACCGACCACCGGGAGCGCGCGGCGCTGGTGGTCACCGGGCTCGCGGGTGGCGACAAGGGGGCCGCGGACCGGGTCCTGCGTGGCTGGGCCCGCAGGCTGGCTCGAGCGGAGGACCCCGATCAGGCCAACGCCACCGTGCTCGTCACCCTGGCCTGGCTCCTGGGACTGTCCCAGCTCCTGGGGGTCGACGAGCAGCTCGCGGACTGGCCGGAGCGCCTGGTGGCCTTCCTGCGCCGCCGGTCAAGACCCAAGATCGCCGCCCAGGTGGATCCCCTGGCCCACGAGCACCCCTGCTACATCGGGGGGCTCGCCCTCCTGCACCAGGCGCATGCCCAGCAGCTGGGCAACAACGCGGTCTGGGCCCTGGTCAGGGGCCTGGCCCTGGTCCAGCAGGGCGAGCGAGCGGAGGGGCGGGTCCTCATGCAGGACGCCCTGCGCAAGCTGCGCTCCCGACCCGAGCTCGTGCGGCGCGTCCACGCCAGTGGGCTGCTCCCCAGGCTCTCCGACCGGCCCACATTCTGACCCGGAGCGATCCATGGCACGCAAGCGCGGCAGGCGCGGTAAGCGCGGTAGAAAGCCGAAGCAGCGCAGGAGCAAGCGCAGGGCCACCGAGCACAAGCTGGCGGGGCCCAGCCTCGAAGAGCTGCGCCAGCAGGGCTACCAGGCCGTCGAACACCTCCAGCGCATCGTCCTGGAGCTCTCGGGCGAGGACGACAAGGTCGAAGACGGGCTGCTCGACGCCTCGGTGATCGACGAGATGCGCCAGACCATCGCCGCGGCTGGGCACACCGACCTGGGCTTCATCATCAGCAGGCTGCAGGAGATGGCGGCCGCCCTCGAGGACCCGACCTCCTTCGAGAGTGACGAGGACGACCTCGCCATGCCGGAGGACTGCGACGGCTGCCCCATGTGGGGAACCGGGGAGTGCGAGCTGAGCTGCGAGGACAAGGAGCAGGACTGCCAACGGCCCCCGCCACGACGGAGCGGCCACGGGGCGCCGCCCAGGCGCACTCAGCATCGACGCGAGGGCTGCCTGCCTCCCATCCACACCGACAGCCAGGGTCGGCCGCTGCCGAATCCATGGCTGGAGCTGGGCCTGGAGCCTCCTGTTGACGGGCCGATCGACAGGGCCGCTGTGAGAGATGCCTGGCGTCAGGAGACCCTGAAACACCCTCCGGAGGCTGACCCCGAGCGCGCCCGCCGCCTGCGCGACGCCCGCGACAGGCTCACGGATCCCGAGCAGGTGGTGGACCGGGAGCTCTCCGTGCTCCATGTCCCGGATCCCGCGGCCCTCGACCTCCCCGAGCAGGCCACCGAGGGAGCGGAGGCGCAGCTCCTCTCCGCGAAGGTTCGCCTCGCAGGGCAGCTCTTCGTCTACGCCCTGTTGGAGGATCTGCTGCTGGGCGGCGGTGACAGCTCCGGGGTCAGCCAGGCCGAGCCGAGCGCCGCGGAGGAGAACACCCAGGGAGCCCCTCGAAAGCAGCAAGAGCTACCGCTCTGACGACACCACCCAGGCCTTGGCGCTGCCACTGGACTCCCCCGCCAGCACCACGTCGGGCAGGCCGTCTCCGTCCAGGTGACCCACCCAGGCGACGTCGTGGTGGCCAGAGGTCCCCTGGGAGCTCCAGCGCTCAGCCAGGTGCAGCGAGCAGTCGCCGTTGTAGTTGGGGGTCTGGGTCTCGAGGGGGCCAGCGACCACACCGGTCGGGCCCAGCTGGAACAGGTCCATGACGCCGTCACCATCGAAGTCAGCGGTGGCCACGGGGGCTCCGTCGGAGGCGAAGCGGGCGGATGGCTCCGAGCTGGCGGTCAGGGGGCCGCTGTAGATCACGTTCACAGGCCACCACAGGCCCAGCAGTGAGATGTCCAGCCCCTGGTAGAGCAGGTCCGAGGTGCCGTCCCCGTCGAAGTCGCCCACCTGGGGTGCGAAGTTTCCCACCTCGGGCGCGAAGAGTGTCGCGGCCTGGGGGGGCGGCAGCAGGGGGATCGCGGCGGCGTCGGCGTCGAAGCTGCCGGGTGAGAGGGGCCCCGGGACCACGCGCAGGGCCCAGCCCACTCCCCACCAGATGTCGAACAGACAGTACTCGTACTGCGGATCGCTCACCACCATGGCCAGGTCCGGCACCCCGTCGCCCGTCAAGTCGCCGTTGGCGCGCACGCCGTAGACGGCGCCTCGGGTGGTCCGGGTGCTGTCCCCCTCTACACCGAAGGGTTCGTTCTCCAGCACGGGGCCGTACCTCACCCAAGCCGTGTCGTCACCGCGGGCCACCAGGTCCAGCAGACCATCTCCATTCATGTCCTCGGCGGTCAGGTCGTGACCAGCGGAGATGCTGCCGCTGCCCTTCACCTGGATGTTGGGGGTCTTCCAGCTCACCGGCTCGGTCACGGGTCCCGGGAAGATCACCACCTGGCCTGCGCCGTCGTCGCTACCCGGCAACCCGATGACAAAATCCTGGATGCCGTCGCCGGTCAGGTCCGCCACCAGGGGCTCGATCGGCACGCCGTCGTTGGGCTGGAACCACATCTCGGTCACCTCGGCCCAGCGGTCGCCGTCCAGGCGGATCACAGTCTGGTGAGAGCCGATGAACACCTGGGGTGTGCCCGTGCCAGCCAGGTCCCCCACCGTGACGAACCTGGGCTCGTACTCGAGGGCCACGGGCTTGGGCAGGGCCCGCCGATGATCGTAGGTGACCGCGAGATCGCCCGCGCAGAGCCAGGCGAGGTAGCACTCGCGGCGATCGTTCGAGTCGGCCCCTGAGCCGGGGCAGCCGGTGAGGGCGATGAGCACCGGGAGGGCTGGCGGGAGGCGTCTCATGGATGCTGCCAGCATAGCTCCAGAGTTCGACGGGCCGGTAGGAGGTGGTGGGGGAGGCGCCCTCCCCACAGGGATGAAAGCTGGAGATTTGACGACACGAGACGACGAGGGTGGCGGATGGGGGATAGGGCTCGCCACAATGACTGAACGGCGCTTCACTGTGAAGCCACCTCCAACCTGAACCATCGAGAGCTCGCATGGTCACACAGGCGCAGGTCCTCCAGGCAGATCCCGAGCCCGTACGCGATGTCGACACGCTCGCGGTCCTGAACATCCAGCGCACCTGCGTGCACGACGGCCCAGGCATCCGCAGCACCGTGTTCTTCCGGGGCTGCCCCCTGCGCTGCCTGTGGTGCCAGAACCCCGAAGCGCAGGCCTTCTCGCGGTCTCCCGACCAGCCGGGGCGCACCGTCGCCCAGATCATGGAGACCATCCGCAAGGATCGGAACTACTACGACAACACCCATGGCGGCGTCACCCTCAGCGGCGGCGATCCCCTGGCCCAGGACACCTCCACGCTCATGTCCTTCCTGGCGGCGCTCAAGGGCGAGAGCCTGCACGTCACGGTGGAGACCGCGGGCGATGTGCCGTGGCGGGTCTTCGAGGCCACCATGCCTGGCGTGGATCTCTTCCTGTTCGATCTCAAGGCCGTGGGCGATCCGGCCCTGCACCGGCGGCTGACCGGGCGCGATGGTCGCCGGATCGAAGACAACCTCCGCCGCCTGGTGGCCGCCGGGGCCAACGTGCGCGTGCGCATGTGCGTGGTCCCGGGGCACAACGAAGGCGCCGAGACCATCGCGGCCACCGCTGCCTTGTTGAAGTCCATCGGCCACAGCTCCATCGAGCTGATGCGCTACTACGACCTGCACGAGAAGAAGGCCCAGCGCCTGGACATCGACCAGGCTCCCCTGCACATCAGCGCCGAGAGCAGCCTGCGGGCCCGGGACGAAGCCTCGGACCGCTTCCTGTCCCTGGGAATCGCGGTGCACGCCGAGGCGCCGGAAGCGGCGCGCAAGCAGGCCCCCTTCACCAAGCGCGTGCACGACATCCAGCGCGACATCCGCGATGCCGGCTACCAGGTCTGCCTGGAGTCAGCCCGGCTCAAGACCACCTGGTACCGGCAGCACGGCTTCACCGAGCCCCTGGCCGTACAACGAGCAAGCCTGCTGCGGCACGTCCTGAACCACAAGAAGATCACCGTCTACCGCCACGAGCTGCTGGTGGGGAACTACACGGCCAAGCGCGTCGCAGGCAACGTGTGGGTCGAGTACTTCGGCTCGGCCATGCTGCTCACGCTGTGGGCCATCGACCACCAGAAACCCATCGGTTTCCGCTGCTCGTGGTTCGAGAAGCTGCAGTTCTACACGCGGCTCGCCCCCTTCTGGGCCACCCGCGGCATCCTGTCCCGGGCCTTCCCCTCGCCCATCGACCTGGGCCTGTACATCGCGCGCACCGTCGAGAAGCGCGTCGGCTTCAACAACAACATGGCGGGCATCGCCCACTACGCCGTGAATACCGAGCGGCTGCTGCGGCTGGGCACCACCGGCATCGCCAGGGAGGTGGAGGAGAAGCGCGAGCAGGCCGACGACACCGCCTTCTACGACGGCGTGCTCATCGCGCTTGAGAGCCTGGACGAGTACGCGAACCGCCACGCCGACCACCTGCGCAGCCTGGCCCTGCGCGTACCCGACGCCAACCGGCGGGCCGAGCTGGAACACATGGCCCAGATCTGCAGCCACGTCCCCAAGGACCCGGCCGCCACCTTCCACGAGGCGCTGCAGGCCATCCTGTTCCTGCACATCGCCCTGTGCACCGAGTCCTTCGAGAACGCCATCTCCCTGGGGCGCCTGGACCAGGTGCTGCAGCCCTACTTCGAGGCCGACCTGGCCGCGGGCCGCATCGATCACGAGGCCGCCCGGGAGCTGGTGGCCTGCTTCGTGCTCAAGATCGACGAGGTCATCTTCCTCAACGACGGCGACGCCCTGTTCCAGCTGGGCAAGCTCTTCGAGAGCCTCTCACCGGTGGAGACCGTGACCGTGGGGGGCGTGGATCGCAGCGGTGACGACTGCACCAACGACGTCAGCTACATGATCCTGGACGCCTGCGAGCTGCGGCCCATCGGCGTGAACATGGCCGCCCGCATCCACCAGGACAGCCCCGCCGAGTACCTGGAACGCATCGCCGAGGTCTACCTGAACGGCTCGCCCATGCCGGCCCTGTACAACGACGAGGTGTACATCGCGGCGCTGCGCAGCGAGTACGACACCAGCCTGCAGGACGCCCGCGACTACTCCATCGTGGGCTGCGTCGAGCCGGTGGCCTCCGACGACCACTTCGCCAACACCGACAGCGCCAATGTCAACGTGGTCATGCCCTTCCTGCAGGCGCTCAAGGGCGACAACCGGCCCCTGTGGCGTTCGGGCGAGCTCACCTACTTAGACAAGCGGCTGCGGCGGAAGCTGAGATCCTGGACCAACTGGCCCATGCTGGCCCCCGTGCGGCGCACGCGCAAGCGGGTGGAGAAACGCCTGCGCAACGGTCCCCACGCGCCCCCGGCCACCATGGACCAGCTGCTGGCGCGCTTCCAGGAGCGCCTGAACGAGCTGGTCCGCGACATCCTGGCCGACCAGCAGCGCATCGAGACCGCGCTGGCGGAGCACCTCGTCACCCCCCTGGCCTCGTCGCTGTACCCGGGCTGTGTGGACAGCGGCAAGGACGTGTACGAGGGCGGCACCACCATCAACTCCAGCGGCATCCAGGCCGTGGGCGTGACCGACGTGGCTGACTCATTGGCCACCATCCACGCGCTGGTCTTCGAGCAGGAGCGCTACACGCTGGCCGAGCTGCTGGAGGCCATGGACAACAACTTCCAGGCCAGGGCCTACCAGCAGATCCACGCCGACCTGCTGGCCGTGCCCAAGTTCGGCGACGACGAGGCCACCGACGCCCACCTGTGGGTCAACCGCGTGCTGGACATGTACGTCAAGGCCCTGCGCGCCGCGGCCCACCCCAGCCGCGAGGGCCGCTACGTGGCCGGCTACTACGGCCTGAACGTCAACATGGTCTACGGCCGCAAGACCCCCGCCCTGCCCTCGGGCCGCGAGTACGGCGCGCCGCTGGCCAACAGCATCTGCCCCCACTACGGCATGCAGATGGTGGACCTGTCCTCGGCGCTCAACGCCGTCGCCAAGGTGGACTTCGCCCGCTACGCCCCCAACGGCACCACCCTGACCTCCACCATCGACAGCGGCCTGTTCCCCGGCGAGACCGGCACCCGGAACCTGGCCGGCCTGATCCGCGGCTTCTTCCAGCAGGGCGGCATGCAGCTGCAACCCAACCTGATCGACCGCAAGATCCTGCAGGACGCCTACGACAACCCCGGCAAGCACAAGGACCTGGTGGTGAGGATCGCCGGGTATTGCGCGTACTTCGATGATCTCAGTGATGAGCTCAAGCTGGAGATCATCGGGCGGTCTTACTACTCGGCGGGGTGAGGAGGGGCGTCGCGCGCTCCTGTCCCCTCGGCCAGAACCTGCGCCGCGAGGCCTTGGCCTACGCCCCCATCCCGCTGGAGCGACGCAAGCACGCTGCGCGCTTCGGCGCCCGGGCGTGGCGGCTGCACTGTCTGTTCACGCGGATTCCGGGTTCGGGGGAGCTGGCCAGGCTGTGCCCAGCGCTCGCGGCGGGCCTGGCCTTCTCGTCCTCGCTTCGTCCACCGGTCGAAAAGCCGTTCCGAGCCGAGGCAGCCGACGAGGGCGAGCAACAGGGCGAGGACTCTCTGCAGACGATGAGATCCATGGTCCCGCGCGGCGAGGCGCAGTGGCCAGCGTCTCAGGGCGAGAACCTGAGAAGGAGACCCGCCCGTACGAGAGGTTCGAAGTCTTCATCGAGCGTCCACAGCAGCAGCCCATCGCGGGCGGCGACCGCGGCGATCAAGCAGTCGACGACCGACAAGGTCCGCCCCTGGGTTCTCCAGGTCCGGCCCAGATCACCGCAGGCGATCCACGTGTCGAGATCCACTGGAGCACGCCGGACAGCTCTCGCCAGGTCCAGAACGACCCCGCGCCCGCGATCTCCCCGGGTCCCGTAGCGCAGCTCGGCGATGATGGGATCGATCAGGACCGCCTCGTCGCGTTCGATCAGGTCGGCCAGCAACGGCCGCCACGCTGGCGTCGCCGTTCGCCGAAAGAAATCGATCCAGACGGAGGTGTCCACGAGGATGTCAGCCATCGAGACGCCCACTTCCCGCGGCGCGCAACGCCCTGCTGTCCAGGTCCATGTCGAGCTCGCCAGCCGCCGCCACCACCCTGCGGAGCCGCTGCCTTCCAAGAGCAGGCGACAGAACAGG
>CAZEJJ010000191.1:0-13988 GCA_964512185.1 uncultured Enterobacterales bacterium | reverse complement strand
CGCCCCCCAATATGCGCCTCCGGCGCATCCCCCCACGGCCGCTTCCGCGGCCGTCATGCCGGCGGCTACGATGCCTCGGCAGCCAGGGCAGGGCTCGCTGCCGCCGGCACTAGCCACCCCGCGGTGGGTGTGTCTCCACCGCGCTCCTCTCCATGAGCCAGCCCCCACCCGCCGTGTCGGCCCTGTTCCTGGCGGGCCTGCTCGCCGGCTGCACGCCGGAGGTGCCGGTGGCGCCGGCGGGGCAGGCTGTGGAGCGGCCCGTGCTGCTGGCTCGCAGTCCGGATCTGCTGGTCTCCTCGGAGCTGCCCGCCGACAGCCGCGGCGGAGAGCCGGTGCCCGAGCGCATCCCCGTGCGCGGCCCCTTCCAGCTGCGGCGTACCACTGCCGGGGTTCACAGCTTCGAGACGGATCTCCCGGTTCGGCTGCGGTCGCTGTTCTTCATCCGGCCCCCTGAAGGCATGGCCCTGCACCAGGCCGGGGTTGAGGACGAGGTCACCTTCCGTCGCGGCTCCCGCCAGAGCCCGCGCGACGGCACCTGGTCCTACTCGGCGCGCAAGCTGCAGGTGCACATGCAGGTGGAAAGCCCACCGGGAGAGGGTGACTACGAGCTGGTCTACGGTCGTGCCAGCGAACGGGAGCGCAGCCTGAACCGCCAGTGGGCCGAGGTGGACGGCGACCAGGATTTCCTGCTGCGCAGCGCCTGGCAGGGCCACACATCGCGCCACGGTGTGCTCCTGCCCGCTCCCGCCAGCGCCACCTGGCGCGTCAGGATTCCTGACCTGGGCCACCTGGCCATGGATCCGGGCGTGTTGGCGCCCGAGGTGGCGGATCTGCCGCCCTCCGACGGGGCGATCCTGGTGGTGCAGGTGGCCGCCGGCGGTGAAGTCGCCCAGCAGGTGGCCAGCTTCGAGCTGCGGTCCGGAGAGTTCGCGCCACAGGTGGTGGATCTCACCCCCTGGGCCGGCCAGCAGGTAGATCTGAGCCTGCGTACGGAGCCAGGGCCCGACGCCACCTACGACTATGTCTTCGTGGGAGAGCCCACTCTCTACACCCCCCAGGCGGATCCGCGGCGGGTGCTGCTGGTCTTCGTGGACACGCTGCGGCGCGATCGCATGAGCCTGTATGGCTACGAGCGCGCGACCACTCCGCGGCTGGCGGCCTGGGCTCAGGGCGCCACCGTGTTCGAGGACGCCCGCACCCCCGCCCCGTGGACCCTGCCCGCAGCGCGCGCCACCCTGCTGGGAGCGGAGCCCGAGTTCTGGGGTGTGTGGCCTTCGCTGCCGGAGCGGCTCGGTCGGGCTGGCTACTGCTCGGCGGCCTTCGTGGGCAACGTCTACCTGAGCGCCAACTTCGAGATGGCCGAGAGCTGGAGCCACCACTTCGTAGAGAACTGGCCCCGGGCCGACGACCAGGTGGAGCGCCTCGAAGACTGGCTCCAGGTGCACCGCGACCGGCCCGCCGTGGCCATGCTGCACCTCATGGATACCCACCTGCCCTACACCGAGCCGCGGCGCTATCGTAAGCTGTGGGCCCAGCAGGTACCCGCTGGCCTGGCGGGGTCCTTCCTGCGGGGCGATGTGCTCTCCTCCTCCAAGGGCAAGGGCAAGAAGCAGGCCCGCCAGTACGTGCAGGACCGCTACGACAGCTCCATCCGCTACCTGGACGACCAGGTGGCCGATGTGCTCGACCAGCTGGGTCCGCAGGACGTGGCGGTGTTCTTCTCGGACCACGGCGAGGAGTTCTGGGAGCACGGTGGGTTCGAGCACGGCCACACCCTGTACGAAGAGCTGCTGGCGGTGCCGCTCGCCATCGCGGCTCCGGGCCTGAGCCCCGGCCGCGTGCAACAGCCCGTCAGCCTGCAGGACCTGACCCCCACCCTGCTGGAGCTCCTGGGGGTGCCCGGCGACTCCACCATCACCGGCCGCTCCCTGGTACCCCTGGCCGCCGGAGACGCGGCGGCGGCCCAGGCCTTCGCGGAGCGGCTGCACGGCTTCGGTCGCCCGCTGTACGGCGACGAGCAGTGGGGTGTGCTGGACGAGCAGCTCAAGTACGCCACCAAGGCCGGAAGAGAAGAGGTCTACGATCTGCAGGCCGACCCCGGCGAGCTGAGCGACCTGGCCCGCGAGCGGCGCCAGGGCGATCTGCCCGCGCTGCGCCAGGCCGTCGGTGTGGCGCTGGGTCGCCCCTCGCACCTGGCCTTCCGCCTGCGGCCCGACCGTGTCTCCGGCCAGCACGATCTCCAGGTGGTGCTGCACGTGCCGGGCGGTGTGAAGACCGCCTGGGTGGGCGAAGACGCCACCCTCAAGTCCAAGGCCAGCGTCAGCTGGGAAGGTGAGACCGCGCGGGCAGTGTGGGAGCACGGCCACTCGGGCACCCGCGAGGTCTTCGTGGTGCCCACCCTGGATGCGCAGGAGGCCGCTGCTGGCCTGGTCATGGAGCTTCGTCGCGGCGACGATCTCACCGAGCTGAGCATGGACCCGGACGAGCCCGTGCCCGGGGCCGACGGGCGGACCCGCCGGCTGCTGCGCGGCAGCGTGGGCGGCCTGCGCATGACCTTGACCTACGGTGTGGCCCCCGAGCCCCCGGCCCAGGGCCGCTCGCTGCAGGGCTACGATCCCGAGACCGCCGCCGCGCTGAAGGCCCTCGGCTATCTCGACGATGACGACGAGGTCGTCGTGCCCGAAGACCTGCCCCCGCCAACGGATGGTGGCGACGAACCTGCAGGGGATGGGTTGACCCCGGTCCGTCACGGCTCCCGAACCTCGGCTCCTCGCAACCGCTGAAATGTCGGCGTCGTCTGGGCGGTGACGTGGGTGTCCTGGGTTGGGGAGCAGAGGAACTGCTCCCCTACAGACTCCGCGCCGTATCCCTATGGATGTAGGGACCGCGTCACCGTGCCCGATACGCGCTCAACAGCCTCTCGGTCCCCAGCCCACTGGTGAGCAGGCGCTCCTTGCGGTTGGCCAGCAGCTGCTGGGTCCAGTCGGTGAAGCACAGGTCCACCAGGTGCAGCTCCTGACCGTCGGGAGTGCGGGCGTGGATCTTCACGCGCAGCAGGTCGAAGTAGCTCTCCGGGCCATCGCCGGCGGAGGCCACCTGCCAGTCCACCTGGGGGTGGCGAGCGGACAGGGGCCGCACCAGGGCGTCGCGCAGGTCAGGGCCCAGCTGGGGATCCTCCGGCTGCACCTGGATGCGCAGGCCGCGGTGCTCCAGGCCCTGGGTGTCGATGCGGGCCAGCAGGCGGAGGTAGTAGTCCAGCTGTGTGTGCAGCACCTGCAGCTCGAAGCGCAGCCCGCCCTGGTGGCGACCGGCGCTGCACAGGGCCAGCAGGCGGAAGTGGGCCACCGAGGCGGGACCGCTGAAGGTCTGGGTGCGCAGTGCTCTGTGGCTGCTGGCCAGGTGCACGGGCTCGGCGCTGCGGGGCGCGGCGGACAGCAGGTGCCTCCGGCGCCGGGCGCTCTCCAGGGCGAGGGGACCGGTGGGGTCGGCCACCACCTCGGTGTTGCGCGCGGTGCTGAGCACCAGGTTCTGGTCCACCGGAGCCAGGACCGAGCTGGTGCCCAGCGGGCACACCGGGGCCAGCTCGAGGGGTGAGAAGCCGGCGGGCAGGAGGGAGAAGGCCAGCTGGTCGAAGGCCAACAGTCGAGCGGGCTCCACCTGGGAGGGCTGCACGAAGCGGTTGTCGTTGAACTGGCGCGCCACATCGGCGGCGGCCAAGGCCGCCGTGCGGCGCCGATAGACCTCCAGCAGGAGGCTCTGTAGGTCCGTGCGGCTCAGGCCCTCGCCAAGCACCTCGAGCAGGTCGCCCTCGCCCGCCTGTGCCAGCACTCGGGTCAGGATCCTGTCGCTCATCGCTCCTCCACGCGCCCCACCACCACGTAGCCGTGGTGGGTCATCAGCTTGCGATCCCGGGCCAGCCAGGCGCCCTCGGGGGGCTGCACCTGCAGCTGCTCGCGCTCCAGGGCCATGATCATGCGGGGGTGCACCAGCACGCCGGTCACCAGGGCCACGTCGAGCTGCTCACCGCGGCGGTTCCAGAGGCGCAGCTCGGGATCCTGGAGCACCAACAGACCCTCGCAGACCAGCGCCTGCTCGGCGCGCAGCTCGGCCCGCGCCACCCAGCCCTGCTGGAGCTCCAGCTCTGGAAACAGGGCGTCCAGCTGGTGAGCGTCCAGCTCCAGGCCTGTGACCACGGCGCTGGCCAGCTCGGCGTCGGAGGTTGGCCGACAGCTCGCCGCGGGGAGTCCGGTGTGCGCTGGCGCGGCCCAGACAAGGGGTGGCGCCTTGTGGCAGCCACCGACCAGCGCGAGCATGACGAATGGGCGCAACGGGAATTCAGGTTCCCAGCAGCGGGTGGGACCAGCTGAGCAGGCGCTGATCCCAGGCCGGTGAGAGGCGCACGGCCACGTCAGGGGCGGGCGCCCCGGCCAGGGCGTTGGCCAGCACCGCCGCGTCACCGCCCAGGCGCTGGGTGTTGTAGCCGCCTTCGAGCACGGCCATGGTAGGCCAGCGGCTGGCGATGGCGTGGCCGATGACCGCGAGGCCTTCGCGGGTGAGGTTCATGCCTCCGAGCAGATCGCCTTCCATGGCGTCGAAGCCCGCGGAGATGATGCAGACCTGGGGGGCGAAGCGCTGCAGGGCCGGCAGGATCAGGCGCCCCAGGGCGGACAGGTAGAGCCCGTCGTCGGCGCCGGCGGGCAGGGGCACGTTGAAGGTGGCGCCTCGGCCCGCCCCCGAGCCGATCTCGTCGACCCCGCCGCTGCCCGGGTAGAAGGGCCAGCGATGCGTGGAGACGTAGAGCACCTGGGCGCTGTCGTAGAAGATGTCCTGGGTGCCGTTGCCGTGGTGCACGTCCGGGTCGATGATGGCTACCCGGTAGCCCATCCACGCCAGGTGGGCGGCGGCGGCGGCGGCGTTGTTGAACAGGCAGAAGCCCATGCCGCGGTCGGGGGTGGCGTGGTGGCCGGGGGGGCGGCAGGTGACGAAGCAGTTGCGGCCGGCGGCGGTGAGCTCGGCGGCTTCCACCGCGGAGCCAACTGCGATGAGGGCCGCATCCACGGAGCCGGGCGAGGTGCCGGTGTCGGGATCCACCTGGGCGGACTGGCCCTGCACCGACATGATGAGATCGATGTAGGCATCGGTGTGCACCCGCTCCAGCTCCTGCCGGGTGGCGTAGCGGCCGGGGCGCACAGGCCAGCGGTAGGGAGCCAGCGCCGTGCGGATGGCTTCGAGGCGCTCCTGGCACTCGGGGTGGCCCCAGCCCGGGTCGTGCTGGTCGAATTGCTGGTTGTCGTAGACGATCAGGCGGGTCTCGCGCTCACGGGCGGACAGGTGCGTGGCGTCGCGGCCGGCGGGGGTCACCATGGGGGGCCTCCTCGGGGGGCTTAGACGATAGCCCGCAGCTGGCGATCGGGGCCAGCTGTCAGCGGTCGGTCTGCTCCCACCAGGCGCGCAGGGCGGCGAGCACCTCCGGCGGCTGGGTCTGCACCGGCATGTGGGGCGCCTCCAGCTCCACGCGCTGCAGGCTGGGGAGCAGCCCCTGCAGCTCGTGCCCCACCCGGGCGGGCACGAGCCGATCGTGCCGCGCGGCCACGTAGAGCACCGGTAGCTGGCAGCTGGCCAGGGCCTGGCGTTCGTCTACCGACAGCGCCTGCAGCAGGCGGGCGGTGAGCACCCGCGGGTGCACGCTGCGGATGGTGGTCTGCAGCTTGCGCACCAGGGGCGCCTCGGCCCGGGAGCCCAGCAACAGCGCCCGCAGCACGAAGCCCCATGGAGGCAGCCGGAGGATCGCGGGCAGCAGGAGCCTCGCCAGCCAGATGGGCCAGGGGCGGGGTGGGTGCGCGAAGGTGGCCACCAGCGCCAGGCCCAGCATGCCCGCGGGAGGGCGCGCCGCCAGGCGGATGGCCAGGGGGCCCGAGAAGCTCTGGGCCAGCACCAGGAAGGGGCCCTGGGAGGGCAGCGCGGCGCGAACACGCTCTTCTAGTGCGTCGTAGCCCAGGGGCTCCTGGCGCGGGTAGCTCATGACCACGGAGCGCTCGTCGGCCTCCAGCAGGCTCTGGAACGGGGCGAAGAGCTCACCGGTGCCGTCCAGGCCCGGCATGAGCACCAGGGTAGGCAGCGGGGTGCTCATGTGCCCGGAGCGGCCACCACGGGCAGATCGCGGGGGTCGCCCGCCACCGGGACCAGCTCCAGCTCCTCTACGAGTACCTGGGGCACGGACAGCCAGGTGGGCATGCCCACCACGGGGGAGAAGCTGGTGCCGCCGGGATCGAAGGGCGCGAGGAAGCTGCCTCGCACCTGGGGACCTGCCGCCGCGATGTCGCGCAGGGCCCATCGCTGGACGTTGACGAAGGCTGCGCCTCGCAGGGGTTCTTCATGCCCATCGGCGTAGACGCGGACCAGGGCCAGGGGCAGGGGGAGCTGCAGGGCGTCGCTGCCCATGAAGGACATGGCCCCGCCCGTGCGATCCTGGGCGCGCACCGTGTCGTCCTGGAAGCGGCGCACCAGGATGACGTGGTCGTGCCCGTAGGCGGCGGCCAGCTCAAGGCCCTTGCGCAGCACACGGCGCTCGCTCAGGGCTCGATTGGGCTGCACCTCGAGCATGGCCACGCGGCCGGCGAAGCGGCTGCCCAGGCTGCCCCGGGCGTGCCCGTTGCTGCCGGGCAGATCCTTGCGGGGCACCCGCGACATGAGCACGGTGCGCACGATCCCGCCGGTCACCAGCTCGACGGCCTGGGCGGGGGTGCCTTCTTGATCGTGGGTGAAGCTGGCGGGGTGCTCGGGCAGACGCTGCGGATCGTCCACCGCGGTCCAGCCCTCGGGCAGCACGCGCCGGCCAAGCCGTGCTCCCGTGGTGCCGTCGTCCGCCAGGCCAAAGCCCGAGCCCAGCGGCCCGAAGCGGGCCTCGAAGGGGACGGGGGGAGGGGTGCCCTCGAGCTGGGGGACCAGGAGGGTGCGGAACAGCTCCACAGCGGCCTGGTCCTCGAAGATGACCGGCCCCACGTACTCGTCCTCGAGGGGCTCTGCCTGGGCCCAGCCCTGCAGCGAGGCCGCCAGCTCGCGCACGGAGGTCACCAGCTCGTCCTCCGTGGGCAGCTGGGAGGGGTCGCGCAGCAGCCAGCTGCGGTGATCCGAGATGAGCGCGCCGTCCTCGCTGCGGGCGTGGGCCATGGCGCGCAGCACCACTTCAGCGTGGGGCCGGTGCAGGGCGCTGCCCTCGCTGTCCACCACGGTGGCGGTGCCGGCCTCCCAGGCGGCGATGACGGTGCCCAGCTCCAGGGAGCCGTCGGTGGGGAAGGCGGCGGAGAGCTGGCGAGCCAGCCGCGCGAGCTGCTCCTGCTCCAGCGAGGGCTGGCTGATGCTCCCCCCGGCGGCGTGCAGCCCCAGCTGGTAGTCACCGGGATGATCCGGGGGGGGGGAGAAGGCCGCCTGCTTGCGGGCGAACTGCTCCACAGCTTCTTTGTAGCTGCTGTCCGTGAGGCGCCAGCTGGCCAGGTCCAGGCTGCGCAGGGAGAGCTCGTCGGGCAGCCCCCGGCGGCCGAAGCCGCTCTCCCAGCCGCCGTAGCCGGTGTTGTCGAAGGCGGCGCTGCCCACGCGCACCTCGACCCCCAGCACGTTCATCGGTGAGGCATCGGAGGAGAGCAGGTTGCCGAAGCTGGCGCGGGCCTGGGCCTGCTGCAGCTGCATGAGGTGGTAGCGCAGGTGGTAGACCGGCGGGGCGTCGGGCAACATGAGCTGTTGCTCGTGGAGGTCCACCTTGGAGGCCAGCGCCTGGACCAGCTGCTCCGGGTTGGGCGAACCGGGATCCTGGGCGGCTGCGGGCAGGGCCAGCATGAGCAGCAGGGCGGGGAGACCAGGGCGGCAGCAGGCGACAGGACAGGCCGCCGCCAGGCGGCCGGCCCGGATCGTAGCGAGGGCCAGCAGACGCGTAGCGAGGGTGGTTCTGCGAAGTAGTGGGTGAGAGAGGCGCGTTTTCAACACGTTGACCGAGAACGCTGCGAGCAGGACCAGCCGCAGTAGGGGCTGCTGGGCCGCAGTAGATTCGGGGTTCGGTCGCCTGCTGCGGGTCATGGCGCACCTCCCAGGCTGGCCGAGGCCTGTGGCTGTCGCTCCGGAGTCTGGGGCTTGGGAAGCAGCGGCGGGCGGTCTTCGCCCTTCTCCTTGAGCTGGAACTCCGCGCCGCGGATGAGCAGCGAGGGGCTCACGGCGCTCACCGGCACCCAGCCGGACTCGGCGCCGCAGGTGCCATTGAACACGCGCATGTCGTCGCCCGCGGCGGCGATGTTTCCGAAGGCCACCAGGGGCGTGCCCACCATGTCGATGCCTCGCACCAGCTCGTCGGGGCGCCCGTCTGTGTAGATCTTCCAGGTGGTGATGGCCCGCACGTTGAAGGCGTTGGGGATGACCCGGCCGGTCATGGTGAAGCCGCCGGCGATCTCCTCGACGTACAGCCCGTAGGGCAGGCCCGCTGCGCGCGCCTCCTCGACGAGCATGGCGCGCATACGGTCGCGGGGCACTGTCTGGTTGGCCTCGACGATGGTGTTGCCCATGCGGGAGGTGGGGGCCCGACCGGTGCTGCGGCGACCGTGGCCGTTGCTGTGCTGGAACTCGGGCAGCGGTGAGCGGCCCATCAGGAAGCCCAGGAAGATGCCGTCCTCCACCAGGATCGCGCGCTGGGCGGCCACGCCCTCGTCGTCGTAGGCGTAGTGGCCGTTGAGATCCTCGCCCGCCAGGTGGGCGATGGTGGGATCGTCGTAGACATCCAGGAAGTCGGGCAGGATGGGGCGGCCCACGTACTCCAGGAAGGTCTTGCCCTCGTCGTCGAGCTTCTGGCGATGGCCCTCGACGCGGTGGCCGAAGACCTCGTGGAAGAAGACGGCGGCGGCCTTGCCGTCCAGCAGCACGGGGCCGGTGTAGGGCTCGGCCCTGGGCGCGGCCAGCCGGGCCTCCAGCAGGTCGCGCGCTTCGTCTGCCAGGGCGTTCAAGGCGGCTTCGTCGGGCAGGCGCTCCACGCCGCGGAAGCTCAAGATGCGGCTGACGGAGAGCTCGTCTCCGTCCTCGGCGGTGGCCTGGGCCGAGAGCGCCACGCGGACCCAGCTGCCACCGTGCACCAGGCGGCTGCCCTCGGAGTCTACGAAGGTCTCGCGCAGGTTCTCCAGCTCGATCACGGCGCGGCTGCCGTGCACCTGGGGGCTGTCGTCCAGGCGCAGGGAGACCTGGCGCAGGCGCTCTTCCCAGGCGGGCACGTCCACCTGGTGGAAGTGCATGTGCTGGTGATAGTTCACCGGCTCCCGGAGCTCGAAGTCGGGGGCCACCATCTCTTCTTCCACCTTGACGTTCTGGTTGGCGCGCACCACCACGATGCGCTCTACGGCGTTGCGCCAGCGGGCGTCGAGCTCCTTCCACACCGCGTGGTGCAGGGGGTAGCTGGGCTGCTCTTCGATGGGCAGGCGCACGCGCCGGCGGCCCTCGTTGCGCAGCGAGCTCATGCCGCGCAGGGGGTGGGTGGAGTCGAGCTCGGGCGTGCCCACGCGCACCTCCACGTCGAGGAAGGCTTCGCGGGTGCTGTCGCTGTCCATCAGGGTGCCGGCCGTGGCGGCCACCCGGGTGGCCTGTCGGTTCTCGACGGCCAGCGCCAGGTAGTACGGTGGCTCGCCGGCTTCGGCGAAGGCCTGGGTGGCGCGCTCCATCTCGGTGACCAGGGCCCGCTCCACGGCGTCGCCCTGGGGGGCTCGCGAGGGAGGCGGGGTGGGCTCGGGGTTGGCGGAGGGCTGGGCCAAGGCGGCGCCGGCCAGCAGGAGCGTGGCGGCGGGGAGGAGGAGGGCGCGCAAAGGGAGCCTCGGGGAGGAGCTGATGATGCGGGCTGTCGTATCACGACAGCGACGGGGCGCCGGTGACGTCACCGTGCGCTCGCGCTACGGTGTGCACGAACCGGGACACCCGGGGTTCACCATGGGTTCCAGTCAGCAAGGGCCGCATCCTGGCCGCTGGTGGCGGCGGTCGCAGTCTCCGGACGGTCAGCCCCGCTTCCGCTGTGAGCTCTGTCCGCGCGCCTGCACGCTGCGCCCTGGCCAGCGGGGCTTCTGCTTCGTGCGGGTGGCTGGCGAGCAGGGCGTGGAGCTGGACACCTACGGGCGCTCCTCGGGCTTCTGCATCGATCCCATCGAGAAGAAGCCGCTGTACCACTTCCTGCCGGGCACGCCGGTGCTGTCGTTTGGCACCGCTGGCTGCAACCTGGGCTGCCGCTTCTGCCAGAACTGGGATCTGTCCCGGGCCCGCGAAGCGGATCGCCTGCAGGCCGCGGCCTCCCCTCAGGCCATCGCGGCCAGCGCCGCCAGCCACGACTGCGCCAGCGTGGCCTTCACCTACAACGAGCCCATCATCTTCGCCGAGTACGCCATCGACGCCGCGCGGGCCTGCCACGAGCGGGGCGTGTACACCGTGGCGGTGAGCGCCGGGTACATCAGCGAGGGACCGCGGGAGGAGTTCTTCGGCGTGATGGATGCCGCGAACATCGACCTCAAGGCGTTCTCCGAGGACTTCTACCAGCGGCTCTGTGGCGCCAGCCTGCAGCCGGTGCTCGATACCCTGCGCCATCTGGCCCGCGAGACCCGGGTCCACCTGGAGATCACCACCCTGCTGGTGCCGGGCGAGAACGACTCGGCCGCCGAGCTGGAGGCCCTGTGCGGCTTCGTGGCCTTGGAGCTGGGCTCCGAGGTGCCGCTGCACTTCTCGGCCTTCCACCCGGCCTGGCGCATGCAGGAAAAGCCGCGCACGCCGGTGGCCACGCTGCGGCGGGCGCGCCGGATCGCCCGGCAGGCTGGCCTCGACTACGTCTACCTGGGCAACGTGCGCGACCAGGAGGGCGGCAGCACCTGGTGTCCCTCCTGCGGGACGCTGCTGATCGAGCGTCGTGGCTACCAGCTGGGCGCCTGGGGGCTGCGAGGCGCAGCTTGTGCCGCCTGCGGCCACACCGTGCCCGGGCGCTTCGCTGACGGACCGGGCCACTGGGGTCCGCGCCGACAGCGGGTGAGCCCCACCTGATCAGAGATTGAACAGGTCGTCGTCTTCGCGGCGCACCGCCACGGCGGTGTTGACCAGCATGGCCACGGTGATGCCGGAGCGGACGGCGGCGTCGGTGCCCGCCAGGGCTTCGGCCACCGTGTCGGCGCCCTCTTGGGTGGCCAGGCGGCGCTCCAGGCGGGTGGCAAGCCACAGCATGTCCGCCAGCTGACGGGCGGACTCGTTGTCGGGCAGCTCGCCCGGGTTTTCCTGGTAGCGCACGGCCAGGCACACGTCTTCGGGCAGGTTCCAGCGCTCCAGGCAGGCGGCGCCGATCTGCACGTGGTCGAAGCCGAAGAAGTGCTCTTCAGCCTGCAACAGCTCCGGGGAGCCCCAACGATGCCGGTCGAGGGCGTCGCTGTAGGCTTTGTCCTCGATGACCAGCAGCAGCAGCATGCCCATCTTGTGCAGCAGGCCTACGGCGAAGGGGTCGGCGAAGTCGTCCCAGTGGATGTGCTCGCCCAGCTGCCGCATGGCGTGGCAGGAGCGGATGGAGCGCCGCCAGACCCGACGGCGCCAGGGGCGCTCGGAGGAGCCCATGGTCATGGCTGCCAGCGACAGGGCCATGCTGCGCACCGTGCGGAAGCCCAGCACGAACAGCGCCTGGCGCAGGCTGCCCACGGTGCGGGCCAGGCCGAAGTAGGCGGAGTTGGCCACCTTGAGGACCTGGGCCATGAGCACCGGGTCCAGGGCGACGGCCTTTTCCAGATCCACCAGGTTGGTGCGGGGATCATCCACCACGCGCAAGATCCGGATGGCCGCGGCGGGGAAGACGCCCAGATCATCTGCCCTGGCCAGCCGGGACTCGATGATGCGCTTGTGGAATTCGTCCTGGGGGGAGGTCATGAAGTGCCCCTGGCTACCACCACCCTGTTCCTCCCCTCCATCTTGGCCCGGTACAGCGCCTGGTCGGCGGCGCGGAACAGCTGTGCGGGGTCACCGGCCCAGCCGGATCTGACCGAGGCCAGGCCGCCGGAGACGGTGATGTGCAGGCGCTCTTCGGCGATGATCAGCACCGCTTGCTCGATGCGCATACGCAGCCGCTGGGCGACCGTCTCCGCGCCTGGCTCCTCGGTGTTGGGCATGAGCAATGCGAATTCCTCTCCGCCGATGCGTGCCAGCAGGTCGACTCTGCGAACCAGCTGCTTGCAGATGATGGCGAGACGCTTGAGGACCTCGTCTCCGGCAGGGTGGCCGTAGCGATCGTTGATGCGCTTGAAGTGGTCGATGTCGAAGATGATCAGCGACAACGATACTCCGTATCGCCCAAAGCGGTCCAGTTCGTATTGCAGGCGGGCATCGAAGAAGCGCCGGTTGTGCAGGCCGGTGAGCTCGTCCACCACGGCAAGTTCGCGCAGGAGAAGGTTCTGCTCCCGGAGCCTCCCACGGGTCAGCTCCAGGGCGGTGGCCCTCCGCTCCGCCACGGCTCTCTCCGCGGCCAGCTGCGCCATGCCCGCTGCGAGATCGCCCAGGGCGTGCAGCATGGCCACGCGGCCGTCGTCGGACAGGGCGCCGCACGACGGCTCCAGCAGCATCAGGCCGCCCCGCGCACAGGGCACCACCATGCTGGCCCCTTCCAGCGACACCACCGGCGTGGAGGAGCCCTCCCAGTCGCGGATGCGCTCGGCGATGTCGCCCTGGGACACCAGCCGCGTGCTGTCGTCCAGATCTACCTGGCCCAGGGAGCGCTCCAGGCTGTGTCCCATGGCGTCGATGACAGTCCCGTCCACCAGCAGCCAGGCCGACGCAGCCCCCGTGATCCGGCACACCAGGGACAGGCAGCGCTGCAGCACCTCGCGCGGTGGCTCACCGCGGGCCAGGTGCGAGCTGATGGCGCCGAGCAAGACCAGGTCCTGCACCATGCTGCCCGCGTCGTCGACGACCACGGGTGGAGGCTTCGGTGCCTGGGCTTGAACGGTCTTCTGCTCGGCCATGCTTCCTCGGGGGCTCGCGATGCCTGATGGCAGTCGAGCGCGTCCGCGGCGCTAGGTCCGGGGGCACTCTCCTGGCAGCTCATCAGGCTCATCGGATCCCCTGCCAGGGTGCTGAACCGGCCTGTGATGACGTGGTCGACGTCCTGGATGACCCATCGGCCATCGCGCACTTCGTGCCGTGGGGATCGCGCAGGTCAAGAACGCGTGAGTCCTGCGCTGGCCCTGCGCCTGCGCTCTACAGGCTCCTATACCTCGACGTCCACCGTGCCGATGCTGCTGCTGTTGTACTGCACATCCACCGTGTAGCTGCCCTGATCCACGCTCTCGATGGTCACCGTGAAGTCGGTGATGCAGGTGCAGTCGCAGGGATTGTTGTCGGTGACGTCCTCGAACAGCACCGTGATGTCGGAGCCGGAGATGTTCACATCGGCGTCGGGGCTGGGGCAGCAATTGGCGTCCAGGTTGTCCAGGTGCATCACGATGTCGGCCCCGTCGACCTCCGCCCATACCTCGGTGGGTTCAGGGCTGGCGGTGTCCATGGACTTGCCGTAGGCGCTGCCCTCGCACTCGAAGGCCTCCACCACCACGTCGGGGGTGAATCCCTCGATGGGATCGTCGCAGCCGGCCAGGGGGGCCAGCAGGCCGAAGGAGAGGGCGGTCAGCGTGGCGGCGGCGATGCGGGACATGGTTGCACTCCAGTTTGGGGTTGACCCTGCACCTTGCAACGGTTGTGCCATGCGGATGCTGTCGCTCTTATGGGTTGAAGAACGTGCGATCTGGGCTTTGTCCCGGGAGCCGCCTGGCTGGGCCGGGCCCCAGAAGCACGACACCCACGCCTCGGGAGGCGTGGGTGTCGGGAGCCGCTGGCCGGCTAGGAGCCTGCAGGGCGTAGGCGGCGCGGACCCTGCGAATGCAGGGATCCGTGACGCCGGTGCCTTCAGGCTCCTAGGAGCCCTCGGGAAAGAGGCGGCAAGCCTGCCGCCGGTTCATGTC
>CAZEJJ010000190.1:0-14040 GCA_964512185.1 uncultured Enterobacterales bacterium | reverse complement strand
CGCTACGACATGAACCGGCGGCAGGCTTGCCGCCTCTTTCCCGAGCGCTCCTAGCAGCGTGCGTCAACACCTGCGTCCACTACGCGTACACTGGACCGCGCAGCGGCCGCATGGGGGCGCGCCATGGGCGTGTTGGGGGGTCGACACCCCTGCCGGAGGGTTGACCCGAGGCCGCCGCCGAGCCAAGAGACTCACATCACACAGGAGTGACCATGCCCATCATCGATGTGGAGATCGTGGGTCGCGCGCCCCTCGACGGCGAGCACCAGCTGGCCCAGCGCCTGGCCACCCGCGCCGCGGCCATCCTCACACCCGGCCGCGAGGGAGCGTGCTGGGTGCGGCTGCGCCAGTTGAAGCGCGCCTGCTACGCCGAAGACGGCGGCAGCCCACCCTCGGGCGCCGAGCCCGTCTTCGTCACCCTGCTCTTAGCCTCGCCGCCCGAGGGTCCCGAGCGCCAGGCCCAGGCGGAGGCGCTCACTGCGGCCATGGCCGAGGCCATCGGCCGGCCCCCCGACAAGGTCCACCTGCTCTACGCCTTGCCAGCCGCGGGCCGCATCGCCTTCGGCGGCCGGCTCGTCCCCGCCAGCGCAGGCTCCTCCGCCGTGCTCCACCAGGAGACCCCATGAGCAAGCGCTCTCTCGGCCCCAAGACCATGGTATTCCCCCACCCGGTCTTCGTCATCGGCAGCAGCAACCAGGACGGCACGCCCAACATCGCCACCGCCAGCTGGTCGGGCATCTGCTGCTCCAGGCCGCCCTGCGTCGCGGTGAGCTTCCGTGCCGCCACCCTCACCCACGGCAACATCGCCCGGCGCAGGGCCTTCACCGTGAACATCCCGTCGGCGAGCCAGGCTCGGCAGGCCGACCATGCCGGCATCTACTCAGGTCGCGAGGGCGACAAGTTCGCCGCCACCGGGCTCACCGCCGTGCCCGCCGAGCACGTGGACGCGCCCGCCGTGGCCGAATTCCCCGTGGTGCTGGAGTGCCGCCTGCTGCACACCCACGAGCTGGGCCTGCACACCCAGTACGTGGGGGAGATCCTGGACGTGAAGGTGGACGAAGCCGTGCTCGACGAGCAGGGCCGCCCCGACATCCGCGAGATCGATCCACTCATCTACTCCAGCGGCGACCGGCACTACTACGACATCGGCGACGTCGTGGCGCGCGCATTCCGCGTGGGACGCATGGATTCCACCGGTTGAACGAACGCTTGGCAGGGCGAGTGTCTGCCGGTACCCTCCCCGGTGTCCCATCATGGACAAGGAGGAGACCATGACCCGCTCTCTGCTCATCCTGGGCCTGACCTGCCTGCTCACCGCCTGCCCGCCCCCCGACAAGGACTCGTCCACCCCCGAGGGCGACACCGACACCGACTCGGACGCTGACACCGACAGCGATGCCGACGCCGACACCGACGCCGACACGGACCCTGACTTCATGCCGGCCACCGGCACCTGGCTGTACGAGGAGGGCGACGTCATCGAGGACAGCTGCGGCCTGGACGACGGCTCCGGCGTGCAGGAGGACGGCGAGTTCGAGGTGACCAAGGCCGGCCCCGACAGCTTCGTCATCGCGAGCACCGACGGCTCGGACCCCTTCACGTGCACGCTGACGGGCATGGACTTCAGCTGCACGGAGCGCTGGGTGGACGAGGCCGACCTGGCCAAGTACGGCCTGGAGACCCTGGTCACGGTGGTGGCCAGCGCCCAGGGCAGCCTGAGCTCCGAGGTAGCCATGGCCGGCACTCAGGCCGCCACCGCCGACTGCGATGGCGCCGACTGCGGCACCGCCGAGGTGATGCTGAGCGGCAGCTTCCCCTGCCTGCTCACCGTCGAGTTCACGGCGACAGCGCTGGAGTAGCGCCCAGCGAATCCCGTTGACGCTGCGCGCAGGCCGTGCTGCACTGGGACGATGTTCCGCCTCGCCCTGGTCCCGCTGCTGCTCGCCGGCTGCACCTGCAGACACGCCGAGCCCACCAACAGCGAGCCCACGGACGCGCAGCGCGACAGCGAGATCCTCGACAGCGACGACAGCTCCCGCGAGGACAACGAGGACTCGCGGCAGCCCGACACGGGCGAGCCCCCAGAACCGGAGCTGCGCCTGCCCTCCCCCTTCGGGCTGTTCAACGGCCTGAACGCCCATGAAGACAGCGAGAAGAGCCTGGAGCAGGTGCTGGTGGAGATCGAGGAGGGCAACATCGCCCAGATGCTGGAGCTGGGCATGGGCGCCAGCCGGGTGCACGACCAGGGCTACGTCTCCTTCTCCTGGTTCATGATCGACCCCGAGCGCGAGCTGAGCTGGCTGGACTTCTCCCGCACCGACGCAGTGGTGGAGCTGGCCTGCGCCAACGACATCTACCTGCTGCCCACCACCGGCCCGGCCACCCGCGCCGAGGTGCGCACCGACGGCTACCTGCCCGATCCAGAAGGCTACCGGGTCTTCATGGAGGAGCTGCTGGAGCGCTACGACGGCGACGAGATCTTCCAGGTGAACGAGGCCATCACCGAGCCGCCATCCGAGAGCGCGCAGGCGGCCATCCGCGCCTGCCCGCTGCAGCTGTACCAGTTCGGCAACGAGCCCGACATCTTCGCCGACCAGCTGATCCACGGCTACTCGGCGCAGGTCTACGCCGACGCCCTGCGCCTGGCCCAGCACGCGGCGGCCGAGGTGGCGCCCCAGACCCGCTTCGCCTACGGGGGCTTGAGCTGGCGCTCTTCTACGGTGGAGCCCTGCTGGGACTTCTTCCTGGGAGTCATCGAGCGCCTGGGCGACGACCTCTTCGACGAGATCGGCCTCCACATGCACCCGGAGGATCTCGACACGCGGCTGATGGTGGACCAGCTGGAGCGCGTGGCCGCCGCCCTGCCGGAGGGCACGCCCATCTGGATCAGCGAGATCGGCATCAGCTCCCTGTACAAGCCCGACAACCGCTGCGAGGACGAGAACGCCTCGGAGCGCAGCCAGGCGCGGCAGGTGCTGCTGGTGCAGCTGGCCACCCTGGTGCGCGACGGGCGCTCCGTGCTGCACGGCGAGATCGACATGCCGGTGGAGACCTGCCCCTACTTCGACGGCATCCAGTTCATCCACCCCGACGAGGGCTACCAGCGCCTGGCCTGGTACGCCTACCGCTCCATGACCGGGTGGTTCGCCGGGGTGGACGTGGAAGGCATCGAGGCCATCGCCGAGGGCGAAGACGAAGGGCGCTACGCCTACCGCCTGCCCCTGCGCGAGGGCGGTGAGCTGTACCTGCTGGCCTACGATCCGGGCTCGCTGGACGACTACGAGGCCGGCGGCGCGCTGGACAGCACCCCCCGGGTCTTCACCCTGGAGGACCTGGCGGGCGACGAGGTGACGGTCTGGGAGTCCATGCCCACCGCGGACAGCGGCCAGGAGGTCCAGGCCGCGACCTACGAGCCGGGCTCGGCCACGGTCCCCCTGGCGGACGGCGTGCTGGAGATCGAGGTGGGCGCGCGCCCGGTGTGGGTGCAGATCAGCGAATAGGCTGACTCACCGCACGGCACGGCCGGGCCTCGCCGCGCGGTGAGTCAGCCTACGAGAACGCACTGGAGCGACTTTGCGCGGAGGCCCGGGTGTCCATGTTCGGGCCGACCCCTGCAGGAGCACCCATGCGCGATCCTTCATCCAGGAAGCCCTCCGGCCCCGGCCAGCCACCACCGCGCGGCAAGACCTGGTGCCTCTGCGGGCACTCGCGGGACGGCCAGTTCTGCGACGGATCCCACCTGGCCTCGGCGTACGCCCCGCCCCAGGTGCGCACCCGCATGGCCGCCGCCCAGCTGGGCACCGGCGGCTGCAGCGGCACCCAGCCCAGAGCCCGCAGCGAGGACAGCGGGTCGGAAGACTGACCAGCGGCACGCTACAATCGGCGCGCATGAACCCCGTCACCCACCTCCTGCTGGGCTGGGGCGCGGCCACGGCCACCCCCCTGGACAGGCGCGACCGCGCCCTGGTCACCTTGGCCGGGGTGCTGCCCGACATCGACGGCCTGGGCATCGTGGCGGAGCTGGCCACCCGCGACAGCGAGCAGCCCCTGTACCTGTGGACCAGCTACCACCACATGCTGGCTCACAACCTGCCCTTCGGGTTCGCGCTCCTGCTCGGGGCCGTCGCCGTCGCGCGGAAGCGCGCCCGCACCGCCCTGCTGGTGCTGGGCAGCTTCCACCTGCACCTGCTCTGCGATCTGGTGGGTGCGCGGGGCCCTGACGGCGCCTCCTGGCCCATCCGCTACCTGTTCCCCTTCCACGATCTGGAGCTGTCCTGGGCGGGGCAGTGGCCCATGAACGCCTGGCCCAACTTCCTGATCACGGCGGCAGCCCTGGCCTGGGTGTTCGCGGTGGCGGCAGGGCGCGGGCACTCGCCCCTCGAGCTGCTCTCGCGGCGCGCCGATGCAGCCTTCGTCGCCACCGTGCGCCGCTGGTTCCGCAGAGCGCCATGAGCCGACGTTCCACGTGGAACCTCCGGGCCCGATCCCCCTGGCTGCTGTGCGCGCTGGTGGCCTCGACGGTCCTGCTCGTGGTGGGTCTGCGCGTGCACGCCCAGCCCATACAGCCCTACGGCCTGTGGGGTGCGGAGTGGATCGAGCACGCCGAGCGGCTGCGGGTGGCGCGCTGCCTGCAGCTGGGGAGCCCCGAGGGGCTGCTGGCCTGCGTGGACGGTCCGCAGTACCCGCCGCTGCTGCACCTGCTGAGCTGGCTGCCCGCGCAGCTGCTGGGATCGAGCGCGGCGGACCTCGCCTGGACCGGCCTGGGCTGGCTGCTGCTCCTGGCGGCCGCGATGGCGCTGGTGGCCCGCTCCCTCGGCGCCGGGGCCCACACCGCGGCGGCCGCCTTCTGCGGCACCCTGCTGGTGCCGGGGCTGCACGGCGCGGCCACCCGCTACCACTACGATCTACCCATGACCGCCCTGCTCTGGCTGGCGGTGGCCCTGCTGCTCGCGCTGCCGCGCCCGATCCTGGGCGGCAGCGCGGCGGGCCTGGCGGGGCTGGCCGCGGCCCTGGTGAAGTGGACCGCCCTGCCCTTCGGGGCCTGCCTGCTGCTGGGCGCGGCGCTGACGGGCCGAGCCGGGCTGCGCCCGCGCCTGCTGCGCGCCGGCTCGGCCCTGGCCGTGGTGGCCTGCGGCAGCTGGGCCTTCCAGTCGGCGTCCAGCCGCTCGCTGCAGGACGGCCTGGGCATGGTGGCGGCCCACGGCGCGGGGGCGAGCCGCGGCCTGCTGGGCACCGCGCTGGCGGCCCTCGCCGCACGCCTCGGGCAGCTGGATGCCCACCGGCTGCTGTTCTACCCCCTGGCCCTGCCGGCCTCGGTCCTCTCGGGCATGCTGGGCAGCGTCGCGCTGGCCCTGCTGCTGGGCTGGCTGTGGCGCGGCCCCCGCCGTGGGCTGGCCCTGGTGCTGTGCACCGTGCTGGGGCAGGGCGCCTTCCTGCTGCTGGTGGCCCCGGTGCTCGACGAGCGCTTCCTGCTCACCCTCACGCCGGCCCTGGTGCTGGCGGCGGCCATGGGCTGGGCCGCGCTGCCCGCCAGCGCCCGCGGGCGGGTCGGGGCGCTCGCGCTGCTGGGCGGGCTGTGGGTGGCGGCGGATCTGCACCACGGCCAGCCAGGGCTGGCCAACCGCCCCCTGCTGCTGCTGGAGGGCCAGCCCCAGCTGATCCTGCGCGGGCTGGGCGCCGGCGGCTCCACGGAGGCGCGCGGCTGGTCCCGGGCCGATCAGCAGCGAGCAGATCGCGCGGAGCTGCGCGCAGAGGTCTACGGTCAGCTGCTGGCTTGCCGCCTGCCCAGCTTCGGGGTCACCACCCTGGACCCGCTCGATGGCGGCCCCCCCTCCCACTGGTGGCGCTACCGCGCCCTGCTGGCCGAGGTCGAGGGCCTGGGTCCCGTGGAGCAGCGCGGCTGGCGCGTGCCCACCCCGGCCCAGGCGCGGCGCCACAGCGACGCCCACAGCTACTGCGAGACCGTGAACGCGCCCGCCGACAGCGCAGCCCCCCGGCTGGTGCTGGCCCCCGCCTGGCGAGGCTCCCCCGCGCAGCGCCCGGCCTGCCTGGGTGACTGGACGCTGGTCAGGCGCGTCCAGAACCCGGACAGCCCCGCCCAGGTGGCCATCTGGACACCCACAGGATCGAGGCTCTGCCCATGAACCCCGAATCATCTCGCTGGCGGCTCTCGCTGCCGGAGCTGGCTTTTTCCCTGGGCCTGGTGGCCTTCACCGCCAGCGCCTGGTTCTGGCTGCCAGAGTGCCGCGCGGTGGTCCAGGACGTGACCCTGGCGGAGCTGGCCATGGATCACAGCCTGGCGAAGCCCACCGCGGTGCGCGTCGAGGGCGCCGTGTGCGGCATGGAGCCCTTCCCCTTCGGCATTGGCGACGACCAGGAGAACATGCTGCTGTGCATCACCGACGGCGAGTCCAGCATCGAGGCCATGGGCGACCTCACAGACTGGGGCTTCGAGCCTGGCCAGGGCGAGCGCGTCCGGGCCAAGGTGATCCTGCGCGAGTACGGCAGCATGACCCCCATGCTGCTGATCCGCACGCTGGAGCCGTCGCCATGATCCGCCCCCTCGGCCTGGTCGCCCTGCTGGCCACCGGCTGCGGCCTGATGGTCGCCCCCAGGCAGCTCGACCAGCTCAGCCCCGACGCCTTCCACCAGGCCCTGCAGGACGACACGGGCGCCTTCCTGGTGGACGTGCACGTGCCCGAGCAGGAGCACCTGGCGGGCACCGACGCCTTCATCCCCTACCGCGAGGTGAACGATCAGCTGGAGCGGTTCCCCCAGGACCTCCACGAGCCCATCTACCTGTACTGCCTGACCGGCCACATGGTGAACGTGGCCGCGCGCAGCCTGCTGGATGAGGGCTACACCCAGCTGTACAACCTGGACGGCGGCACCAAGGCCTGGGAAGCGGCGGGCTACGGCTACGAGTAGCGCCGGAGCGGCGTCGGTGGAGTGGGAGTGGGAGTGGGAGTGGGAGTGAGCGCTACTCGCCGGTGCACTCGAAGGTGACGGTGACGGTGCCCACGTCACCGACTGCTTCGGCTGCGCGTCCGCGGACGAGGTGACCGTCACCGTGGAGTGCACAGGCAGCACGGAGTGAGAGCCGGTTAGCCTGCGGGCATGCAACGCCCAGCCTTCCCCTGTTCGTGGCTCGCTGCGAGCCTCCTGCTCACACCGAGCGCGTCCCTGGCCTCGCCGGTCATCGAGGGCCAGACCGAAGCAGGCTTCCCCTCGGTGGTCTCCCTGGGGGCCGACTTCGGCGAACCCTTCTCGGCCTGCTCGGGCAACCTGATCACGCCGCGCGTGGTGCTCACCGCCGCCCACTGCGGCGCGGACATCCCCCTGAGCGTGGTGGTCAAGATCGGCCTGGCCTTCTTCGGCACCGACATCGCCGAGGCCGACTACGCCATCGGCTTCGAGGACATGATCCAGCACCCCGACTACGAGGAGCTCTCCGGCTTCAGCCTGGGCGCCAACGACGTGGGCCTGCTGTTCCTGGAAGAGGACGCCCCGGTGCAGCCCACCTGGTTCCGGGTGGACGAGGTGACCGAGGACGAGATCGGCGCTCCGCTCAAGTCGGTGGGCTTCGGGGTCTCCGACGCCGCCACCCAGGGCGGCTCGGGCACCAAGCGCTCGGCGGATCTCACCCTGGACGATCTGCGCGAGATGTTCATGGTGTCCTACGCCACCGAAGAGGGCACCACCATCTGCAGCGGCGACTCCGGCGGGCCGCAGTTCTTCGACCTGGACGGCGTGTGGGTGCAGGGCGGCGTGCACTCCTGGGCCGACCAGGACTGCGCCACCTACTCGGGCAGCACCCGCACCGACCTGGTGGGCGACTGGATCCTCGAGCAGATCGCCGACTACCACGGCACCGACGACATCTGCGAGGTCAACGGCTGGTACGACGACGAGGTCTGCGACGAGCGCTGTGAGCAGCTGGACCCGGACTGCCTGGACGACACCGGCGAGGGTGGCGGCGAGGGCGGCGGCCCCAAGGGCTGCGGCTGCGCGGCCGACAGCCGCCCCGTCAGCCTGTTGTGGCTGGCCCCGCTGGTGGGCCTGCTGCTGCGCCGGAGGTGGTAGAGCGCCGCACCAGCCAGCGGTTCAGGGCCACGAAGGCTGCCAGGGCCACGGCCCACTGCAGCACGCAGGTGCCCACGGTGAAGGTGCCCAGGGGGTTCCACCAGCCCTCGGGGTCCCAGGACACCGACTGCTGGAACCACCAGCCGATCATCACCAGGAACTGGGCCGGGATGGCCACCAGCACCCACAGGTCGAAGCCGCGACCCAGCAGGCGGGACTCTGCGGGAGCGAGGGCGTCGCGCCGGAACCGGGCCGGGCCGTAGCGGGTGACCGCCAGGGCCACGAACAGCCCCGAGACCATCAGGCCCAGCCCCCAGGCCCAGTCCTGGTTCTGGAAGAAGCCCAGGTTCACCGCGGATGGGATCCCGAGGACGAAGCCCGTGCCCGTGACCACCAGCACGGCGGCGCGGCGCTGGATGCCCAGGTCCATCAGCACCCGCGAGCTCAGCTCCACCATGGCGATGAGCGATGACAGCGCCGCGAAGAACAGCGTGAGGAAGAAGATGCCCGTGAACACCGAGCCGGCCGGCATCTGCTCGAACAGGGCCGGGATCCAGATGAAGGTCAGGCCGGTGCTGGCGGGCCCGCCGCTGGTGAGGAAGCCCTCCACGCCGCCCAGCTCCACCAGCCGATCCGCTGAGATCACCGAGGGCGCCAGGGCGAACACCGCCGGCACGATGGCCATGGCCGCGATGAGCGAAGCGGCGTTGTTGCCCAGCCCGGTGATCACAGCGTTGGAGACCACCTGCTCCTTGCGGCTGACGTACACCCCGTAGGTGAGCATCAGCCCCCAGCCGGCCCCCGTAGACCAGGCCGACTGGCAGAGGGCCTCGATCCAGGTGTTGGCGTCGCCCAGCAGGGCCCAATCCACGCCGAACAGGAAGCCCAGGCCAGCCCCGGCCCCAGGCAGGGTGAGGGAGCGCACCAGGGCGATGAGCAGCAGCACGAACAGGGTGGGGATCAGCAGCTTGTTGGCCTTCTCGATGCCCTTGACCACCCCACGCAGCACGACGCCACCGGCGGCTCCCAGGGCCAGAGCCTGGTACAGCACCGGCTCGGGGGAGTTGGCGAAGCCCAGAAATGCCTCTTCGGCCGCGTCGCCCGCGAGGCCCTGCAGGCTGCCCCCCGCCGCGCCCGCCAGGTACTTGAGGCACCAGCCCGCCACCACGGCGTAGTAGAACATGATGGCCGAGCAGCAGAAGGCCACGAAGGTGCCCAGGAAGCCGAGCCTGGGTCCGGCCACGTGGGCGAAGGCCCCCACGCAGCCACGCCGGCTCATGCGGCCCATGCCCAGCTCCATGACCAGCAGCGGGATGGACCAGGCGAACAGGAAGATCAGCCAGGGGATGAGGAAGGCTCCGCCGCCGCACTTTGAGACGATGCGCGGGAAGCGCCAGATGTTGCCGGTGCCCACCGCCATGCCCAGGGTGGTGAACAAGAGCGCGGCTCGGGAGCTGAACAGCTCGGGGTGCCTGGTCGCGATGGACGAGCCGCTCTCGCCGGACATGGGACGCCTCCGGGATCAGGCCTCGAGCTGGGCCAGGGCTTCTCGCGCCTCGTCGAAGCGTGGATCCACCGCCAGCGCCCGGCGCAGCAGCCGCGCTCCCTGCCGCCGCTCACCGCGCGCCGCCAGCAGGCGGCCCAGGCACAGCAGCGCCAGGGTGTTGCCGGAATCAAGCTGCACGGCCCGGCGCAGATCGGCCTCGCCGGCGAGGGGGTCGTCCACCGCCGCCCTGCACCGCGCCTGGCCCCTGAGGGTGAGCACGTCGCTGTTCTCGCCCTCCAGCAGCACCGCCGTGTTCAGCATGGCCGCCGCCGCCAGGTACTCGCCGCGGCGGTAGAGGCGCCGGGCGTACTCGGCCTGGAAGATGGCGTGATCCAGAGCCGCGGCGGGCATGCCGCGCCCGGACTCGGGGGTGGCCTGCAGGAAGTCGTGGGCCGCTCGGCGGCGAGGATGGGCCAGCACGCGCAGCGCCCCCAGCACCTGGCGATGCACCTCGGCCGCGCAGGCCCGCTCGCGCACCGACAGGCCCGGGGGCAGGGTCTCGGGGCGGTAGCGGTCCAGGCGGACGCGGGCCGCGCGCTCCGCCTCGGCCTCGGCGGCTTCGGGGGGCAGGCCCAGCACCGTGTAGGCGTCGGCCCCACAGGCGATGGCGTAGTCGGCTTCGAGCAGCTCGCGGAAAGGCTCCAGGTTGCTGCGAGCCAGCAGCGCTGAGCGCCGGGCGGCGTCGGGAGGATCTTCTGCCAGCTCGATCACACCGGTGGCGCGCAGCAGGGCCAGCAGCGGCAGCACCCGATCGCCCACCAGCTCGCGGGCATCGGCCAGGCGCCCCCCGCCCAGCAGCACCAGCCGCAGACCCGCGGCCCGCCCGGTGGGATCCAGCAGGGGCCAGATCTCCTCGAGGGTGCGCCCGGCGATGACGAAGCGCTCCAGCTCCTGGTCGGCCAGCGCCGGCACGGGCACGCTCACGTCGGCCATGTGCCACAGCACGGCGGCGATGTGGGTGGGGTAGCCCGCTTCTACCGTGGACAGCGCGCCTCCAGCGCTCCAGCGACCGGGGGGCAGGCGGGTGAGCGCCGCCATGCGTCGCAAGGTCTGCACCTGCAGGGCCTGGTCCATGGACGCCGGGTCCACCAGGTGCTGGCTGGCGAGCAGCCGGCCGATGGGCTGGCCCCGACGGCGGGCGGCCAGCGCCACCTGCTCCATGCGATCGGGGTCGAGATGGCCAGCGTTCACCAGCAGGTGCCCGAGCGCGCTGCCTGCCGCCCGCAGGTGCACCGCGCAGGGATGACCCCGGGAGAAGACCACCCGCGCGCGCTGTTCCCTGGTGGCGATGTCCAGGGGACCGGAGAAGCCCTGCCGGTGCAGTCGCAGCACCAGCTCAGGCAGCGTGGCAGGATCGAAGCGCCCCGACTCACCAGCTGGATCGCGCTCTTCCCAGCCCGGAACGATGTAGCCAAGGGCGGGCAGCGGCTCCAGGTCGGGGCGCCCGTCGTCGGGCGCGAGGTGGGGACGCTGCTCCAGCAGGTCGCGCACCAGGGCGCTGATGTCCTGGGGCTCCACCGGCCCCGACAGCACCACGTCGGCGCCCGCCGCCCGCGCCAGCGCTTCGGTCCGGGAGCGCGCCGCGAGGGCCAGGATGGGCAGATCGCCGTCCAGCGCTTCAAGCCGCAGCCGGGCGCAGAGCGCGCAGCCGTCGGTGTCCAGCAGGGCGGTGTCCACCACCACCAGGTCGGGCACGTCGCGCCGCGCCTGCTCCAGCGCCTCGCGGCCGCTCCGGAAGACCTGGACCCGACGGCCCTCGGTCTGCAGCGCCCGGCCGAGCCGCGTGGCGAGCTGCTCGTCGTGCTCCACCAGGAAGATCAGCTGGTCGTTCATGGGCCGGTCCGCCGAACTGGGTCGTACCAGGCTCCCTATCCCGACCGGGCCAGCCGGGCGGCACCGCGAGGGTGGTAGGCTCGATGCCGCCCACCGCGAGGTGCCCCGTGACCCCTCCCGCCAAGCCCCTGCACCTGCTCGTCCTCGGCTCCATCCTGGCGGCCGCCGCCTGCGACCGGCCCGCGGAGGCCGACCCCGGAGCCGGCGATGATCCGGCCATCGATCCGGATCCAGCCCCCACCGGCGACGGCGAGTGGCAGGCACAGCTGGCGGTGTGGCAGGAAGCGCTGGAGGTGGCTTCGGGAGAGCGGGGCGCCTACCCCTTCGACCAGGCCGGCAAGGCCGACCTGCTCACGCGGCTGGAGGCCAGCAAGGCCGCGCTGGAGGTGCTGCAGCGCCAGGGCCTGCTCAGCGCCTCGGAGGCGGGGCTGCTCCAGGCCGACGTGGACCTGCTCACCAGCGGCGTGCAGGGCAAGCGACCCACCGAGATGGAGCTGGCCACCTGCTATCGGCCCGTGATGTTCCAGCCGGCGGTGCAGAGCCTGGGACGCCTGCAGCTGCGCCTGCCTCTGCTGCGGTCCCTGGCCGCGGAGCAGGTGCTGCACGCAGCGGTGGTGGAGCGGGTCCTGCTGCAGGTGGAGCAGGACCTGGCCACCCTAGACAGCGGCGAGGGCTTCCCGCTGGAGCCTACCCAGCGGGCCACAGCCGACCAGGTGGCCGCCGAGGTGCGCGGCCAGCTGGCCAGCATCCGGGGCCGCCTGACCAGCGACGCCGACGCCGGGCTGCTCATCCCGGAGATCGAGCAGGGTGAGCCGCTGATCCCCGAGATCGGTCAGGGCGACCAGATCGGCAGCCACGAGAGCTGGTGCGGCGCCCTGGCGGTCTGGCATGAGGCAGCGGCGGTGGCCAGCGGCGAGAGGGGCCCCTACCCCTTCAACGAAGAGGGCAAGAAGAAGCTGCTGGAACAGCTGGAGGCCACCCGGCAGGACCTGGCCACGCTGCAAGCCGCGAGCCTGCTCAGCGCTGCCGAGGCGGGCCTGCTGGGCGAGGACGTGGACAGCCTGCTGGCGGGCGTGCGGGAGAGGCGACCCGAGGAGATGGAGCTGGCCACCTGCTACGAGCCCATGCTCTACGCGCCGCAGCAGGAGGCCCTGCAGAGCCTGGAGCCCCGCCTGCCGCTGTTGGAGCAGCTGGCCGCCCAGCAGGTGCTGCAGCCCGAGGTGGTGGAGCGCGTGCTGCAGCGCGTGGAGGCCGACCTGGCCAAGCTCGGTCAGCCGGGAGACTACCCGCCCGGGTCTGAGGAGCAGGTGCACATGGACGAGGTGGCGGAGCGCGTGCGCGGCGCGGTGGAGAGGATCCGGGCCCAGCAGGCCGGCGACTGAGCGTGTCCCCGGCCCGGCCGCCCTTCCCCGTCCCCCGGGGCTTCGTGCTGGAGCTCACCGCGCGCTGCAACCACGCCTGCCCCCACTGCTACAACGCCTGGAAGAACCCCGGCCAGAAAAGCCCAGGTGAGCTGCACACCGAGGCCTGGCTGGCCCTCATCGACCGCCTGTTGGAGCAGGGCGACATCCGGCTGCTCACCCTCACCGGCGGCGAACCGCTGCTGCGCACAGACCTGCCCGAGATCTGCGCGCACATCCATGGCCGCGGCGTGGGCAGCAACCTGGTATGCAACGGCAGCCTGCTGACGGCCGAGCGCATCGCCGCTCTGGCGCCGCATGGGATCCGCAGCTGGGAGCTGCCCCTGCTGGCGGGCAGCGCCGATCCGCACGACCGGCTCAGCGGCTCTGTGGGCGCCTTTCACCGCGTCACCGCCGCCGTGGCGGAGCTCAAGCTGGCCCACCAGAACGTGGTGCTGGTCTTCGTGGCCATGCGCCCCAACCTGGACCAGCTGGAGCGGGTGGTGGAGCTGGCGGTGGCCCTGGGGGCCGATGGGCTCATGTTCAACCGCTTCAACCCGGGGGGCGAAGGGGGGCGGCATGTGCCGGCGCTGCAGGCCTCGCCCGCGGAGCTGCAGCGGGCCCTGGACCGGCTGGAGGCCCTCTCGGAGCGCTGGGCCCTGCCGGTGGCCTGCTCCATCGCCATGCCCCCTTGCCTGCTGGACAGGGATCGCTACCAGCGCCTCGGCTTCGGCTTCTGCGCCGTGGGCACCGAGCGCGCCTACTACACCGTGGATCCCGTGGGTCGCCTGCGCCCCTGCAACCACAGCCCCACCGTGCTGGGCGACCTGCGGCGCAGCAGCCTGCGGGAGCTGCTGGACTCCCCGGCACTGGCGGAGTTCGCGAGCGCCCGCCCCGGGATCTGCGGCGGCTGCCGGCTGGAGCGCAGCTGCCAGGGGGGCTGCAAGGCCGCGGCCGAGGCCTGCTGTGGATCGGCCTGGGAGCCCGATCCCTTCCTGGCGGCCCACCAGCGAGCCATGCGGCGCCCGTGAGGACACGACCCCACACTCAATTGGTCCCAGGCTGACCACCCGGATCGAAAAACCTCGTAACCCCAATGAGTTACGGAAGGCGCGTAGGCAAAACAGCGCAATCTGGAGGTGAACTCCTGCGCGAGCGCGTCTTCGTCAGCGAGCCGTG
>CAZEJJ010000189.1:0-14063 GCA_964512185.1 uncultured Enterobacterales bacterium | reverse complement strand
ATCATCTTCATGGTCACCGCCACCTACATCGTCGCCCCTTCCATCAAGGTCACCCTGCCCGACGCCTCCACCGGTGACGGCACCGAAGAGAGCTCCCTGGGCCTCACCCTCACCGAAGACGGCACCCTGTACCTGAACGGCGAAGAGGTCTCGGAGGTACGGCTGCGCGAGGTGATCCGCGAGGAGCACGCCCGGAACATGGACGTGGTCTGCCTGATCGCCGCCGACAAGACCGTGCTCCACGGCGAGGTGGTGGGCCTGATCGATCTGGTCAAGCAAGAAGGCGTGGCGCGCTTCGCCATCAACATCGAGCCTGTGGACGCCCCCGCCCAGCCGCTGCATCTAGATCCCTGATGGCGGGCTACGACGACCTCCTGGCCCCCGCGCCCGCCTGGCAGCGCTGGGCGCGAATGCTCGCGCTGCCGGCCTCGGTAGGCATCCACCTGCTCTTCGCCCTCTACCTGGCCACCCGCCCACCGCCTGCCCACGCGGAGGTCACCTGGGTGGAGATGGCGGTGGTGGAGCCTCCCGCTCCCGACCCGCCGGCGGAGCCCGAGCCCGAGCCCGAGCCCGAGCCCGAATCCGAACCCGAGCTCGACGCCGTAGCCTTCGAAGACGCGCTGCCGGAGGCCGAGCTGGAGGCCCGGCCCGAGCCCGAGCCCGAGCGCGTCGTCCGCCGCATCCAGGGGCTGTCGGCCTCCTCCTTCGCCACGGGCTCCGGCACGGGGGTCGCCGTGCGCCGGGGCACCACCACCGGCACGGCCGCGGGTGATGAGACCATGGACCTGGGCGACGATGACCCCTTCGTCCTCGTGCCCGTGGCCTCGGTCACCACCCAGCCCAAGAACTGCACCCGCCCCCCCGTGGAGGTCCCCAAGGAAGCCATCGAAGCCGAGTACGAAGGCACCATCCGCATGGTCCTCGACCTCGACGAGCGAGGCCGTGTGTTCCGCGTGGCCTTCCAGGATCGGGCCGAGCACGGCGTCGAGGAGGCCTGCCAGGCGGCCGCGCTCCGCATGCGCTGCAAGCCGGCCCGCAAGGACGGCGTACCCGTATCCATCACGGGCATGCCCCATCGCTGCACCATCAAGGCCATCGACTGATGCGCATCCTCCCGCTGCTGCTGCTCCCGCTGGCTTGGGCTCCAGCGGCCCTGGCCAAGGGCGACGCGCCGGAGCCGCCGGTGGAGCAGGAGCCCCCACCGCTGCTGGCCGATCCCCAGCTGCTGGACTTCGTGCAGGCCCCCTACCCTCCCCAGGCCCGCGAGCAGGGCATCGAGGGCACGGTCTTGCTGATCATCGAGATCGACGAGCAGGGCCAGGTGGTCTACGCCGAGCTGGCCGAGCCCGCGGGCCACGGCTTCGACGAGGCGGCCATGGAGGCCGTGCAGCAGTTCACCTTCAGCCCCGCCCTGGACTCCGAGGGTCCGGTCCCGGTGATCATCGAGTTCGCCTACGGCTTCGTGCTCGACGTGGACGAGCACGAGGGCGCCCTGGCCGACGAGCAGGCGCTCGAGGACAGCCCGGTGGAGCTGCCCGTCAACCTCGAGGGGCAGCTGGTCGAGATGGGCACGCGCCGGTCCCTGCCTGACTTCCCCGTGCTGCTCACCGAGCTCGAGCTGCAGACGACCACCGACGCCGAGGGCTGGTTCCGCTTCCGGGGCGTCCCCGCGGGCACCCACGCCTTCCGCGCAGCGCTCACGGGCTTCGACGCGGTGGAGCGCCAGGTCGAAGTGGCACAAGGTGAGATCACCACCCTCAAGCTCTGGGTGCGCAACCAGTCCTACCGCGAAGACGAGCTGGTGGGCGTGTACCGCCGCGAGAAAGAAGAGGTCACCCGCCGCACCCTCTCGGTGCAAGAGGTCCGCCGTGTGCCCGGCACCTTCGGCGATCCGGTGCGGGTCATCCAGAGCCTGCCCGGCGCCGCGCGCTCGCCATTCAGCACAGGGGTGCTCATCATCCGGGGCTCCAACCCGGAAGACTCCGCGGTCTATGTCGACGGCATCCGCATCCCGCTCATCTACCACCTGGACGGCATCCGCTCGGTCATCAACTCCAACCTGATCGAGTCCGTGGACTACCTGCCCGGCGGCTACGGCGTGCGCTACGGCCGCAGCCTGGGCGGCGCCATCGACGTGCGCACCAAGCACAGCTACCCGGAGGAGGGCCACGAGCTGAGGTGGACCACCGACGTGCTGCACTCTGGCGGGCTGCTGATGGGCCGCCTGGGCGAGCGACCCGACAAGCAGTGGGGCTACGCCCTGGGGGCGCGCCGCAGCTACATCGACCTCATCATCCCGCTCTTCACCAAGGACTCGGGCTTCGTCATCAAGCCGCGCTGGTTCGACTACCAGCTCAAGGCCGACCGCATCGAGCTGCCCCGCGGTGGCCGCTTCGGTGTGTTCGTCTTCGGCTTCCAGGACATCCTGCGCGTGGGCACGCCCGACGACGTGGCCCAGGGCACCGACCAGGACACCCAGGGCGACGTGGACGTGCTCTACTCCACCCACCGGGTGCTGGTGGACTGGGAGCGGCGCCTGTCCGAGGACCTGTCGCTGCACTTCACCCCCAGCCTCGGTGTGGACATCAACTCCGGCAACCTGGGTGCCGATCTCAGCGGCGGCCAGCGCACCTGGCTGCTGGAGCTGCGCGCCGAGCTGCCCTGGGAGCCCTCAGAACACCTGACCATCACCCCTGGCACCGACGTGATCGCCGGCCCCTGGGACTTCGAGATCTCCCTGCCCTTCAACCCCGAGCTCGCCGCCAGCTACGATCCCATCGGCGAGCGCGAACCCTGGAGCCTCGAAGACAGGGGCTGGGCCTGGGGCCCCGATGTCTACGTCGACGCCGACATTCGTCCCCTGGCTGATGCGGAGCGCCTGCTCATCGTACCGGGAGCGCGCTGGACCTACGTGGCCGTGCCCGGCGAGTTCAAGGGCTGGGACCTCGACCCCAGGCTGGCGCTGCGCTGGCTGCCCTGGGAGACCACGGTGCTCAAGGGCTCCGCGGGCGTCTACCACCAGCCTCCCATGCCCTTCGAGCTGTACCGGCCCGACGACCAGTTCATCGAAGCGGACTTCGAGCGGGCCACCAGCTTCACCGTGGGCTGGGAACAGGCCGCAGGCCAGGCCTGGAACGGCGACCTGGAGCTGTTCTACAAGGATCTGGACCGCCTGCTGGTGGCCTACGAGGAGTTCGACTCCCTGGACGATCCCTACTTCCAGAACACTGGAGTGGGCCGCATCTACGGTCTGGAGGTCATGGTCAAGCGCGAGCCCGTGGACCGCTTCTTCGGCTGGGTCTCCTACACGCTGTCCAAGAGCGAACGCAACGACGACCTCGAGGGCGGCGACGACTGGTACGCCTTCGACTACGATCAGACCCACATCTTCGTGCTGGTGGGCGGCGTGCAGCTGCCCTATGACTTCGAGCTCTCCACCCGCGTGCAGTACGTCTCCGGCAACCCCTGGACCCCCTACGCGGGCGGCATCTACGACATCGACCAGGGCTACTACTGGTCCTACAGCACCGCCGCGTACAACAGCGAGCGCCTGCCCGACTACTTCGCCACGGATGTGCGCATCGAGAAGCTGTTCACCTTCCGCCGCTGGCAGCTGGCCACCTATGTAGACCTGCTCAACGTCATCCGCGGCGTGAACCCCGAATTTGTGCTCTACAACTACGACTACACCGAGTGGGCCTACGTGCGGGGCCTGCCCTTCATCCCCAACCTCGGCTTCGACGCCAACCTCCGCTTCTGATCATGACCACCCTGTATTCCCCACCTCGGCTGGCCCCCTTCGGGCTCCTGCTGGCGGCCACGCTGCTCGGCGGCTGCCTCACCACGGAGCTGTCCAGCTCGTGGCTGGTGGATCGGCTGCGCATCCTGGCGGTGCGACCCGAGCCCGCCGAGCCCAGCCCGGGCGACACCGTGAGCTTCGAGGCCCTGGTGGTCTCCCCCGACGCCGAGCTGGAGCTGGTGCTCTGGATCGGCTGCCTGGCGGACGCCGCCGGCGTGCTGGGCTGCGAGCTAGACATGGACCTGCTGGGCGAGCTGGAGGGCCTGGACCCCGAGTCCCTGACCCCCGAAGAGCTGGCGGAGCTGTACCAGGAGCTGCAGGATGTCGGGCTCATAGGCGCCGAGCCCTACCTGCCACCCAGCTACTCTGTGCCCGACGACCTCCTCGACGGCCTGAGCGAAGAAGAGCAGCGAGAGGGGCTGAGCCTGTTCGTGCAGATCACGGCCATGCCCCAGGGCGCCACCGACGAAGATGACTTCGAGCTGGCCTACAAGCGGGTGCCGGTGAGCATGGCCAGCACACCCAACCACAACCCCCAGATCCGCGCTCTGCTCTTCGACGGGGTCGAGCTGGAGCCGGACACCGTGGTGGAGGTGGACGCCGGGCAGTCCTACGAGCTGGAGCCGGTGCTCGCCGACGACGCCGTAGAGATCTACGAGTACTGGAGCGAATCCGGCGAGGTGGAGGAGCGCGTCGAGGAGCCCTACTACAGCTTCTTCGTCCAGGAAGGCTCAATCGACATCCCCTTCGCCCTGCATCCCTACGGGGAGTTCAGCTGGACCGCGCCCGGCGAGCCCTCCGACCAGGAGCGGTCGATCTGGATCATCGTGCAGGACCGCCGCGGTGGCATGAGCTGGTGGTCCCAGCGGGTGCTGGTAGACGGCTAGCCGCCCTCTTCCGGGGCCACCGTGATGTTGGTGGAGGTGGCGGCGCGGAACTCCTCGCAGCCCGCCATGTCGAGGCTGTAGCCATCGCGGCAGCGCAGCCCGAAGGCCAGCACCATGCGGATGACCGTGAAGGCGTCGGTGTCGAAGGAGGTGCTCAGGGCGTGGGTGCCTTCTGCCAGGGCCACCGCCGCGCGGGTCTCGTTGCATGAAGAGGTGGAGGCGGGCTGCCAGCGTCCCTTGTCGGCGTCGAAGAGTTCCACCTGCATGGTCTCGCAGACCGGGACGAAGATGGGCTCCCCCAGCGCGTTGGTGACCGTGGCATGGATCTCCACGCCGGAGGCGTAGCGGGGACGGTCCAGCTTGATGGTCACGGCGGGCTCGGCCGCGGCCAGGGGCAGGGCGAGCAGGAGGGGATGCAACATTCGCGCTCCAGTAGTGCCGCCGGGTGTTGAGCTGCGGCAGCGGCGAGGCCGACCACGGATAAAAAACTGCAAAAATCGACCGCCGTCAAGACCCCAGGGGGCCAAGACGCCATCCGGCGGGTCGCCAGCGCATGGACGCCATGGGGCGGTTCGCGGTCTCCGCACGCCGAGATCACTCGCCGACCCGCCCCTTCCTAACTGCCTTACCATTTCTTGACATGGGCGTGGCTCGCGACAAGTGGGGAACCGCCAGCGCCCGCGCTTGTCTTCGGACGAGGTTCAACAGGCAATCTCCCACGAAAGGCCCCCCTCCGCAGACAGCACCAGATACCCCAGGTTCCCGGGTCGTTGGCCCGTGGCAGACTGCGTTTGCGGCCGTCAGCGGCGCACGCGGACGCCATGTGATATGGTCCGCCGACCTGTCGGGACCCTCATTGGGTGCCAAGAGGATGTCTGCAATTTCCGGAGTCGAGCGGATGTCGAAGCTGACCAGTGCGCTCACACTATCGCTGGCTGGTGCCCTGGTGCTCAGCCCCCTCTCCAGCAGCCCTGCCCACGCCGCGAATTCGCCGGCCCAGGAGGCCGTCGATCAACTCGGCGAAGAGCGAGGCACGGACGAGACCATCAAGAACCGGTTCTTCCTCAAGGCGAACCGCTTCGAGGTGGCGCCGGTGCTCGGCTATGTGCCGAACAACCCGTTCGCGCGTCGCTACACCGGTGGCATGCTGCTGGCCTACCACATCTCCGAGGCCTTCGCGGCAGAAGGGGCCATCCTCTACTCGCCGGATCTGGGCCAGGACGACCTGAAGGGGCTCACCAAGACCCTGGTGCAGATCGCCCACCAGGGCGACCCGGACGTCAACTTCCAGCAGCCCGTCGACAAGATGATCCTGGGGGCCACCTTCGCGCTGCGCTGGGCGCCGGTCTACGGCAAGATCAACCTGCTCGGCGAGCAGGTGCTCAACTTCGACTTCTACGGCACAGCCGGCCTCGGGCTGCTGTCCATCGCCGAGTACTACGCCAAGTACAACGATGGGTTCGCCACCGGCACCTCCGACGAGGTGGTCGACCTGGTGCCCTCTCAGAGCACCTACACGGTGCCGCTCAACATCGGCTTGGGCTTCGACTTCTTCCTCAGCCAGTCCGTGGCCCTCAAGCTCGACGCCCGCAGCTACCTGTACGTGGGCGAGCAGCCCGACTACGACCCCGACGACGACACGGCCCTGGGCTCGCGCCTGTACAACAACTTCATCGCCTCGGCCGGCGTCTCCATCTTCATCCCCAAGATGAAGCCTCGCCTCTACGACTTCTGATCCCCGGGTACCGCCGCCACCCAACCCGCCAAAGGGACCTTTGATGAAGCGCTTTTCCCTCGTACTGCTCTCCGTCGTGCTCTCCTCTACCGGCTCCGCCCTGGCGGCCGACGGTTCCCTCTCCACGTCCCACGACGGCGTCGCCCAGTCCGACGACGAAGACGAGGGCGAGGAAGAGGAGAGCCTCGACGACGTCCTCAACGACATCCTCGGCGAACAGGACCGCGAAGACACCATCCAGGAAGAGATGGACGCCGTGGAGTCCGGAGACGTCGACGACATCGTCGGCGCCAACGCCGAAGAGATCCTCCTTCCGGACCAGGTGCGCACCAAGCGCATCATCAAGACCATCCAGAAAAAGAACTTCCTCAAGCTCGGCCGCTTCGAGCTCACGCCCAACGTGGCCTTCGTCACCAACGATCCCTTCCTCAACCGGTACATCGTCGGGGCGGGCCTGGGCTACCACGCCACGGAGATCTTCGAGATCGAGGCCAACCTGGGCTTCTCCCCGGATCTCGGAGAGGCCGACTGGAAGCCGCTCACCAAGCAGCTGGTGGACAACAACCACGTGTCCCCCGACCTCTCGCCGCTCACCTACTTCGGCAACGCCACCTTCGCTTTCTCCCCCATCTACGGCAAGGTCGCGGTGGGGCCCAAGATCGTCAACTTCGACATCTTCGGTGCCTTCGGCATGGGCGTCGTGCGCACCGCCGACGACCTCGAAGCGCTGCAGCAGCAGGACGATCCCTACGCGCTGGCCACGCAGTTCCAGCTGCACCCCACCACCAACTTCGGTGGAGGCCTGCGGATCATCTTCGGCGAGTCCATCGCCCTGCGCATCGAAGGCCGCTCCCTCGTCTACATCGAGACCGTCTCCTCCACCACCCTCGAGATGAAGAACAACTTCATCCTGCAGGGCGGTGTCTCTTTCTTCATCCCGGGCATGAAGTAGCGCCCCGCTGCACCCGCGCTCCCTGGAGCCAGACATGAAGCTCTCCCGCCTGTGCACCGCCAGCCTCGTAGCGCTGCTTGGTCTCGGCTTCGCCAAGGACGCCCACGCGCTGTCCTGCGAAGAGATCATGAACATGGTGAACGTCAACGTCCCCGTCCCCATCGTGGTGCAGACCATCGCGGACTCGGGCGAGCAGTTCTCCGTCGACGAGGTCCGCTGCCTGCAGAACGAAGGCGCCCCCACCGAGGTCATCGCCGCCGCCAAGAAGCTCATGGCCGGCTCCGAGCCCACCGAGGTCCAGCGGGGCGGCACCGAAGTCCAGAGCCAGCGCGACCGCGAGCGCGCAGAGCGCGAACGCGAAGAGCGCGAGCGCCAGGAGATGCTCGGCAGCGGCCGCGAGTCTTCCCAGGCCGCGCTGCAGGACCAGGGCGGGCCCGACCCCGAGCAGATCAAGCAGGCCATCAAGCTGTTCCGCGCCAAGAAGCCCCTCACTGCCAGCCTGATGCTCTACGAGATGCTCGAGGACAACAGCTTCCCCGAGCGGACCGCCCAGATCGAGTACTACCTCGCGCGCTGCCTCTACGAGCTCGAGATGTACCACACCTCGCAGTACTACTTCCTGCAGGTGCTGCGAAAGGGCCCCGACAACCCCTACTTCAAGCACGCACTGCCCAAGCTGGTCGCCATCGCCCGCTTCACCGGCGACAACTCGGAGCTCATCCGCGTCGTGGCCAAGATCCCGCCCGAGGCCTTCCCGCGCTCCGCCCGCAACCACCTCTTCTACCTCATGGGCGTGCGCCTGTACGAAGAAGACGATCTCTCCCGGGCCCGCAAGTACTTCGGCCAGATCTCCACCCGCTCCGATCTCTACCTGCGCGCCAAGTACTTCGAGGGCGTCATCTACAACCGGCAGGGTCGCCTGAAGTCCGCCGTCCGCTCCTTCCGCGACGTGGTCCGCGAGGACGTCGAGGTGGGCAGCCCCCGCGAGCTGCAGGAGGTCAAGGACCTCAAGAACCTCTCCCTGGTGAACGTCGCGCGCATCTACTACTCCATCCAGCGCTTCGACGAGTCCAGCAAGTACTACCAGCTGGTGGAGCACGACTCCATGTACTGGCCCACCGCCCTGTTCGAGGCGGCCTGGTCGAACTTCATGCGCAACGATCTCAACCTCAGCCTCGGCCAGATCCTCACGGTCCAGTCCCCCTTCTTCATGGAAGACGAGTTCGTGCCCGAGGCCACCATCCTGCGCGCCCTCACCTTCTTCAACCTCTGCGAGTACAACGAGGTGGAACGCCTGCTCATCGGCTTCGAGGAGCAGTACCGCCCCATGTACAAGGAGATGAAGGCCTTCGTGCAGTCCTACGCCTCTCGCGAGGGCAAGAAGCTCGCCGATCAGGCCTACGACACCTACTTCACCAACTTCCCCCGCGAGTCGGTGCTGCCGCGTGCGGTCTTCAACAAGGTCCTGCGGAACCGGGACCTGGCTGCGCTGGTCCGCCACATCGAGCTGATGGAAGAGGAGAAGGCCACCATCGACAGCCAGAAGACCCGCTGGCGGGACACCCTCGGCAACCACCTCAAGAAGATCCTGGAGGCCGACCGCCAGCGCTACAAGCGTCGCGCCGGGCTGCTCTTCCTGTCCGAGATGGCCCAGCTCACCGCCTACATGGGCGACCTGCTGGCCCAGTCCGAGATCGTGCGCTTCGAGGTCGTGGACGCCCAGCGCGTCGACTACGAGTACAAGATGCAGAACCCCGACCTGATGGACACCCTCTCGGGGGCGAACGTCGACTTCGCCACCTCGGTGGACAAGGTCTATTGGCCGTTCAACGGCGAGTTCTGGGCCGACGAGCTCGGCTACTACAACTACACCGAGCAGGGCTCCTGCAAGTAGCAGCCCGCATCGCCTGTCTCTGAGACATCGCTGCGAGGAGTGACCCCATGAAGATCCGCGCCATCACCGCCATCCCCCTGGCGTTGTTCCTGGCATCCCTGTCCCCTGCCTGGCAGGACGCCGGGAGCATCAGCCTGGTCCAGTCAGCCTGGGCCCAGGACGACGAAGACCGCGAGGCCAAGGAAGAAGGCCGCCGCGTGCTCCGCGCCCGAGACGTCACAGAGGTCAGCCTCTCCGAGGAGTACCGCAAGCTCGCCCGGCAGAAACGCCACGAGTCCATGCGCTTCCTCAAGGAGATCCTCTCCCAGGGCACAGCCCAGGGCGAGCAGAAGGCCGAGATGATCCTTCGCCTGGCAGATCTCTACTTCGAGGAGGGTCGCGACCTCTACCTCGACGAGATGCGCAAGTACCAGGACGCCTACGACGCCTGTTTCAACGACGAGCGTTGCGACACGGCCGGCATGAGCAGCGACGGGTACACCACCGAGTCTCGCGACTGGCAGGCCAAGTCCATCAAGCTCTACCGGCAGATCCTGGCCAACTACCCCCAGTACCAGCGCGCCGACGAGGCCACCTACTACCTGGCATCCGCGCTGCAGGACACCGGCGACATCGACGCCGCCGTCAAGGAGTTCACCCGTCTGGTGCGCACCTACCCGGAGTCCCGCTGGGTCCCCGACTCCTACGTCATGATCGGCGAGTACTACTTCGAGAAGAACAACGCCTACAAGGCGCTGGTGGCCTACCAGAAGGCCTCCACCTACCGCGACTCCGACAAGTACGCGTTCAGCCTCTACAAGCTGGCGTGGTGCTACTACAACGTGGGCGAGTACGGCAAGGGCATCGACACCATGAAGACCGTCGTGGCCCACGCCATGGCGAGCGCCGGCGCAGAGGGTTCTGGGCAGAAGTCCAAGATCCAGCTCCAGGACGAGGCCCTGAAGGACCTGGTCCGCTTCTTCGCCGACGCCGGCGAGATGGACGAGGCCTACGCCTACTTCAACAAGCTGGGCAAGAAGGAGCTCATCCGCTCCATGCTCAAGCGGCTGGCCTCCACCTACTACGAGCAGGGCAAGTTCGAGCAGTGCGTGCAGACCTACCGGCGTCTCATCGCCGAAGATCCGCAGAGCTCCTCGGCCCCGGACTACCAGAACGAGATCGTCCAGGCCTACTTGAAGATGGGCAAGAAGCAGGAGACCATCTCCGAGATCGACCGCCTGCTCAAGACCTACGGCAAGTCCTCGGCCTGGGCCCGCGCCAACGCCTCCGACACCGACGCCCTCAAGGCGGCCTCGCTCTACATCGAGAAGAACCTGCGCAAGGTGGCCACCAACTACCACAACGACGCCAAGAAGCTGGGCACCGGCTCCGCGGCCCGCGAGTCCTACGCCCTGGCCTACAAGGCCTACACCGTCTACCTCGCCGAGTTCCCGGACTCCCAGTACTCCTACGACGTGCGCTACGCCTTCGGCGAGCTGCTCTACAAGATCAAGAAGTACGACGAGGCCTACAACCAGTACATGAAGGTCGTCTCCCTGGACGAGAAGGGCAAGCACGCGGAGTTCTGCGCCGAGTCAGCCATCTTCGCCTCCGACGAGATGATCAAGCGCGAGAAGAAGAGCGCCGGCAACAGCGCCAACCCGGGGCGAGCCACCGACTCCATCCCGCTCACGGAGTGGGAGAGCAACCTGCTGGCCGCCCTCGACCAGTACGCGCGCCTGTTCCCCGCCAGCGACAAGACCAAGAACATCATCTACAAGTCGGCCTACCTGCTCTACAACAAGAACCACTTCAAGGACGCCTCCGACCGCTTCCGCGTGGTCATCGGCATGGATCCGGGCTCGAAGGAAGCCGAGCAGGCGGCCAACCTGATCCTCGACTCCTTCTCCCTGGTGGAAGACTGGCAGAACCTCAAGGAGGTCTCCAAGGCCTTCCACGACCAGGATGGCCTGGGCTCCCAGACCTTCAAGCGCGAGGTCTACAACATCTACGAGCGCGCCTCCTTCAAGCTCATCGAGGTCAACTTCGAGAAGAGCCAGGACAAGGGCACCGCGGCGGTGGCCTACCGGGCCTTCTTCGACGAGTTCCCCGAGAGCGAGGTGGCCGATCTGGCGCTGAACAACGCCGCGGTCTACTTCCACTCCGAGGGCAAGCTGGCCGAGTCCATGGAGACCCGCCACCTGCTGGTGGACGGCTTCCCCAAGAGCAAGTTCTACAACGACCAGGTGGCGGCGCTGGGCTTCGACTACGAGTCCATCGCCGACTTCTCCAACGCGGCCCAGTGGTACGAGAAGCTGTTCAGCCTCGACGAAGACCACGAGGGCTCCCCCTCGGCGCTGTACTCCTCGGCGCTGTTCCGGCGGGCCATGGGTGAGTGGCAGCTGGCCATCAAGAACTACGAGAAGTACATCACGGCCTACCCCGACCGCGACAATGTCCGCGAGGTCACCCTCGAGATCGCCAAGATCTACGAAGACAACGCCAAGTGGTCCGAGGCCAGCAAGGTCTACTACAAGTTCTACCGCGACGCCCGCAACGACGAAGTGCCCATCGCACAGGTCTTCTACGCCAGGCTGCGCTACGGCTTGTGCCTCAAGGAGATGGGGCAGACCTCGGCGCTGGACAAGCACTGGGCCGACTCGGTCAAGGAAGCTGAGAAGATCGAAGATCCCTCGGTGCTGGGCGAGGGCGTCGAGCTGGTGGCCCAGATCCTCTACGAGGTCGCCGAGGCCGAGTACCAGAAGTACGCGGCGCTGGCCATCTCCGGCCCCGGCAGCCAGAAGCTCGGACGGCGTGCCACCGACAAGCTCCTCACCAAGCAGCTCACCGAAAAGGCTCAGTCCCTGCAGGCCATGGAGCTCACCTACGCCAACATCATCAACACCGGTGCTGGCGAGTGGGGTGTCGCGGCCCTGGTTCGTGTCGGCCAGGCCTACGAGAACATGGCCGAGAGCCTGGAGAACTCCTACGTGCCTTCCTACCTCACGGAGGACCAGGTGGAGTTCTACACGATGGCCCTCGAGGACAAGATCTACCCACAGCAGGAGAAGGCTGTCGAAGCCTACACCCGCGCGCTGGACAAATCCTTCGAGCTGTCGCTCTACAACGAGAACACAGCCTACGCCACCCGACGCCTGGGCGAGCTCAGGCCGGGGGACTTCCCTGGACTCGAAGAAGGCCTGCTCAGTCCCGAGTACGCCACCACCGGCGCCTACACGGCCGGACCCGAAACCGAGCTGTAGGAGGGCGAACCATGAACACCACCAAGCTCCTCTCTCTCCTGCTCGTCAGCGGCGGCCTGCTGCTCACCACCGCCTGCGGCGACAAGCCCCCCCCCGATGACGTCGGCGACGGCGTCGTGGACTACGGCAACCCCAAGCAGGAATTCCGCCTGGGCGTCGATCTGCTCAGCGCCGGACAGACCGCCGGCAAGGTCGACTACCAAGGCGTCTACCAACACTTCTACAACGCCACCATGGGCGACGCCGAGTTCGCCAAGGCCCACTTCAACGCTGGCTGGTGCGCGGAGCGCCTGGGCCGCATGTCCGATGCCGAGGAGCACTACCGCCAGGCCCTGGCCAACTCCGAAGGCTACAGCGCTGCCCTGCTGTCCCTGGCCTCGGTGCTCTCGGCACAGGACAAGTCCGTCGAGGCCATCGGCCTGTACCGCGACTTCGTGGAAGCCCAACCCGACGACCTCGAGGTGCGGGCCAGCCTGGTGGCGGCCCTGATCAACGCCGAGGACTACCAGGAGGCCATCCTCCAGTCGCGCGACATCCTCGCCCACAACAAGGACTCCGTCAGCGCTTACACCAGCCTGGCCCGCGTCTACCATGCGCGCGGCGAGTACGAGATGAGCCTGCTCTGTGCGCAGAAGGCGCTCACGCTCACCGACTCGGATCCCGGCCTGTACAACGCCATGGGCGTCACCTACCTGCAGCTCGACAACGAGCCCGCCGCCATCGAGAAGTTCAAGACCGCCATCAAGCTGGCCCCTGGCCACCTCGACGCCAACATGAACCTGGGCTGGATCGCGCTGGACTCCGGCGACTACACCCTGGCCCACCGCTGCTTCGAGGCCGTCACCTCCCAGTACCCGGGCAATGTCGATGCCCAGCTGGGCCTGGCCGTGAGCCTGCGGGGAGCGAAGGAGCTCGACCAGGCCGCCAAGATCTACGACGGCATCCTCGAGCTGGACCCGGACAACGAGCTGGCCTACTTCAACGCGGCCACGCTGCACGAGAAGTACACCAAGAACTACAAGAAGGCCATGGGCTACCTGCAGGGCTTCGTGGACGTCAACGTGGGCAAGATCGGGCCCGACCACGAGGTCTACGCCCGCATGGATCGCGTCCGGGCATCCCAGGCCGAAGAGGAGCGCAAGGCCCAGGAGAAGGCCCTGGCCGAGAAGGCCCGCAAGGAGCGCGAGGTCAGGCTGCGCGAGCAGCTCGGTGTGCTCAAGCAGCGCACCGCCGAGCTGCAGGCCACCGTCGACCAGTACGGCAGCTGCACCGGCATGGTCGAGATGGGCATGACCGACATGGCCGTCACCGTTCTCGAGCAGGCCAACATGGTCATCGACCAGGACGACTTCGAGATGGCCGCAGACATGATGATGTTCTTCGACCAGGTGGAGCCTGAGATCGAGGCCATCATCCCCACCTGCGCCCCCGAGCCCGCACCGGCTCCGGAGCCCTCTCCAGAAGAAGCGGCGCCGGCCGAAGCCGCGCCAGCCGAAGAGGCCGCGCCAGCCGAAGAGGCCGCGCCAGCCGAAGAGGCCGCGCCAGCCGAAGAGG
>CAZEJJ010000188.1:8544-14176 GCA_964512185.1 uncultured Enterobacterales bacterium | reverse complement strand
CGAGGAGAAGGCCACGGTGCAGGGCACCGAACACGACGCGGCGCTGGTCTCGGCAGGCGGCTCCGATGAGACCTGTCTGTCCTGTCACATCACCCACGGCTCCCGTGAGCGCTACCAGGTGGCCGAGCTGCGAGCTGGTGTCAACCCGGCCGACGCCCGCTGCCTGACCTGCCACGATGGCGGCACCGACGCCACCGCCATCACCCACTACGGGCATCCCGAGGGCCTGATGCTCACCACCGGGGGGTTGCCGTTCCGCTACGGCGGCCCCGTGCCCTACTACACACCTGACGGCGAGCGGACCACCAACCGCAAGATCGGCGAGATCACCTGCGGCACCTGCCACGACCCGCATCGCTGGAGGCACGGAGCGGACGAGAAGCCCGGTGAGGTGGACGGCTCCGAGCAGAACAGCTTCCTTCGCGATCCCGACGAGATCGTCAGGTTCTGCGAGATCTGCCATGGGCTGGAGGGTCGTCCGCTGTTGGCCTTCTTCCACGAGCTCGAGTACCGGGACGACGGAGAGGACTCCGGGGAGGAGCAGCCATGAAGACCTGGCTCCTGCGAAGCATCCTGGTCCTGCTCGGCGCGGGGTTCGGCTACTGGCTCGCGTTCACCTTGCACTTCTTCGTGGACATCGTTCCGCACGGGGGGATGTGGTGATGGCTGCGCTGTTGCGAGGTGGCGTACTGGTGCCTCTGCTCGTGGGAGCAGCCCTGGGAGCCCTTGGGGGCGAGCTGCGCTACGGTGCCATCGACACCAGCGAAGGCTTGTGCGTGTCCTGCCATCATGGCACCGCCCAGCCTTCTTCCCTCGAGGGCGCCCCGCACTCCGAGGACTTCTACGCCTCCTGTCATGTCTGCCACGTCCTCCCCGTCAAGGAGTACCTCTCCTACGGCAGCGCGCGCCTGGTCGCCACTGTCCCCGGCTGGATCAGCGAGCTGCACAACCCGGTGGTGGCGGACCAGTCCTGCATGGAATGCCACCTCGCCCGTGGGCGCGGCGTCATTGACTGTGAGCGGTGCCACCCGGACGGCGGCGAGGAAGTGGACCTGACGGAGCGCTGCGAGGTCTGCCATGAGGACCGACCGATCATGCCACTGTTCGTGGGGGTGCACTGCCGCGACTGCCACGTGGAGGCCTTCCTGGGCCAGGCGGAGCGCAGGGAGGGTGCCAGGTCTGATCGGCTGAGCGGCCACAGCGCCGAGGATCACGAGAAACAGGGGGCAGCGCCATGAGCCACGACTCAGCCAAGCATCGCCTGCGGGCCGAGTTCGCGGAGGCCCTCCGCAAGGCTCGCCGGCTGCGCCAGTGGGGCATGTTCATCGATGGACACGCCTGCACGGGCTGCCGCGCCTGCCAGGTGGCCTGCGTGGCCGAGAACAACACGCCTCCGGCCATCGCCTACATGGTGGTCATGGAGCTGGAGCACGGCAGCTTCCCGCACACCCGGCGCCACTTCATGCCCAAGCCCTGCATGCACTGCGCCTCGCCAGCCTGCGTGCTCGTCTGCCCGGTGGCCGCCACCTATCGAACGCCCGATGGCACCGTGGTGATGGACTACATGAAGTGCATCGGCTGCCGCTACTGCATGACGGCCTGCCCCTATGCCTCGCGCACCTTCGACGTGGGTGATGAGTGGGGCGAAGGCTGTCACGCCGAGGTGCCCTACGACCGTCGCCCCTCGCCCGAGTACGGGCGGGCCTGGCCGCGGGAGCACCACACCAGCCCCATCGGCAACGTGCGCAAGTGCCACCACTGTCAACATCGCCTGGCGCACGGGAAGCTGCCGGCCTGCGTCGAAGCCTGCCCGGCCACCGCCCTGGTCTTCGGGGATCTCAACGATCCCTTCAGCCTCGTGCGCGAGAAGATCTCGCACTACGGCGCCCACCGCCTCAAGGAGGAGCTCGGCAATGAGCCGACGGTCTACTATCGCACCTGAACGTGGTGGCTTTGCGCCGGCCGGCGAGCCGGTGACGCGCCGCGAGTTCGGGCGCATGGCCGGCCTGCTGGGGGGCTGCGCCCTCGGCAGCGCCCTGCTCTCGCGGGCTGGGCTCGCCATCGGTCCCGGCCGGCCGGACTTCGGCGACGCTGACACCATCTTCCGCGGCGACTACCCCCTGGACGAGCCCGGTGCCATCGTGCTCTCCACCTGTCTGGGCTGCCACGGCGCCTGCCCGGTGCGCATCAGCCGCGAGGGGGGCGTGCTCGCCAAGATCGATGGCAGCCCCTGGTCCCCGAGGGTCTTCGAAGGTCCCCTCCCGAGTGGCCCGGGCGAGGCTGCGGGGTTGCGTGGAGCGCTCTGCGCCCGCGGTCAGGCCCGGCTGCAGAACACGCACGACCCCTACCGCCTGGTGGAACCCCTGGCCCGAGAGGGGGCGCGGGGTGCCGGCGGCTGGTCCCGCCTGGCGCCCAGCCAGCTGGCCGCCGCGCTCGAGGCCGCCGCGGAGGGTGACCTGTTCGTGGGAGTGGATCCCCGCCAACAGGACAGGCAGGCGGTGTTGGCTGCCTTCCAGGGGGCCAATCCGAGGGTCACCGTGCACCTGGGCACCTCGTACCCGTGGCTGGTGGAGGCCAGCGCCGCCATGACGGGCGAGCCGGGCTGGATCCTGCAGCCCCGCATGGAGCGCGCCCACGGAGTGCTGTTGTGGGGCAGCGACGCGGTGGCCTCCGGTCCGGATCCGGTGGGCGACACCCTGGCGCTGTCCAGACTGCGCGGCGGCCACAGGCACGGCCTGCTCGTGGTGGTGGATCCGCGCCTGTCCATCGCGGCAGGCATGGCTGACATCTGGCTGCCCGTGCGTCCGGGCGGGGACACCGCTCTGGCCTGGATGCTGCTGCGGGCCTGGCGGGAGGCGGGTCACATCTCGGAGACCAGTCCCTGGCTTGAGCAGGCGCTGCAGTGGCCCTGGCGCCACCTGGAGCAGCAATCCGGCCTGGGAGGACGGATGGTCCGCCGCGCCGCGGAGGCCCTCGCAGAGCTGGGCAGCGGCCTGGCTGTCCGCGTGGGCGGTGGTGTCGGGGAGCGCCCCGGCGGGGCGTCGGCCACCGAGGCGATCCTGCGCCTGGCGGCTCTCGGCGGTGCCACCGCCCCTGGTGGTGCGATGGAGCCGCTGCGCCGGGCTCCCAGCACCGGTCGGCGGGCCGACCTGGCGCTGCATGAGCGCCTGCTGGACGGTGGCGCCATCGAGCTGCTCCTGCTGGCAGGTGACGGCGGTGTCCTCGGCAGTCCACACCAGGCCGAGCTCATGGCGGCCCTTGCCGATCCCCGGCGGGTGCGCCTGCTGGTGGTGAGCGCCAGCACCATGAACCAGGTCGCGGGGCTTGCTGACATCGTGATCCCTGACACCACCGAGCACGAGCGCGACGGCTTGGTGCAGCGCTGGGACGGGAGCTCGCTGGTGCGGCCGGCGCTGCCGTCCATCCTGTCCGAGACCGGCCTCCCTGCGCCCTGGGACCGCGGGCTCGACGGGCTGCTCGAGAGCATCGCGCAGCTGCGGGGTTCGGACCTGGACTGCGAGGCCGCCCTGCAGCAGGCCATCGTCGCCAGCGGGCAGGCCGACGCTCTGGCGGCGCGCGGGTGGGTGCCTGCCGCCGAGACGGCCGGACCTCCGCCCGAGGTGGATCCCTACCGTCCCGACGCGGCTCGCTCCCCAGCGGAGCCGGTGGAGGGGCTGGCCTTCCTCACCTATCGGGAGGCCTTCGGTGGCTTCCCCGAGTCGACGGCCCAGTACTGGTCCACACCCAGTCTCAGGAGGCAGAACGCGGCCTGGATGCACCAGGCGACCGCGGAAGAGCTGGGGATCCAGGAGGGTGAGACCGTGCTGCTCGGGTATGGCGAGCTGCTGCAGCGCGCCGACGTCCAGCTCACCGAGGGCATCCGGCCCGGAGCCGTGGCCGCTGCGCTGGGGTATGGCCAGGGCTACGGCTTCGACGGTCGGATCACCATCGACGGTGCCCCGGTCCCGCCGGATCCCAGGCGTCAGATCGGGTTCGACGCGGGCCAGCTGTGGAGCCTCGGCGACCGCATCAGGGCCCTGCCCGGGGGGCCTCGTCCACTTCCGTCCTTCGAGGTGCTGCTCGCACCCCCGTCGGGCGACTGCGCCAGGATCTGAGGAGGTCGGCATGCTTCGAGTGACTCGCGCGGCCCTGTTCCTGGCCTGGCTCGCCCTCGCCCTCATCGGCGTCTGGGGCCTGTGGCTGCGGCTGTCCACCGGGCACCAGCTGGCGGGCTACGGCAACTACGTGCCCTGGGGCCTGTGGGTGGCCCTGTACATCTACTTCATCGGGCTCTCCGCCGGCTCCTTCATCCTGTCTTCGGTGGTCTACGTGGGGCGGGTGAAGGCCCTGGCTCCGCTGGGGCCGCTGGCGCTGTTCACCGCCGTGGTCACGCTGGTCATGGCCCTGCTGTCCATCGCCATGGACCTGGGGCATATGAACCGCTCCATCCAGGTGATGCTGCACGCCAACCTGCGCTCCATGATGGCCTGGATGATCTTCCTGTACTCCACCTACTTCGGGGTGATCCTGGTGGAGAACCTGCTGGCGCTGGTGCCGCGCCGAGCGGGCCTGCGCAGCAAGCCCTGGCCCGCGCCCCTGCTGGAGCCCCTGCTGGCGCGCATCCCCGAGCCCTTCGCCGAGCGCTGGCTGCACAGGCTGGGCATGTTCGGTGTGCCGCTGGCCATCGCCTTCCACGGCGGCGTGGGCGCGCTGTTCGCCACGGTGGGCGCCCGGCCCTACTGGCACCAGCCGCTGTTCCCCATCATCTTCCTGGTGGGCGCGCTGGCGTCGGGTTGCGGCTGCTTGTCAGCGGTCTACTACCTCGTGTGGCCCCGTCGTGACGAGGCCTTCCGCAGGTCGATGACCATGCTGGGCAAGCTGGTGCTGCTGCTGGTCCTGGCGGACATGCTGCTGGAGTGGGCGGAGTTCTCGATCCCGCTGTGGCAGGGCATCAGCCACGAGGCGGAGATCTTCCACGGCCTGATGAGCGGTCGATACTGGTGGAACTTCTGGATCGTGCACATGCTGGCCGGCGTCGCCGTGCCGGTGGTGTTGCTGCTCTTCGGCGGCAAGCGCCCCTGGGCTGTGGCCCTGGCGGGCGGCCTGGTGGCGGTCACCTTCATCTCGGTGCGCCTGAACCTGGTGGTGCCGCCGCTCACCCAGGAGACGCTGCACGGCATGGCCGATGCCTACGTCTCGCCCCGCAGCGCCTTCTCCTACTTCCCCACCCTCTTCGAGTGGCAGGTCAGCGCTGGTATCGCTGCCCTGGGAGCGGCCATCTTCTACCTCGGCGTCAAGTTCTTGCCCCTGCTTCCAGGCCCTGCCCCGGGTCCCCGACCAGAGCAGACAAGCCCTTTGGGTCATGATCAGAGTCAGGAAGCAGGGGCGTTCGCCGAGCCAGCGATCTCGGCGAGCGCTTGAGAGGCCCCGATGCCGCCCCCTGGGGTCTGCCCTGCCAGAAGGTCGGGCGCTCGGGTGGTCGCGCGGCACGGGTCTGTACCCCGGGCTCCCGGTCGGTTAGCCGGAGCGGGCCGGCTGGCAGGAGGTCGCCCCCTGTGATCAGGCTCGACGAAGCCCTGGAGCGCCTGCTCGAGCACATACCTGTGCTCGAGCCCGTCGAGGTGGATCTAGC
>CAZEJJ010000188.1:0-8534 GCA_964512185.1 uncultured Enterobacterales bacterium | reverse complement strand
AGGCGGGGGCGGCCCGGCTCGACCACCGCCGTGGGGCCGCGCTGGTCGAGGGGGATCTCGCCGACTCGCTCGGCTGTGTGCTGGCCCAGGACGTGGTGGCCAGCAACGACATCCCGCCCTTCGACACCTCCGCCATGGACGGCTACGCCCTGCGCGCGGCAGACCTCGCCGGGGCCAGCGAGGCCCGGGGTGTGCCGCTGCGCGTCCTCGAGGATCTGCCTGCCGGCGAGGTGGCCTCTCTGCCCGTAGGTCCGGGCGAGTGCATCCGGATCATGACCGGCGCGCCCATCCCCCAGGGCGCCGACACGGTGGTCAAGCAGGAGCTCACCCAGGCCAGCGGCGACCGGGTCCACATCTACTTCGACCCACCGAGGGGCCACAACATCCGCATCCACGGCGAGGACGTGGCGGTGGGCGAGCAGGTGATCCCGCGCGGCAAGCACATCCGGGCTGGCGACATCGGCATGCTGGCCAGCCTGGGCTTTCCGCGGGTGCTCGTGCACCCCAGGCCGGTGGTGGCCATCCTCTCCACCGGCGATGAGCTGGTGCAGGTGCACGAGCCGCTCACTCCAGGGAAGATCCGCAACAGCAACAGCTACGCCCTGGCCGCCCAGGTGGCCGAGGCGGGCGCCATCCCGCGCGTCATCGGAATCGCCAGGGACAACGAAGAGGATCTCAAGGCCAAGCTGGCCGTCTGCCTGCAGGCCGACGCGGTCGTCACCTCGGGCGGTGTCAGCGTTGGAGACTACGACCTGGTCAAGCAGGTGCTCTGCGAGCTGGGCGAGATGCTGCTGTGGAAGGTGGCCATGCGTCCGGCCAAGCCGCTGGCCTTCGGGCTGGTGCGGGGCACCCCCCTGTTCGGCCTCCCGGGCAATCCGTCGGCGGTCATGGTGAGCTTCGAGCAGTTCGTGCGCCCGGCCCTGTGGAAGATGGCGGGTCGCTCGCGGCTGCAGCGAGCCCACGTGCAGGTCATCCTGAGCGAGCCGGTGCGCAAGCGCCCTGGCCTGCGCACCTTCGTCTCGGTGGTGCTGCGGCGTCGCGACGGGCAGCTGTTCGCCGACCTGGCGGGGCGGCAGTCCTCCGGGGGCCTGCGAGCCATGACCCGCGCCGATGGCCTGCTGGTCCTGCCCGAGGAGCTGGGCGAGGCGCAGGCTGGCCTGCGAGCCCAGGTGCAGCTCATCTACCCGCAGGCCCTGGCCGCGGCCGAAGACCCCATCCCGGTGCTCTCGCTGGTGGGCCGCTCCAACAGCGGCAAGACCACGCTGCTCGAGAAGATCATCAGCGAGCTGTGCCGGCGGGGGGTGTCGGTGGTGGCGGTCAAGCACGACGCCCACGAATTCCAGATCGACCATCCCGGCAAGGACTCGTGGCGCCTGCACCAGGCCGGGGCCCGCACCACGCTCATCTCCTCCCGCAGCCAGCTCGCCATGGTGCAGCGGGTGGACAGCGAGTGGAGCCTCCCGCGGCTGGTGTCCCGGCTGGGCCTGCAGGCCGACATCATCCTCACCGAGGGCTACAGGCGCGCCGCCCAGCCGCGCATCGAGGTGCTGCGGGCCGCCCGCTCAACCGAGCTGCTGAGCGATCCATCGCTGCTGGTGGCGGTGGCCACCGACCTGCCGCTGGAGCTGGCGGTGCCGGTGCACACCCTGGACGACGTGGACGGCTTGTGCGACCTGATCCAGCGGCGCTTCCTGGGCGGGGAGGGTTAGATGCCCGCCGTGACCCCAACCCGCGATCCACACGCCCGCGCCATCAGCTACCTGCGGCTGTCCGTCACGGACCTGTGCAACCTGCGCTGTCGCTACTGCATGCCCCCCGAGGGCGTCACCAAGCTGAGCCACCGCGAGGTGCTGCGCAACGAAGAATTCCTGCAGGTGGCGCGCGCCGCTGTGCAGCTCGGCGTGCACAAGATCCGCGTCACCGGTGGTGAGCCCCTGGTGCGGCCGGGCCTGCTCGACCTGCTCGCTGAGCTGTCGGCCCTGCCGGGGCTGCGCACTCTGGCCATGACCAGCAACGGCACGCTGCTGGCCGAAAAGGCCGCGCAGCTGCGCGCGGCCGGCGTGCAGCGCATCAACGTCTCCATGGACACCCTCGATCCCCGGCGCTACCGGCAGGTCACTTGCCGTGGCGAGCTGGCCGATGTCGTCGCCGGCATCGACGCGGCTCACAGCGCGGGCCTGGGGGTCAAGGTCAACGCGGTGCTCACCGGCGACACCAGCATCCACACGGTCACCCAGCTCATCGACTTCGCCGCTGAGCGCGACATCGCGGTGCGCTTCATCGAGCAGATGAGCTTCGATCGAGACGAGGCCTACGTGAGCGAAGACGAGATGCTCGCCGTGCTGGGCGAGAGCCTCCCTGTCGTGCCCCAGCCGGTGGATGCGGAGCATGCCCACGTGCGCCGCTACCTGGTGGGCGGCGTCAGGGTGGGCTTCATCTCGCCCCGCAGCCACTCCTTCTGCGGGGCCTGCAACAAGCTGCGGTTGACCCCCAACGGCCAGCTGCGGGCCTGCCTTGCGTCCCACCTGCACGTGGACGTGCGCTCTGTGCTGCGCCGGCCTCACACCGAGGCTGACCTGCGCGAGGCCTTCCTGCGGGCGGTGGGGCTCAAGCCGGCCGCGGCGCCCTGGGACACCCACGGCGAGATGTGGCGGGTCGGGGGCTGACTCTCCATGGCCAAGCTCACCCACGTGGACGAGAGCGGCCGGGCCGCCATGGTGGACGTCTCCGCCAAGCAGGGCACGCGCCGTGTGGCGCGCGCCTCGGGCAAGGTGTGCATGGGTCCCGAGACGGTGCGCGCCGTGCGCGAGCAGCGCACGCCCAAGGGCGACCCGCTGGAGACCGCCCGCCTGGCCGGTGTCATGGCGGCCAAGAAGTGCCCGGAGCTGATCCCCCTCTGCCACCCCCTGCTGCTTGAGCACGTGGACGTCACCGCGGAGCTGGTGTCCGACGGGGTGGAGCTGACCTCCAGCGTGGTCATGACCGGCAAGACCGGCGCCGAGATGGAGGCCCTCACCGCCGTGTCGGTGGCCGCCCTGACCGTCTACGACATGTGCAAGGCGGTGGACAAGAGCATGGTCATCGAGGCCGTGCGCCTGGAGGCCAAGTCGGGCGGCGACAGCGGCGACTACTCGCGGGAGTAGGGGAGTAGGGGGAGTAGGATCCAGGTTGGGGAGTAGGATCCAGGTTGATATGATTACGTTTTTGCTTGCAAAAACGTAATCATATCAACCTGGATCCTGTTTTGGATCCTGTTTGCGCTGTTGCGTGGATCCTGTTGCGCCTGTTGCGCTAGTCGATGTACACGAAGCCGATGTTGCGGCGCATGGCGAGCATGCGGCTGGCCAGGTCGCGCTGGCCGATCTCCACCCACTGCTCGTTGGCGGTGGCGATGCTGATGTAGGCTCCGTAGGCGGCGGCGTCTTCGGTCCACAGGCTGCGGGGCACCTCGAAGCCGCCCTTGGAGAACTTGGCGTTGCACACCACGCGCTGCAGGAGCTCGAGGTCGGAGTCCACCAGCTCGACATCGACGATGATGTACTGGGCCAGCTCTTCGGCGGAGTTCCAGGCGAAGTCCAGATCGGAGAGCTCGATGGCCTCGGGGCTGTCGCCGTCGAGCTTGATGCCGTCGACGTCGGCGGGCTTGGGCACGCGCATGAACTGGTTGACGATGACGTTGCCGGCGTCGTCGCCGTGGAAGCCCGCCAGGTCGTAGCGGCCGATGGGCAGGGCATCGACCTGGGTGTAGAGGATGCCGGGGTCGGCCTGGTAGTCCAGCTCGAGGTCTCCGTCGGGGCCCTCGACGGTGACGAAGCTGGCGCCGGGATCCTCGAACAGCTCGTAGAATTCGCGCAGGTCGATCTCGGTGTCGAAGCAGCCCACGCCCTCGGGGGCCGCGATGTGGATGGCCTTGACGTCCTTGCGGTTGTCGGACAGCCAGCCCCACCAGATCTCGCCGCTGTCCTCCTGGGAGTCGGGCCAGTAGCCGCCCAGGTGCTCGTCGTAGTAGCCCACGCCGAGGATGCGGGTGTTCTCGGGGGAGACGTAGTCGTCGTAGCCGCCGGGCAGGTAGGGCCAGCAGCCGCCGGCCAGGGTCAGCAGAGCGCAGAGGCGGGCTCTCATCGTCTACCTCCGGTGAAGATGGCCAGGCTGCCGAAGGTGACGGTGAGCACCCCGCAGCCCACGGAGCCGTAGTAGGCGCCGTTGGTCATCCAGAACCACTCGGGGGAGGGGTCGGCGTCGAACTGCAGCCGGGAGTAGGCGGAGGCCCCGTACAGCGCGCCCGCGGCTACGCCGGAGATGACGGTGCCGGCCACCAGGCCACCCTTGCCGCGCTCGCTCCTATTCTTGTCGCGGGAGGGCGGGGGGGTGCTGAGATCGGGCTGCTCGGAGACCACCGGCTCGGGCGGAGGCGGCTCCAGGTCGAGCTCGGGCTCCGGCATGGCCTCTGGTTCCACTTCTGGTTCCAGCTCGGGCTCCACCTGCGCGACGGCGGGGGCCATCTCGGGCAGCTCGACTGGTGGCGTGACACCGGGCGCCACGTAGCCGGTCCAGTCCACGCTGCCGTCACCGGAGCCGTACTGGATGATGGAGGGCAGATCCTCGGCCCTGGTGCGGGTCTCGGTGCCGTCGACATAGGCGTACTTGCCGGCGGGGGCGTTGAAGGAGCCGATGAAGGGGTTGGGGCCCTGCCTGGCCTGGATCCACAGCCGATGCAGCTTGCCGCCTACTGGGGCGATCTTGGCGCTGAGCTCGTAGTCGGGCTCGATGGCCTGGGAGGCGCGGAAGGCCACGACGGCGCTGTCTTCGTCGCCGTCGAAGAAGGCCCGCAGGCCCATGAGGCGATGGTAGGCGGCGGCGTTGGGGGGCAGGAAAACCTCGTCGAGGCAGCCCAGGGCGCTCTGCGCCTGCTGTGCCGTGTCGAAGAAGGAGTCCTCGTCGAGGGTGGCGAAGTCGAGCAGGGCTGCCTGCATCAGGCTGGAGACCTGCTCGGAGGAGACGGGCTCGCACCGCTGGGCCGAGGCGACGCCCGCCGCGAGGAGCATCAGGGTGATCATGGCTCTCCTCCTGGGCCGCGACAGAGACGGCCGGCAGGTCCGGCGCGCTACCTATTGCGAGGTGCAAGGGCCGACCACGCAAATCCGGGGTCAGGCTGGGGTCAACCCCCCATATTCGACAGACCGCGTAGCGAGAGCGCTGAGGCGCGAGCGGTCGGTGTTCGTGCGCAGTGCCGACTGATCGAAGGCGTGTAGCGACACACCGAGGAAGGAGGCCAAGCACGGGCGGCGAACACCGCGCGTCGGCGGTCGCAGTAGTGGGATGGCGAATATGGGGGGGTCAAGCGGTGGATGCCAGATCCAGCGCAGCCTGCACCCACAGCTCGGGATGAGCGGCCATGCTGCCCGGGATCCATGTGGGCGGCTGCTGGGGCGGGAAGATCCGGTTCAGTGGGTTGCCCTGGGCTGCCAGGTTGACGCGCACCCAGGGCACTCCGCCAGCCACGGCGGCGTTCACCAGGTCCACGGCGTGCTGGCCCGCGAACCAGGGCGGCTGCACGTGGTCGCGCTCGGCTTGCAGCCGCAGGTAGCGGCCGCGGAAGCCGGTGAGACAGGCCAGGGCGTCCCGCTGGGCCCAGAAGGCCGCGTCGGCCGGCCCGCCCCCGTGCTTCGGGCAGCGATGCCCGAACAGCTCGCGGGCCTTGACCGAGCGATCCTCCTCGCCTTGTCGCCAGGCGCAGAGCATGGAGGCGCAGCAGTCCGAGGGCCCCTCCTGGTCCAGCAGCCAGGCCACGGGCAGGTCGGGATGTCGCGCCAGGCAGCCCGCCGCCGCCACCAGCCCGAAGGAGAGCGCGTAGATGCCCAGCCTGCTCGCGTCCACCGCGGGCAGGGCCGCCACCGCCCGCACCACCTGGGCCAGCCCGTCCTGGTCGCGATGCCCGTTGAAGTCGCAGGTCCCACCGGAGCGCCGATCGCCTAGCTTGCCGCTGCTGCGGCCCTCGGCGTTGAACGACGCCAGCACCCAGCCCTCGCGTGCCAGCCGCTGGGCCCCGGGACGCTGCACCATGGTGCGGCCCGCGCCCACCCCGCCCGGCACCATGATCACCGCCGGCAGCGGCTCCGCCACGTGCCTGGGGCGCAGCAGCAGGCCGTGCAGCCGCGCGCCTGAGGGAGCGGAGACATCTAGGCGGCTGGTGATGGTGGCGGCGCGGGGCAGCATGGCTGGGGCAGGATAGCCCGCGCGCTCCTAGAAATAGAGCTCCAGGGCCTCCGCGTTGGCCTCCAGCAGCTCCAGGTCGTAGTCCAGCTGCAGGCCCAGCGTGCCGGGGCGGACCAGCTCGGCCACGTCCACCGGCTCCAGCCACTTGTCGCTGCTCATCGGGCCGTCATCCGGCCCCAGGTTCCTGTCGCGCGCCTGCGCGAGCACCAGCTCGCAGGAGCCGCTCTCAGCCACCTGGCCGCTGAAGCCCAGGATGGGCCCCTCGCTCTTGCCGGGGAAGACGTAGGTGACAGAGAAGTCGGGATCGTACCGTTCGCGGGGCAGGCTGTAGAGGTTGCCGTGCGAAGCGGTCTTGTGGTCCAGCGAGGCGGTGCAGAGCAGCTCGGCCGTCACCGCGGTGCTCGGCTCGGTGACCTCCGGGAGCTCAAGCTCCAGGAAGCTGACGAAGGAGGGTTGCTCCTGCTGCCCGAGGCTGAGGGTGACGACCTGGTAGCGGCGCTCGCCCAGCTGGCGAAGCTCTGCGTCGTGGAGGAAGTCCATGATGGGCCCGCCCTCGGGGCGGTCGGGCAGCTCGATGAGCTGGAGGTCCGGATAGACATCCCAGCAGGCGTCGTCCAGCGCCGTGGTGGCGCGCCCCTCCCTCACGAAGATGAAGCGCGGCACCTCGCCGCGCCTGCCGGCGACGAAGAAGCTCCGCTCGGCCTCGTTCTCGAGGTTGTGGTCGATGGCGAAGGTGGCCACCTGGAGCTGCTGCCCGTCGTACCCGGCGGGGCCCTGTCCGATGGAGTTTCCGTAGTCGTACAGCGTGTCCCGGGTGCAGCTCTCCGCGTCGAACAGCTCCTCCAGCTGGACGATCTCCAGGGTCTCTTCGTCCAGGGTGAGCGCCACCAGGTTGGTGGTGTACTGCGGCTCGCGGTGCTTGTGCTTTCGCCAGCTCAGGGCGTGCAGGGTGCCCTCCGGATCCGCGTGGAACTTGTTGTGCAGGGCGAGGGGATCGTCGAATTCGGCGCTGTCGAAGCTCTGCACGAGCTCAGCCGCCAGCAGGTCGAAGCCGAGCAGCACGGCGCTGTGCAGGTCGTGGGTGGCGTCGGTCATCAGCAGCAGATCCCCGGACCTGAGGTCAGCGGCGTTCAAGGAAGCGGTGGCCTGGTTGCCGTCGCTCATCACGCTCTCCACCAGGCCGATGTCCACCCGGTAGATCCCCAGCACGTCCCCCAGGAGGCTGGTGAGGAGCGCCTGGCCCTCCTGCCCCTTGGCTGCGCTGCCGGTGGTCAGCACCGCCAGCTGGTCGTCGAAGGAGCGCCCGAGGAGCTCCACCGAGAGCTCCCGCGTCAGCGAGATGCCCGCTGGCAGAGCCTGCTCCGGGGGTCTGTCCCAGCTGCTGAAGGGGACTGAGAGCTGGCCCGAGCAGCTGGGGATGCCGCCCTGGCTGGCTTCCACCAGGATCTGCAGGTCCAGGGAGCCGTGCTCCTCGAGCAGGAGGTCCTGGATGGGGTGGCCTTCGATGGCATGGGGCAGAGGACCGATGAGGGCCTGCGGGCTCGAAGGATCCAGCTGCAGCTGCAGGCTGACCGCTCCCTCGTACCAGGAGACCGTGGCGTCGATGCTGTCCACCTCACCGGCCCCCCAGCTGTGCACCAGCAGCTCCACGGCATTGGGATGCCCCCCCGTGGTGGCCTCCTGGGTGCTGCGCACATCGCGGATCTCGAGCTCACAGTGCGCGGGCAGATCCCGGAGCGGGCCGCCCGTCGTGTCCTGCAGCCGATCGGCTGGCCTGGGCGAGCACGCCAGCAGGGCCATGACCAGGTAGAGGCGGGGGTCGGGGATGGATGCTCCCGTGGGGTGCGCTGAGGTCTCCGCCTGCGCAAGGCTGCTCACCTGGTGGAGCATAGCCCAATGGGCGCGCCCCTCGCGGCGAGGCTTCGCCCCCTGGCCGTCCCCCGATGGCCCGCTGCCTCGTCCGGTCACCTCGACGCTGTCAAGGAACTTCCCAGACCCGCGCATGACGGTATCCGGCGACCACGTGGCCTCCTCCGAGCTTCACCTGGCAGGTGATGGCGAGATCGGGGGCTCGCTCGCCGATCGATCGCGATGCCTCGTGTCGGCCGACGGGCGCGGCGGCGACCCGACGAACAGGGTCAAGGGCGCCGCGCACAGCACCCGCCAATTCTGCGAGATCCCCGCTGAGCACGGCTTCGTCGTGGCACACGGTGCGGCCTGCGGATCCTGCGACAGCGCGGCGCACGGGCGCGAGGCGGAGCGGGCGGACCGACAGGCCCTCTCTCGCCCGAGAGTCGCTCCCTGGGTCCGTGTCCCGG
>CAZEJJ010000187.1:0-14243 GCA_964512185.1 uncultured Enterobacterales bacterium | reverse complement strand
CCCCCCCCCCCCCCCCCCCGCCGGCCCCCCCCCCCCCCCCCCCCCCCCCCCCCCCGGCGGTGGCGAAGAAGGAGAGGGCCGGGACGATGACCTCGTCGCCCGGGCCCACACCCAGCACCTGCAGCGCGAGGATCAGGGCGTCGGTGCCGCTGTTGACCCCCACCGCCGTGCTGCGACCGAAGGCGCCGGCCAGGCGCCGTTCGCAGCGAGCCAGCACCGGCCCACCCACCCAGCGGCCCGAGCGCAGGACCTGCGTGACCGCCCGCTCCGTGGGCTCCGCCAGGCGCCGGTGACGCGCTGCCAGGTCCACCATGGGGATGGGCGTACTGCCGGTCGTCATGGCTGCAGGGCTCCTACTTGAAGTCGCGGCGGCGGAACACCACCGTGGCCATGCAGAGCACCGCGAAGGTGTAGCTCAAGCCGTAGCCGGCCGCGGAGGCTACGCGCTGCCAGGTGACGGCCAGCTCGTGGGCCGCCTCCGGCTGGACGTTGAACAGCTCGAAGTTGGGCAGCAGCCAGTAGAGCACCGCCGCGATGTCGCGCACGGACTCGCTCTCGGCCTGCTGCCCGAAGACCCAGATGTCGTCGGCCAGGTGGCCGATCACGAAGGCCGCCAGGGTGAAGGCCGTGGCGGTGGTGGGGCCCGAGTAGGTGGAGAACAGGGTGGCCCAGGCGGTGAGCAGCATGAGCTCGACGAAGAGCAGGAGCACGAAGAGGTAGAAGGAGCTGTGGGGCAGGCCCTGCTTGATGCCCAGCAGCAGCACGTACAGCGCGGTCATGGCCGCCAGGCTCACGCCCAGGGTGAGCAGCAGCCCGAGGTACTTGCCCAGCACGAACATCCAGCGCGGGATGGGCTTGCTGGCGATGGTGTAGATGGTCTTGCGCTCCAGCTCCTTCCACACCAGGCTGACGCCCAGGAACATTGCCATGACCGAGCTGAACATGGAGATGGCGCCCTGGGCGGTGCTGCGCACGATCTTGTGCTGGTCGCCGATGGTGATCTCTTCCGTGACCAGGGTGGCCACCAGCACCAGGGCAGCGAAGAACAGCAGCGAGTAGAGCACCCGGTCGCGGATGGCCTCGCGGTGGGTGTTCCTGGCGATGGCCCAGATGCGGTTCACGACAGCACCCCGGCGCGGCCCGGGTCCACCTGGCGGGCCCGCTCCATCTCGTCCAGCAGCAGCTGCTCGAGGCTGCGACGCGCCGGCTGCACCTGCAGCACCTCGCCCTGGGCTGCGTGCACCGCGCGCAGGAGCGGCTGGAGCTGCTCGGGGGCCACGCGCAGCAGCCGCTCGCTGCCCTGGCGGGCCACCTCTTGTGCGTCGAGGGAGGTCTGCTCGCCGACCACAACGGTGCAGTCTACGTGCCGCACCTGCCCGCTCACCAGCTCTTCGACGCTGCCGACGGCCCGGAGGCGCCCGCCGGTGATCAGGCCGATGCGGTCGCAGATGCTCTGCACGTCGGAGAGGATGTGGCTGGAGAAGAACACCGTGCGGCCGCGGCCCCGCTCCTCCAGGATGAGATCTCGGATGAGCATGCGGCCCAGGGGGTCGAGCCCGCTCATGGGCTCGTCCAGGATGACCAGCTGGGGATCGTTGATCAGCGCCTGTGCGACCCCGGCGCGTTGTAGCATGCCCTTGGAGTATTGGCGCAGCGGCACCGAGGCGAAGCGCTGCAGGTCCACCCGCTCGAGCAGGGACTCCACCCGCCTGCGGCGCTCCGCGGTGGGTAGATCGAAGAGCTGACCGTAGAAGTCCAGGAACTCACGGGCGGTCAGGTGCTGGTAGAAGTAGGGGCGCTCGGGCAGGAAGCCCACCGGACGCCGGGACTCGGGGTCGCGGATGCTGCGTCCCAGCAGCGCCGCCTCTCCGGCGGTGGCCCGTTGCAGGCCCACCAGGCACTTGATGGTGGTGGTCTTGCCCGCGCCGTTGGGCCCGATGAAGCCGAAGATCTCTCCACGGTGGACCTCGAGATCCAGGCCCTCGAGGGCCTGGAAGGGGCGGCGGAAGAACCCTGAGTAGTAGATCTTCTGCAGGCCGCTGCAGCGGATGGCCAGGCTCGAGGCGGCGGACGGGGGCATCATGGGGACAGGCAGCTCCGTATGATGCTCGTTCTATTCGCTTTCCCCGTTCGGGTCAGCCTCGGCGGGCTCCTCTTGCGTTTCCTGGATGCGGCGCAGGTACTCCGCCACCTTGTCGGGCGGATAGCGGCCCGCGCTGCGCCAGTTGCAGCGGGTGCAGTAGGGCCCCGAGTCGGCGAAGCGGCCATGGATCTGCGCCAGGCGCCAGCGCCGGATGGTGCCGCCGTACCAGAGCTCCGAGAGCTTGTGCTGGCTCAGGTTGCCCAACACGTTCTCCATGTGCTCGTCGAGGCAGCAGGTGGTGAGTCGCCCGTCGGTGTGCACCATGGGCGTGTTCCACAGGCCGGCGCAGGGGGGGCGGCGCTCTTCGCTCACCGGCTCGCTCCGGTGGCCGGGGCGCCGTCGAACCAGGTGGCGCTGTCTTCGAGGGGCTCCCCACCACCCTGGAACAGGTCGAGGTACTGCAGCAGGTCCGCCTCGCTGGCGCTGCATCTCTGGCTGGTGAAGGTGCCGCTGACGTCGATGCTGTCGAGGGTGAAGCTGCCTCGCATGGTCTCTCCTTGCACCTGTAGCTCAACGGAACCGGGGCTGGGCACGGGCATGAGATCCTGCTCGTCCACGGCTTCGTACTGGCGGTAGATGCCGTCTTCCTCCGAGACCTCGGCTTCCCAGATGGCGTGGAAGGCGGCCATGGCAGCGCGCGGCTCCACGGCGTCGAGGGCTTCAGGGGTGACCGTGTCCTGCAGGGGGTAGCTGCCGCTCCAGTCGTCGCCTGTCCCCCAGCGGTAGAGCAGCAGGCCCACCACCAGCGCGCCCTCGCGGTTCCAGGCGACGTAGTAGTCCATGTCGGCGCCGGTGATGGCCTCGGGATCTGCCTCGCTGGGCAGGCCACAGGGGAAGCGGCTGTTGGCGATCACCAGCGCCAGGACCCCCTGACCCAGGTAGCTGGTGGGGATGTGCCAGGCGTCGCGCACGCGATCGGAGCCCCGGGGTGTGTGCAGGCGGCCGGCGGAGCTGCAGGCCGTGCACAGGGCCAGGGCGGCGAGCCAGGTGGGTCGGAGTGTGCTCATCAGAAGGACTCCGCGGCCCGCAGGCGCTGGTCGCCCGAGGCGATGCCCAGCCGCTGGCAGACCTGGGCGTGGAGGGCGTCGGCCGCAGCCTGGTCGGAGCAGTTCAGCGGTCGGATGTAGATGGCGTCGCGCTCCTGGGACGGCCAGTCGGTGGTGAGGTCCCAGGCGCGGCCGGTCTCGTCCAGCAGGCCACCCCAGGTGGCGACGAATTCTTCGGCCTCGTGGGCGTTCTCGGGCTGGACCACGAAGGCGATATGCGCCCGGGGCCAGACGCTGCCGGCCTGCTCGCGCCTGCGCACGAAGCCGCGCAGGTTGCGCGCCACCTGCTCGTAGCGATCGGCGCCCTTGACCCGCTGGAAGGTCTCGCGGCTGGCGGCGTCGAAGCTGAAGTGGACCGTGGCGAAGGTGTCGGGGGCCTGGCCGGGCTGAGCCGCCAGGCGCACCAGCAGGCGGGCGCGCACCGGGCCCAGGAGCACGCCGTTGGTGTGCAGCTTGAAGCTGCGGAAGAGCTGGTTGTCGGTGTTCATGGCGAAGGCGTACTCCACCATGCGATCGAAGTCGGGGTGCACCGTGGGCTCACCCAGCCAGTGGGGGCAGAGGTGCACGTCTTCGGGCAGGTCCTGCAGGCTGGCCAGCACGCTGCGCCAGGTGTCCCAGTCCATGAAGCTCTTGGCCTCGCCGTGGGCGAGCTGGCGCAGGGACTGGCTGCACATGGGACAGCAGACGTTGCAGTGGTCCGTGAGCTCCAGGTTGAGGTTGATGGCCATGGGGGTACCTAGATCTGCGCCCGGATGACCCGCTCGTGGGCCAGGATGTTGGCGGAGCACTCGCCGCAGCGCGGGGGGGGCTCTCCTCGCAGCATCGCGGCCCGGATCTCCTGGAGGAAGTCGCCTTGGCGCCACACCTGCTCCAGGCTCTGGTGGGCCACGGATTCTCCCAGTCCCGCGAGCACGCAGCAGGGGCTGGTTCGGCCGTCGCTCTGCACCACCAGGTAGTGCCAGGCCTTGAGGCAGGGAGCTCGGCGCAGGCCCTCGAGCAGGCCTGCCTCGGGATCCCGGGCCACGGTCCCGGTTTTTTGTGGCAGCTTCATCTGCCCGCGCTGCAGGTTGCGTCGGTCCAGGAAGTGCTCGAGGGTGGTGGCGATGCCTAGCCGCTCGGCCAGGGCCAGGGCCTGGGCCGCCAGCTGCGGCACGAGGCGCTGCTGCTCGGCGTCGAGGGCCAGGGCCAGCTGCTCGGGCCGGTAGGCGATGAGGGCGTCGAAGTCCACCCGGAAGGCCCCCAGGGTGTGGGCCAGGCGGACCATGTCGCTCAGGGTGTGCAGGTTGAGGCGGGTGAGCACGAAGTGCAGCGCGATGCGCGGGACCGCGCTGCCGGCGGCCTCGCGGCGGCCGCGGAGGCGACAGGCGGCGGTGATGGCGCGCCGGAAGCTGCCTGGGCGGCCGCGCAGATCGTCGTGGATGGCTGCGGTGGGCCCATCGATGGAGAAGTGGATCTCGTCCCAGCCCGTCTGCACCAGCTGATGGAGCAGGGGAGGGTCCAGCAGGGTGCCGTTGGTGGTCAGGATGCCCTGCATGCCGTAGGCCTTGGCCCGGGCCATGAGCTGTGGGGCGAGCTCGCGGGCGGCCAGGGGCTCGCCGCCCCCCAGCAGGAAGAGGCGCTGCACGCCCAAGGCCGCTGCCTCATCCACCAGCTCCAGCTGCCGCTCGGCGGGCAGCTCCGCGACGCCTGGCCGGTGGCGGTCGGTGGTGTCGCAGAAGCGGCAGTCCAGGTTGCAGCGCAGCGTGGGGTACAGCTCGAGGGTGAGCGGTCCCAGGCTGCCCTCGTCAGGCCAGCGCCGCAGGCGATCAGCGATGGTGACGGGATCCGGCACGCCTGCAACGTAGCATGGCCTTCGCGCGGCGGGGTGCCGGGCCCCTGATCGTCGGCCCGGCCGACGATGGCTACGGGCTACGGGCTACGGGCTACGGCATTTTCGGTGTTCATCCCCGCTCCTGGCCGACTATGCATCGTCAGGGATGCGAGTCGACCCGAACTCACGAGGCGAGTCGACCAGGGCTACGTGTTTCCTCGATCTCGCCTTTTCCAAGCCCGTTGCTCGTGGCCCGTCTGCCCTAGCCCGTCGGCAGAGCCGACGTTCAGTGCCGGGCCACCGGGAGCGGTCGGAGTCCGATACCTGTTTGACCTTCCGGGGATATCCTCCCAGCTCTCCTTGGAGACATCATGGGAGGCAGCACGATCGAGCGACTCCGCTGGAAGGAGCCGCTTCATTCGCTGGAGGTGGAGCTCCAGCGTGACTACGGCCTGAGCGTCGTGGCCAGCCGGGCGCTGGTGCGTCGGCTGGAGGCGTTGCTGGACACGCACGCGGGGGGCGCGGCCTCGCCCGGCCAGCTCCGGTACACGGCCGTGGCCATCGGCGAGAAGGCCGGCGTGATGACCGTGGCCGGCCTGGCCGAGCTGCTGCACACCTCGCCCGGCACCATGTCCAAGGACCTGCGCGAGCTGGCCATCGCCGTCCACCTCGAGGCCCCGCCCAAGGGCCTGATCGAGGATGCCGACGCGACCCTCACCCACAAGGACTGGATCCTCGAGCTCGACCAGTGCGGCCTGACCGGAGAGGAGATGGCCTGGCTGACCAGGCACGCCCCGGCTTCCCGAGACCGCTACATCGCCACCTTACGCAGCGCCGAGGCCCTCGCACGGATCGAGGGCAGGATCCCGGATGCAGACCACCTCGCCAGCCTCCTGCGCCTGCGCCGACACGTCGCCCAGCAGTACCTAGACCTGCTCGAGCGCCACCACGGCCAGTGCAAAGTCACGGAGGAGATTGCCCAGACACCCGCCTGTTCCGAGGCCCCACGGCGGTCTTCACACAGCCGCTCCACTCATATGCCCTCACACGATCTGCCGGGTCCAGGCAGACGCACCCGTGCATCTGCATGGACAGGCGCCTCGTCGAGCGAGCCAGGAAGCCGCTCCAGCCCGCCATCGAGGCTAGAGAGGGGTGCCGCGGAGGATCGGGGGACGCCACCGCCCGCGCGACCCCCGGGCAAACGCATGGACCCTTCACACCGGCCCTGCAGCGTGGCATGTTCGCTTCCGGAAGGTCACGACCGCTCGAGACCGGCCCGGCTACCAGGCGTCGGTCACGACCTGGGTGGATATGCACTGATTGAATGGAACACCTGCTCGCTACGTCGAAGGCGTCGCCGCGGCCCCCTGGCGGGTCGGACTCAGCCGTAACTGTCCCGGATCGAATCCTGAGAACCCACGAGGCAGCGATGAAAACCCGAACTCTCTGTGGCCTGCTTGTCTTGGCCGCTGCGGTGCTGGTGGTGCCCGACAGCGCCGATGCGCGCAAGAAGAAGAGGCACAAGCAGCACCCACACCGCGCGCACCACCCGGCCCCTCCACCCCCGGTGCGGGTGGTGGTGGTCAACAAGCCGCCCAAGGCCGCGGTTCGCCATCCCTGCTCGGGCCCCGGCCTGCACTGGGTCATGGGACATCCGGGGTTCGGCGGCACCTGGGTGTCCGGGCGCTGCACCCACGTCGGTCCGGCGCCGCGCTCGGGCTGGGTCTACACCTCCGGCTACTGGAACGGGCGCGTCTGGCTCGGAGGCTTCTGGAGGCCTTCGATCCGCGTGGGATACACCTGGGTGGAAGCCGATGTCAGCGAGGACGGTGAGTATTATCCGGGGTACTGGGAGCCCGAAGGGGAGGCGCCCGAGGGCATGATCTGGCGCGCTGGCCACTGGGACGGTGAGCTGTGGGTGAGCGGCGGCTGGGTGACCTCGGAGTCCTACACGGTCTACGGCGACGACGGTGAGATCGAGTTCTTCGCCGTGGGCGACGGGCAGGTGGAGGAGCTGGCCCTGGCGGCCGACGACGCCCAGGTGGAGCCTCAGCAGCTCCCGGCCACCGACGATGGCCACCAGCTGATCGACGCGGGAGAGGCCAGCGAGGAGAGCTCGGAGCGCAGCTCGCACGCGCCTCCTCCCGACGACGCCGCCGAAGAGGAAGCGAGCGAAGACGGCATCCGGCACCACCAGGCGCCGGAGTAGGGCGGCTCAGCCTTCCTGGTGGCCCAGCTCCAGCGGCAGGTGCACCGTGAAGCAGGCGCCCCCTCCGGGGGTGTCGCCGGCGTGGATCTCGCCGCCGTGGGCGTGCACGATGCGGCGGGTGATGGCCAGCCCCAGGCCCGTTCCTCCCTCGCGCCGGGTGTAGAAGGGCAGGAAGAGCTTGTCGCGGTCGTCGTCGGGCAGGCCGGGTCCGTTGTCGCGCACGACGATGTCCACTGAGCTGGGTCCCAGGCCGTGACCGAAGGTGTGGCCTGCGCGGGTGCGCAGCTCCACGCGCGGAGCCGGCCCGTCGGGCTGCTGGGCCGGGTCGGGCTCCGCCGCGGCCTGCAGCGCGTTGAGCGCCAGGTTGCTCACCACCTGGGCGAGCAGGGTGGCGTCGCCCCTGGCGGCGGGCAGGGCCTCGGCGAGGTCGGTGTGCAGCTCGACGCCTGCAGGCAGGCCCTGGCGTCGGAGGATCTCGGCGGTGCCCTGCACCACCTCGTTGACATCCACCGGCTCGGGGCTCACCTGCAGCGGGCGGGCGAACTGGAGGAAGCGACTGACGATCAGGTCGAGCCGGTCCACCTCGTCGATGATGATGCCGACGAACTCGTCCTGCTCGGCATCGTGCACGGAGCCTGGGGGCTGGGGGCCGGCGTCTCGCCGCAGGGCCAGGTACTGGGCCGCTCCCTTGATGCCCGCCAGGGGATTGCGGATCTCGTGGGCCAGCCCGGCGGCCATGGTGCCCAGGCCCGCGAGGCGATGCTGCTCCTGGAGATGCTCGAAGCCGTGGATGTTCTCCAGCACCACGGCCAGGCGATCCGCTGTGCGTCTCAGGCGGCCGAGCTCTTCCTGGGAGAAGCCATCGGACCAGGGCTCGTCCGCCAGGCCGAGCCAACCCAGCACCAACTGCCCGCTGGTGAGTGGCAGCAGCACGTCGACTCCCTGGGCCATCATCAGGCGGGCGCCCTGGCCCGCCTGGTCCCTGCCGGGCTTGGTGGTGCGGGCCAGCTGGAGCAGGTCCCTGCGCACCAGCCACTGGGAGGGTTCCTGGTCGGGGCCCGCCAGGGTGAAGGGAGGCAGGGCGTCCATGGGTTCGCCAGCGACGGTGCCCCTGCGCGCTGCGAGCACGAATTGGTGGCGCTCCTGGTCCCAGAGGTAGATGCACGCGAAGGGGACCCGGCCGCTGGATGCCAGGGGATCGAGCACCGCCTCGAAGGCGGTCTCCAGGCTGATGGCCTTGGCCAGGGCCCGGTCCACGTCCAGCAGGGTGAGCCCCAGGACCTGCCCGCGGCGGTTGAGCCAGCTGCCGGTGCGCACCTCCACGGCGCGCCTGAGCGGATCGTAGATGGCCAGGAAGAGCAGGGTAGCCACCAGCATCAGCCAGGTGGCGTGCACCGGGCTAGACGCGGTGGGGGCGTTCCAGACCACCGCGAGCCCTTGCACCACCACCAGCAGCAGCCCGCAGATCACCATGGTGATGAAGCGGCTGCCGATCTCGTGTAGATCCAGCAGGCGATAGAGCACCAGCACCTGGTGCATGAAGTAGATCAGCACACCGGTGAAGAGCACGCCCACCGGGGGGATGGGGCCGTGCAGCACGACCGGGGCGGCCAGCAGGTCGAGGCCGCCGTGCTGAGGCAGCCCGGTGAGAGCGCGCACGAGCGCCTCCACTGCGCTGAAGAGCCAGGCGCCGCTCATGACGGCCAACAGGTAGGCCAGGCGGCCGCGGGTGACCCGCTGACCCGTGCTCCGGTAGCGTCCCGCCACGCGGAACAGGGACAGCCCCATGCCGGCGAAGACGAAGATCCCCAGCAGCACGTCCGCGGGGCTCGCGCCCGGGCGGTTCGGACCGATCCATGCCTCCAGCGCCAGGTAGACCAGCGCCACCCCCAGGCCGACCCAGCGAAGTCGCGAGGGCGGCGGCGAGGGCTGGCCGGCGGGTCGGACCAGCACGCGCAGGAAGGACTCCAGGCTGCCGGGCAGCAAGGCAGCACCTGCGGCATGGGCCAGGTCGAAGGTGGCGTGGCCCCTCACGAGGTACAGCCCGAAGCTGCCGTAGACCCAGGCCAGGTTCAGGCCCAGCATGGTGAAGGCCAGGCGCAGGGGATCCTGGCGTCGCTGCAGCCAGGCTCGCAGCGGCAGGGCCACCGCGAGCACGGCGACGGCGAAGTAGATGATGGTGTTCATGGCCGCGGAGCGCCCTGTGCGGAGCTTGTGTGGCTGCTGTATTCTCCCACAGGGATCCTGGCCCGGTGGGTCCAGCCAGCGGTCACAGCCGCAGCTACGCCGCGAGCCTCCCGCCGCTCCCATTGCATCGGGATATGACACGGCCATGGCCGAACGAAGACCGTCACCCGCCGACCTCCCAGCCGTGGATCGACTGCTGCGGCAGGCCGATGTGGCCGCGCTGCCCCAGACCCTGGCCGTGCGAGCCGCGCGCCTGGTGGTGGCCGAGCTTCGCGGGCGTGTGCTGGAGCAGGGCCAGCCGGTGCCGCCCGCCGACGAGATCGCGGCGGCGGTGGTGGCGCGGGTCGCTGGCTGGCGCGCGCCGGGGATCCGCCCGGTGCTCAACGCCACCGGCGTGGTGCTGCACACCAACCTGGGGCGCGCCCCCCTCGCCGTCCAGGCGCAGCAGGCCGTGGCCTCGGCTGCCGCCGGCTACGGCACGGTGGAGTTCGACCTCGCCAGCGGGGGGCGTGGCGAACGTCTGCACAGCGTCCAGCGGCGGCTGTGCGATCTCACCGGCGCCGAAGACGCCGTGGTGGTCAACAACAACGCCGCCGCCGTGCTCCTGGCGCTCACCGCCCTGGCCCACGGGCACCCCGTGGTGGTCAGCCGGGGCGAGCTGGTGGAGATCGGTGGCTCGTTCCGCATCCCCCAGGTGGCCGAGGCCGGTGGTGCGCGGCTGCTGGAGGTGGGCAGCACCAACCGCACCCGGGTCGGTGACTATGCCCAGGCCCTCGACGCCTGCGCAGCGCGCGGCGAGCCCGCCCCCGTCGGGCTGCTGCGCGTGCACCGCTCCAACTTCCGCATCGTGGGCTTCACCGAGCTGCCCGAGCGCGCCGAGCTGGCGCGGCTGGCCCGCGAGCGCGGGATCTGGCTCGTGGAAGACCTGGGCAGCGGCAACCTGCTCACGGGACTGGGCGACGAACCCACGGTGCGCAGCGTCGTAGCCGACGGTGTCGACCTGGTGAGCTTCAGCGGCGACAAGCTCCTGGGCGGCCCCCAGGCGGGCGTCGTGGTGGGTCGCGCTTCGCTGGTACGGCGCCTTCGCCGCCACCCCCTGTACCGCGCCCTGCGCCTGGACAAGCTGGTGCTGGCCGCCCTCGACGCCACCCTGCTGCTGCACGAAGAGGGACGGGTCCAGCGGCTGCCCACCGTGGCCATGCTGCAGGCTCATCCCGATGGGCTCCAGGCTCGCTGCCGGGCCATCGTCGCAGCGGTGGGCCGCCCCGATCTGCAGCTGACCGTGGAGCCGGTCGAAGGGCGCGCTGGCGCCGGTGCCCTCCCCGGGCGTCCCCTGTCTTCCTGGGCGGTGGCCGTTCGCTCTCCCCGGCCCGAGAAGCTGGCCCGATCCCTCCGGGGGGGATCGATCCTGGTGGTCGGGCGCCAGTTCCAGGATGCCCTGCTGCTGGATCCTCGCAGCCTGCTTCCCGAGCAGGACGAGCTGCTGGCGCGTGCCCTGCGCCAGGTCCTCCACCGCCTCGCCCCTCCCGCTCTTGGTGACGCCCCATGAAGACCTCCTTCTACGAGATCCTGCTGGTTCCCCAGGACGCTCCGCCCGCGCAGCTGCGCCATGCCTACGAGCAGTCCATGGCCACCCTGGCCAAGCGGCTCAGCGCCGCGCGGGGCAAGGGCGTGGACAGCACCGACCTGGAAGAGGAGCGCCTCGGATTGGCCGAGGCCTGGAGGGTGCTGTCCGATCCGGTGCGCAGGGCGCGCTACGATCGCTTCTTGCTCCTGGCGGATCGCAGGACCCCCAGAGAGGCCGATGAGCTGTGGGCCCGGGTGGCCAGCTCCAACGTGGATCCCGCCGCCGCGGCCACCATCGACCTGGTGCGCGCCCTCACCCAGCTGCCCGTGGGCGAGGGCGGCACACCGGCCGCCAGTCCCGCCAGGTCGGCTCCTCCCGCCGCCGCCCCCGCTGCTCCGCGGGTCGCGCCTCCACCACCGGCGGCGGCCCCGCCCGAGGCCCAGCGGCCGGCACCACAGCCCGCCTCCACCCAGGCGGCGCGCGCCGAGGCCCGGGTCACCGCCGGGCTGGGCAGCGATCTGCCCACCCTCGTGTTCCACCTGGGCTACTCGGGCGCGCTGATCCAGCGGCTGCGCGAGGTCAAGGGCATCACCCTGGACGACGTGGCCAAGCGCACGCGCATCGCCCGGCGCTATCTCGAAGCCATCGAGGGTGAGGACTTCCGCTCCCTGCCCGCCGCCACCTTCGTCCGCGGCTACCTGGTGGCCCTGGCGCGGCTGCTAGACATGGAGCCAGACCGCCTGGTCAACGGCTACCTGGCCCGCATGAACCAGTAGCCGCCGTGCCTTCCGCCACCGAAGTCCGCCTGGTGGCGCCTGCGGGCGCCGGGCGGCTGGATCGCTTCCTCGCCGATCAGCTGCCCGATGAGTCCCGCACCCGGCTCGCCGCGCTGGTCAAGAGCGGTGCGGTGACGGTGGACGGGGCCCGGGTGCGGCCCTCCATGCGCCTGGCAGGGGGCGAGCGGATCCTCGTCCTGCTGCCCCCACCGGAGCCCACCAGCCTGGAGCCGGAGGAGATCCCGCTGGAGCTGCTGCACGTCGACGCGGACCTGGTGGTGGTGGACAAGCCCGCGGGCATGGTGGTGCACCCCGCCCGAGGGCATCGCACCGGCACCATGGTGCACGCGCTGCTGCACCACCTTCCTCGGCTGGGGCAGGGCGGCGAGGCTTGCCGTCCCGGCATCGTGCACCGGCTGGACAAGGGGACCAGCGGCGCGCTCGTGGTGGCTCGCAACGACCTGGCCTTGCGGAGACTGCAGGCGGCCTTCAGCATCCACGACGTGCAGCGCGAGTACCTGGCCGTGGTGTACGGGGAGCCGCGCTTCCTGGAGGGGCGCATCGAGAGCAGCCTGGGGCGTCACCCACGGGACAGGCTGCGCTTCACCAGCGTGGAGCGCGGAGGTCGCAGGGCGGTCACCCACTGGCGTCGGCTGAGCTCTGCGGGTGGTCTCTGCCTGCTCTCATGCCGGCTGGAGACCGGGCGCACCCACCAGATCCGCGTGCACCTGCTGGAGCAGGGGCACCCCGTGGTGGGCGATCCCCTCTACGCGCGCGGCCGGCGGCTGCCCGTGGCGTTCGCTGGCTGGGCCGAGCGCCTCGAGCACCAGCTGCTGCATGCCCGCCTGCTGGCATTCCAGCACCCCATCGGCGGCCAGCAGCTGGCCTTCGACGTCCCCCCTCCCGAGCTGTTCCGGGAGTTCTGCGACGCCGTCGGGCTGCAGGTCCCCGAGAGCTGATCCAGACGCAGCGGAGCCCGCCGCGGCCCAGGGGCCGGGCGGGCTCGCGTTGGTCAAAAAGACCGCTACTCGGGGACTTCGGTGTCGGGGGTGTCCGGGCAGTCGGGGTGCGTGTTCTCCTTGAGGACCTCGTCGATGACCTGGTCGGGTACCTGCTCGGCCACGATCTGGTCGGCGAGCAGCACCAGGCAGGCCTCGATGCCGTCGTCGCAGGCCACGCAGGGGGCGCCGAAGGAGGCGGTGAGGTTGCAGGCGTCTTCCCAGGAGTCCACCTCGTCGATCATCTCGACGATGTCGCGGGCGTCGATCATGCCGCCGAGCACCGCGCCGCCGAAGTAGGAGCCGTCATCGGCGAAGGTGCCTGAGATCTCGAGGTCCTGCATGGGGATCTCGTAGCCGGCCACCGCCAGGGTGATGTCCGCCGGGCCCACGGAGAAGTACGGAGCCTCGGAGAAGTCGGCCTGGGGGAAGGGGAAGGTGGGGGTGCAGTAGTCCTGCACTGTGCTGTTGTCTTCGGACAGGGCGCCGAGCATGTCGATGGTGCCGCCCTCGGTGTAGGCGGTGACGCCCACCAGCACGTTCATGGTGACGAACTCACCGATGAGGTCGCCGACCCCGGCGGGCTCCACGAAGCGGGCGGAGGCCAGGTCGATGGCGTAGGTGTTGTCGGTGAGGTCGGTGTCGAGGGCCATGCCCAGGGGGCTGGTGGTGAAGTCGATGGAGGCGTCGCCCACGCAGTAGGTGAGGGTGGCGGTGTAGGAGGTGGCCGGATCCAGCGGGGAGTCGGGGGTGAAGTACACCACCTCGTTGTCATCGTCGGTCCACGAGGTGCCCGCCACGTCGGTGCCGCCCGAGGAGAGCACGATGCTGGGGCCGGACTCGTCGGCGTCGTCCAGCTGGAACTCGACATCTGCACGGTAGTAGGCGTCCACCGCGCCGTCTGCGGGAATGGTCTCGTCGATGCCGTTCTCGCAGCCGGTGGGAGCCGTGTCTGCGGTCTCCTTGTCCGGGGTGGGACAGCCGGCGCTGAGCACCAGGCCGAGGGCGAGGACAGCAGACATGCCGTAGTTCAGGTTCGAAGCCATTTTTCCTCCATCATTCGACGCCGTTCCGGGCGCGGGTACACGTGTGCCGAGCGCAAGATACCGACGCGGCCCGGGGATGTCAACCGGAGAAAGGCCGATCTTGGGCCTGGGGACGGGCTGGGCGCGGGATGGGCGGCCCCTCGATAGGGGCCCCGTGCTGGGAGACCGGGGCTACTCGCCGCCCGTGGCTGCCAGGTAGCCGACGCGCACCTCGTACAGCATGGCGTTGAGCAGCTTGGCCTCGTCGTCTTCGAGGTTGCCCTTGGTCTTGCACTCGAGCATCTCGAGCACGTCGATGCTCTGGCGGGCCAGCTGGAGGTGCTCCGTGGCTTCGTCGCCCCCCGCGCCCCCGGGGGGGGGGGGGGGGTGGGGGGGTCTTGGGGGGGGGGGGGGCCGGGGGCCGGGGCCGCTTCGTCAGGACGGGCGCGACCAGTCTACTCGGGGCCAGTGGGCAGGCCCAA
>CAZEJJ010000186.1:0-14254 GCA_964512185.1 uncultured Enterobacterales bacterium | reverse complement strand
GCGGCGGCTTTCGCCCCAATGCTCCGCATTGTCGCTACGGCCCTGGAGGCTCTCGTTACGACATGAACCGGCGGCAGGCTTGCCGCCTCTTTCCCGAGCGCTCCTAGATGGCTCCCATGCCCTCCACCCCCCGCTCAATCTGGGACTTCTGGGCCCCCCGCTACGAAGGCCTGTGGGCGCAGCGCTTCTCCCTGCAGCCCTCCCGCGAGCTGGTGCACACGCGCATGGCAGAGCTGGACTTGGATCGACCACGGCTGCTGGACCTTGGCTGTGGGGTGGGCCAGTTCCTGCTGGAGGCGGCGGAGCGCCATCCTGAGCTCGAGGCCGTGGGCTTCGATCCCTCCGCTTCCATGATCGAGCGCGCCCGCGACGACTACGCCCATCCCCGGGTGCAGCACCACGTAGGCGACATCGACACCGTGCAGCGGGGCACAGGCTTCGACCTCATCACCTGCATGCACGCCTTCCCCTACATGCCCGACAAGCCCGCGGTGATGGAGCGGCTGGCCGCGCTGCTGCGCCCGGGAGGGCGCGCGATGATCGTGCAGGCCAACTCCGAGGGGCTCTACGACCGGCTCTTCCTGCTGTTCGTCAAGCTCACCACCACCCGCGCCCGGTACCATTCGACCGCGGGTCTTTCGGAGCTGATGCGCGCCGCGGGGCTGGCGCCCGAGCCCCCCAGGGCGGTACACCAGCAACGCCTGCTGCCCTCCATCGAGCTGGTGGAGGGCCGGCAGCCCAGCGAGACCGCGCCGTGAGGATCCTGCTGCTCAGGCCGCGCCCGGAGCCCGAGACCATAGGGCTGCAGCACGTGATGCTGGTGGAGCCGCTGGAGCTCGAGGTGCTGGCGGCCGCCACCCCCGCCCGCGACCAGGTCGCCGTGGTGGACATGGTGCTGGAGAAGCGCTCCCTGGAGCAGATCCTGCGCCGCTACCGGCCCCAGGTGCTGGGGGTCACCGGCTACATCACCAACGTGCCCGCCATGATCCGCACCTGCCGCGTGGCCAAGGCCATCGACGGCACCATCACCACCGTGGCGGGCGGCGTGCACCTGGAGGTCCGCCCCGACGACCTGGACCACCCCAGCGTGGACTTCCGCGTGCTGCGCAACGCCGCCACCGTCTGGCCCGTGCTGCTGGAGCAGATCCGCCAGTCCGGGTTGGATGGGGAGCCCCCTCCCGGCGTGCTGCGGCCCGGTGAGCGCTGCGCCCCCGACGCCCTGCCCCCCTTCGACTTCTCCACCCCCCTGCCCGATCGCTCCACCACCCGCAGCTACCGCGAGCGCTACTTCTACATCTTCCACGACAAGGTGGCGCTGCTGAAGAGCTCCTACGGCTGCCCCTACAGCTGCAGCTTCTGCTTCTGCCGCGAGATCACCGGCCATCGCTACCACGAGCGTCCCCTGGACGAGGTCTTCCTGGAGCTGCAGGGCATCCACGAGCGCGAGGTGTACATCGTGGATGACGACTTCCTGGTGTCGGTGGCCCGGGTGGAGGCCTTCCTGGACGGCCTGCAGTCCCGCGACATCCACAAGCACTACCTGCTCTACGGCCGGGCTGACTTCATCGCCCGCCACCCGACCCTGCTGGAGCGCTTCCGCGACGCCGGTCTGCGCACGGTCATCGTGGGCTTCGAGTCCTTCGACGACGAGGAGCTGGCGGGCATGGCCAAGGGGGTGGACGCCGCCACCAACCGCGAGGCGGTGGCGGTGCTCCAGAAGCTGGGCGTGCAGTGCTACGCCACCATCATCCTGCAGCCCCACTGGGACGCAGCGGCCTTCAAGGCCCTGGGCGACACCCTGGTGGAGCTGGGCATCCGCTACGTCAACCTGCAACCCCTCACGCCCCTGCCAGGCACGGGGTTTTCGGTGCCCGACGATCAGCTGGTCATCTCCCGCAGCGACTTCGCCCGCTGGGACCTGGCCCATGTCACCGTGCGGCCCGAGCACATGAGCGTGGCCGCCTACTACCGCCAGATCATCGACACCTACACCCGGGTGCTCTACCAGCCGCGCGTCCTGGCCAGCTACCTGCGCCACCCGCCGCGCTCCCTGTGGCGCATGGCCTCGGGCAACACCAGGGTCTACCGCCAATACCTGCACAAGATGAAGGAGGCCGAGCGCCATGGCTAGCCCCCTGCTCGCGTTGACCCTGCTCGCCCTGCCCACCCTCGCCGAGCCCACCCCCCCCACCGAGCTTGACACCTTCGAGATGATCATCCAGGCCGTGGAGCGCTGCCAGTGGGAGCTGCAGCCCACCATGCTCATGGCCGGAATGGCCGTGCTGGCCAAGGAGGACCTGAAGGTGGGCAGCTGTAGCCTGGCCTTCGACGCCTACGCCAGCGCCAGCCCGGAGACGAAGCAGACCCTGGTGGCCTCGGCCTTCGAGGACTGCGACCTGATGTGCCCGGCCGGCCGGGGTCGCGCCAAGGTCTTCGAGGCCGCCGCCAATGCCTCCCTCCAGGACCGCACTGGACTGGTGGTGGAGGCCTGTGACGCCCGGGGACCCGAGCCGGTGTACACGGGACCCCTGGCCGAGCTGCGCCCGCAGATGAACCTGGTGGACTACTGGGTGTCCAGGTCGGCCTTCGACCTGGCCCACCAGCGCCTGGTGGACAGAGACGGCAGCCCCGAGGCCCTCGCCATCTGGCGACGCTACGAGGCGCAGATCCCTGGTATGGCCGAGCGCTACGCCCTGCACCAGCCGCCCCAGCGGGACGACCTGCAGCTGCCCGGCTCCAACGCGGTGCTGCGCGCCAGGCCCATGCCCACGGTGATGCTCACCTGCGAATCGCTCCTCCTGGACGGCTCGCCCATCGCAAGGCTCGAGCCCGGCGGTACCCTGGACGCCGGCATGCTGGACGCCAGCGGCATCCGTCCCCTGGTGGCGGCGCTTGGCCAGGTGGAAGCTAGGGTATTGGACGGATACTCCCACCACCCCGGTGAGAACGCGCTGCTGCAGGCCCACCACCTGACCCCCCACGCGACGCTGGTACAGGTGGCCAGCAGTCTGCACAGCGCGGGCTACGACTGGCTGCAGCTGGCGGTGCAGGACCAGGGCACGGGCGAGCAGGCCGTGGTGGCCATCTCGCTGGCGGCCCCCAGCTTCGGCGCGGATCTGGACCTGGACATGCCGCCCCTCAACCTGAGCCTGCTGCTCAAGGCCGACGAGGTGATGCTGGTGGGCGCCGAGGCCGTGCTCGACCCGGAAGCCGCAGGCGAAGGCGCCAGGCTCCCTATCGCCGAGGGCCGCTTCGACACCGCCGCACTGGGAGCCATGGCCGCCAGGGTCAAGGACGAGTACCCCGACGAGGACTCGATCCTGGTGGTGGCGGATCCCGAGGTCCCTCTGGACCGGCTCGTGGCCGCCCTGGACGCCACGCGCGCAGGCCGCGAAGAGCGGGACGGATCCCCACGGGTCCTGTTCCCCCGGCCCACGCTGGTGGGAGCCGCGCCCCTGCCCCGCGTGGAGCCCCTGGGGCAGGGTGACGGCTTCGGCGGAGGCCTCGGCTCGCGGGGTTCGGGCCTCGACTCCCTCGGAGCCCAGGAGCAGACCCAGCCCCCACCCACGGGCACCAGCCTCGATCGCGCCAACCTGATCATCCTGGGAGCCCTTGACCGCACCGTGATCTGGCCGCCTGTCGAGGCCGAGCTCGCGACCATGCGAAGCTGCTACGACCGTGCCCGCGAGAGCCAGCCCGCGCTGCAGGGCAGGGCCGTGGTCAAGTTCGTGATCGACAAGGACGGCGCGGTCAGCTCGAGCAGCCTCAAGAACACCAGCCTGAACCACCCGGAGCTGGAAGCCTGCGTGCTGGAACGCTTCCAGCAGATGGCGTTCCCGGCCCCCGAGGGCGGTGGGATCGTCATCGTCAGCGCCCCCGTGTCGTTCGAGCCCACCAGGTGATCCACCGCCGCAAGCTGCTGCTGGTCCAGCCCACCCAGTACGGGCCGGGTGGGCAGCTCTGCAAGCAGAAGCGCATCTACCTGCCGGGACTCGTCTTCCCCCTGCTGGCGGCCATGACCCCCGAGCACTGGGAGGTGGAGGTGGCCCTCGAAGTGGTGGACGACATCGACTTCGACGGCGACTACGACCTGGTGGGCATCGGCACCATGGGCTTCGCCATCTTCCGCGGGGTGGAGATCGCCCAGCGCTTCCGCGAGCGCGGGATCCCCGTGTTCATGGGCGGCTACATGGCCTCGCTGGTGGCAGAGATGGCCCTGGAGCACGTGGACTCAGTGGTGGTAGGCGACGCCGAGCACTCCTACCCCCGCCTGCTGCGCGACTTCGAGCGGACCGGCGCGCTGCAGCCCATCTACGACGAGCCGGTGCACGAGCTCAACCACCTGCCCCTGCCGCGCTACGAGCTGCTCACCAGCAAGCCCATCGGCGGCATGCTGCCGGTGCAGGCGGGCCGGGGCTGCCCCAACAGCTGCTCCTTCTGCTCCATCGCCTGCATCTACAAGGGTCGCTACATCGCCCGGCCGGTGGGCGAGGTGCTGCGGGACATCCACCGGGTGCGCGAGCTCGGTTTCTCGAGCTTCTACCTGCTGGACGACAACATCGTGGCCAGCCCGGAGTTCTTGCAGGAGCTCTGCGAGGCCATCGAGCCCCTGAAGATGCGCTGGGCCAGCCAGTGCAGCATCGAGCTGGCCCGCGACCCGCAGCTGCTGGAGCTGGTGTCCCGCTCCGGCTGCACCATGCTGAGTCTGGGCATCGAGAGCATCACCCAGGAAGGCCTGGACAAGCTGGGCAAGAGCTGGCTCAGGGTGAGCGAGCACGAAGATCTGCTCACCCGCATCCAGAGAGCCGGCATCATGCCCTCCACCGAGATGATCCTGGGCACAGACAGCGACACCGTGGAGTCCATCCACGCCACCCGGGACTTCGTGGACCGCGTGCGCATCCCCATCCCGCGCTTCTACATCCTGACCCCCATGCCGGGCACGCCCCTGTACGACGAGCTGCGCGAGGCGGGCCGCCTGGTCACCGAGGACTACCAGCTGTACAGCGGCTCCACCGCCGTGCACCGCCCACAGAACATCGAGCCCGACGAGCTCACCGAGGCCTACTGGTGGCTGTACGGCGAGCTCTTCGGCATGGGCAGCATCCTGCGGCGCACCCTGTTCAACCCCTTCTTCTTGCGCCGACCCGGCCAGGGAGCCTTCGCCCTCGGGGTCAACCTCCACTATCGGCGCTACGTGAACAAGCGCGTGCCGCCCAACATCTTCTAGGAGCCATGTTCTTCCGCAACTACGCCACCGATCTGCGCTTCTACCGGACCTTCGGCCCGGCGCTGCTGCGCGCCAGCCTCTGGCTGCTGCTGCGCATGGGCTGGCCCACGCGCAGGGCGCTCACGCGCATCATGTTCTGGCGCTGGCTGCGCTGGCTGCCCCTGGCCATCCGCCAGTGGCGGCTGGGCACCCGCCTGCCCGTCACGCTGCAGATCATCGACGACATCGGCTGCAAGGCGGGCTGCGACAACTGCCTGTTCACCGCGTTCACCCCACGGGAGCAGCGCCTGTCCCTGCAGGAGCTGGACCGGGTGCTGGACCAGGCCTGGCAGATGGGCATCACCAACATCTACCTGCTGGGAGCCGATCCCTTCTACCGCGACGATCTCGCGGATTTCCTGGCGGTGCTGGAGCGCCACCCACGGCAGCTGTTCCTGCTGTTCACCGAGGGCAAGCGGGTCACCCTGCCGGCGCTGGAGCGCATCCGGCGCGCGGGCCACATCGTGCCGGTGTTCAACGTAGACGGCCTGAAAGAGGCCACCGACCGCCGCAAGGGCCAGGGCAGCTGGGCCACCCTGGAAGCCCTGCTGCAGCAGCTGCGCCGACAGAGGGTGATCTTCGGCGTCTCCACCATGGTCTCCACCCAGAACCTCGCAGAGGTCAGCTCCAGCGAGTTCGCCCTGGCGCTCGAAGCGCGGGGCGCGGCCTTCCTGGCCTATGTGCCCTACACGCCGGTGGACCTGGCCCAGGAACGAGCGCTGGTGCTCGACGGGGACCGACGCGCCACGCTGTACGAGCGCTCCCTGGCGCTCACCCGCCAGGCCTCCAGCATGGTGGTCTTCGACCTGCTGGGCATCGAGCAGCAGCTCACCTCGTGCCCGGCGGCTCTGTACACCATGACCGTCTTCCACGACGGCACCGTCACCCCCTGCCTGGCCATCCCCGCGGGCCGCCGCGAGAGCAACGTGCGGCAGCGGCACCTGCAGGACATCTTCCTGAACGACCCGCTCTACAAGGCCCTGCGGCAGCGGCATGTGCGGCAGCAAGAGCAGAACCGCGTCACCGGCCGCCGCGACAAGCTGCACTGCCTGTTCTACACAGACCGCGCCTTCCTGCGGGAATACTTCGCCGAGCACGAGGACGAGATCAGGGTGCTGGCCCCCTTCGCGGTGGAGTGGTTGCAGGACGGGCCCGAGGCCGGGGCATGAACGTCTGCACCCTGCACGGTCCGCGGCGCTGGTGGGCTGTGATGGGAGTGTTCTGGCGGGTGGCCTGGCTGGGCCTGCGGCGGCTGGGGCCGCTGCGCCTGCTGGGCGAGCTGGGCACCTACCTGCTGGACAACCGCAACATGCTGGTGGGCTCTGCGGATCGCTACGTGCAGCGCGACGGTGAGATCTGGGCGGCCTCGGCCTTTCCAGCCATCTCCTCGCCCCGCTTCGCCAGCTACCTGCTGGAAGAGGTGACCCGCTTCAACGCCCGGCAGCCGGCCCCGATGGTCTTCGCGCTGCTGTCTGTGTCCTCACGCTGTCCCTACCGCTGCCGGCACTGCTACGCCCTGTCCGAGCTGCACGAGGACGAGCAGGTGCCCATCGAGACCATCGAAGCCGCGGTGCGCGGGCTGGCTGCGCGCGGGGTGGGCAACATCTTCTTCACCGGCGGCGAGCCCATGTTCCGCGCCGCTGAGCTGCCCGCCGTCATGGCCAGGACCGCCAGCGAGGTGGACGCCTTCTGGCTGGTATCCACCGGCTGGTGCATGAGCTGCGCTGCGCTGGAGCCCATGCTGCCCCACAAGCTCAAGGGCGTGGTCATCTCGCTGGACTCGCGGCACGAGGCCCAGGTCAACAAGTCCAAGGGCAGCCCCCAGGCCTGGGACAACGCGCTGGCGGGTATCGCCGCGGCCAGGGAGCTGGGCCTGCTGGTGTCGGTGGACTGCATGGTGGGCGATGCCCTGCTGGAGCGCGAGGAGTTCTTCGCCACCCTGGCTTTTCTGCGCGACCTGGGCGTGCACTTCGTGAACTTCTTCCCACCCCATCGCATCGGCGGGGTGGAGAGCTTCGACCTGCCCACCCTGAGCGCCGCGCAGGTGCTGCAGCTGGAAGCGCTGATGGACGAGGTGAACAAGGGACGGCGCTACCGCGACTGGCCCATCGCCTACTCCGCGGTGGTGTGGGAGCGCCGCCGAGGCTGCTCCGGCGGCCTGCAATTCGTCTACGTGGACCCGGAAGGCTCGCTGCGTCCCTGCCCCTTCCTCAAGGCGCCGGCCGGCAACATCCGCGACACTCCTGTGGAGCAGATCATCGACCAGCTGCGCCGTCTGGGCGAGCGGGGCGGCTGCTATGCGCAGTACGAGGGGATCGAGAAGGGGAGCAGGACCCGGGCGCCCTGACCTCCTCCGATCGCCTGGCGCTGCGGCGAGCCCGCTTGCTACCATCGAGACCCCTCCCCGAGGCAGCATGCCCCTGAACCTCCGGCACTGCGCCCCCCTCCTGGCCCTGGCCTGCCAGGCCGGCGCGCCCCCGGCTGAGCCCCCCGCCCCCGAGCACCCCATCACCGTCGCCCTGCACCAGCAGCCGCGCACGCTGCACCCGCTGTTCTACGAGACCATCCTGGACGCGGAGATCGGCGAGAACCTCTTCCAGCCGCTGCTGCAGGCTGAGTTCAAGGGGGAGCTGGTCTACGAGCCCAGCCTGGCCACGGGATGGTCCTTCGACGAGGCCGGCACCAGCCTGTCCATGAGCCTGCGCCCCGACGGTTCCTGGAGCGACGGGCAGCCGGTGACCGCCCAGGATGTGGCCTACACCTACGAGATCGTAGCCGCGGGAGTCACCAGCTTCGGTGAGTTCCTGGCGCAGATGGACCCGGAGCAGCCGGTGCAGGTGCTGGACGACACGCACCTGGTGTTCCACTTCACCCAGGCCTACGAACCCAACGACATGCTCACCCACGCCGGCACCCTGCCGCTGTTGGCGAGGCACGCCTTCTCGGACGCCACCCCCGAGCAGGTGCGCGAACGGGCCTTCACGGACATCCCGCTGGGCAACGGGCCCTGGAAGGTGGAGCGCTGGGAGCGCCCCGGCGGCTTCGTGCTGGTACCCAGCGAGCACTGGGTGCCGCTGGAAGGCCAGGGTCCCCAGCTGCAGCGCGTCCACTTCCAGCTGGTGCCCGACAGCAACGCCAGGCTGATGGCCCTGGACAAGGGCGAGGTGGACCTGGTCTACGACCTGCAGCTGCAGCAGGCAGCCCGCCTGTCGGAACGCGGCGACCTGCAGCTGCGGCAGCGCGGCTGGCGCTCCTGGGTGGCCTTGGGCTGGAACCAGCGCGATCCCGATGCCCTGGCCGAGGGCCAGCAGAAGCCCCATGCCCTCTTCGCCCAGGCAGAAGCCCGCCGGGCCCTGGCCCGCGCCATCGACGCCCAGGGCCTGGTGGAGGAATTGCTCACCCTGTCCGGGGGCCAGGTCTTCGGGCGCCGCGCCTTCGGCACCATCTCGCCCTCACTGCAGCGCTACCACCACGACCACATCGCGCCCTTCCCCCTGGACCCCGCCGCCGCCAAGGCCTCGCTGGCCCAGCTGGGCTGGCAGGACAGCGACGGCGACGGCGTGCTGGACCGCGACGGCGTGCCCTTCCGCTTCACCCTGCTGCACCTGGAGAGCAAGGACCACTCGCGCCGCGTGGCGGAGCGGGTGGCCGAGCGGCTGAGGGCCATCGGCGCCGAGGTAGTGCTCACCGGGCGCGACGGCCAGCCCTACCTGCAGGCGCTGGACAGCGGTGACTTCGACGCCATCCTGCTGCACTGGTCCGCCAAGGTCTACGTTGACCCGCGGGCCTTCTGGCACAGCGAGGGGGCCAAGAACTTCGTGGGCTTCTCCGATCCACAGATCGACGAGCTCATCGAGCTGGGCGAGGCCGCCACGACACCCGCGCAGGCGCGGCCCCACTGGCTGGAGCTGCAGGAGCGGATCCACCACCAGCAACCCTACACCTTCCTGCACTGGCAGTCCGAGGTCATCGCCACCAGCGCCCGGCTGACCCGCGTCGAGTCCAACCTGCTGTCGCGCTTCCACCGCCTGGACCGCTGGCGGGCTGACGACACCATCCCATGAGCCCCACCTGGCAGCGAGCCCTGCTGCGCTCGGCCCAGGCCCTGCTGATCCTGTGGCTGGTGGTGAGCCTGGTGTTCCTGCTGCTGGAGCTTGCTCCCGGCGACGTCTCCCTGCTCTTCCTGGGCCACGACAGCCCCGAACTCTCCGCCCGAGCCCTGCAGGCCTCCGGAGCCCGCCTGCCCCTGCACCGCCGCTACCTGGGCCTGCTCGGCAGCCTGGCCAGCGGCGAGCTGGGCCAGAGCCTGGTGTACCACCGCCCCGTCACCGCGCTGGTGCTGGAGCGGCTGCCCCGCACCCTGGCCATCACCACCGCCGCCCTCGTGCTGGCCTTCGGGCTGGGCACCGGGCTGGGCGTGATCCAGGCCCAGCGCCAGGGCTCCAGGCTGGACCGACTCCTGGGCGCGGCCAGCCTGGCGGCGTACTCCCTGCCGCGCTTCTTCGTGGCGCTGCTGCTGCTCTTTGTCTTCGCCTACCGCCTGGGCTGGGTGCCGGTGGTGCCCTCACTGGCGGGCAGCCGCGCCCAGGATCTGCTGCTGCCCTGTCTCGCCCTGGGGCTGCCCTCCATCGCCGTGGTGGCCCGCTACACCCGCGCCCGGATGATCGATGCGCTGCAGCAGGGTCACGTGCTGGCGGCCCGCGCCCTGGGCCTGCCGGAGTGGCAGGTGATCACAGGCTATGCGCTGCGCAGCGCCCTGGGCCCGGTGCTGGCCCTGCTGGGCCTGAGCCTGCCGGCGGTCTTCTCCGGCTCGGTGGTGGTGGAGCGGGTCTTCGGCGTGGACGGCATGGGCTCGCTCTTCGTGGGCGCCATCGGCGACCAGGACACCCCTCTGGTGGTGGGGCTGTTCTTCGTCTATGCGCTGCTGGTGGTGCTGGGCAACGCCGCCGCCGACCTGCTGGTCCTGCTGCTGGACCCCAGGCAGCGCGCATGAAGCGGCCCCTCGGCCTGCGCCTGGCGCTGGCCTTCCTGGTCAGCTGGGCAGCCCTGGCAACGCTGGCCCCCGTCCTGGCTCCCTACCTGCCCATGGAGCGCGTCGGCCCGCTGGACAAGGGCCTGCTTCCCTCTGCCGCCCACCTGCTGGGCACCGACGCCGAAGGCTGCGACCTGCTCTCGCGGGTGCTGCACGGGGCGCGCATCTCCCTGGGGGTGGGCCTGGCCAGCGTGGGCCTGGCCACGGTCATCGGCGTCCTGGTGGGAGCGGGCGCCGGGCTGCTGGGGGGCTGGGCCGAGCGCGCGCTCATGGGCCTGGCGGACCTGTTCCTGGCGCTGCCGCGCCTGCTGGTGCTGCTGGTGGTGGTGGGGCTGTACGGTGGTCGCGAACCGGTGGGCCTGTGGGCCGTCGTGCTGGTGCTGGGCTTCACCGGCTGGATGGAGCTGGCCCGTGTCCTGCGGGGCGAGGCCGCCTCGCTGGCCAGGCGCGACTTCGTGCTGGCCGCGCGGCTGCAGGGCCTGGGTCCAGTGTCCATCCTGCGCCAGCACCTGCTGCCCCACCTGGCAGGCCTGGTGCTGGTCTTCGCCTGCCTGGCCACCGCCCGCATCATCCTGCTGGAGTCCACCCTGAGCTTCCTGGGGGTGGGCCTGCGGGAGTACAGCTGGGGCAACCTGGTGTGGCGCGCCAGCCGCGCGGCCCTGCAGCCCGGAGCCCCACTGCAGCACTGGTTCGCGGTGCTGATCCCTGCCGCCCTGGTGGCCATGACCGTGGTGAGCCTGAGCGAGCTGGGCGAGGGCCTGCGCAGATCGCGGGACCCCGGGCGAGCGGACCGACGATGAGCGATCAGCCCCTGCTGCGCATCAAGGGCCTGGAGGTGCAGGCGCCGGGCGAGGTCTGCCTGCTGGATGGGGTGGAGCTCAGCCTGCAGGCGGGCGAGATCCTGGCCCTGGTGGGTGAGAGCGGCTGCGGAAAGACCCTCACCGCCCTCGCCACGCTGGGCCTGCTGCCCTCGGGGCTGCGCTGCACCGGCGGACGCATCCTGTTCCAGGGCCGAGACCTGCTGGCCCAGGGCGAAGCCGGCTTCGCCAGCGTGCGCGGGTGCGGCATCGGCGTGGTCTTCCAGCAGCCCGGGGCCTCGCTGCACCCCGGCCTGCGCGTGGGAGATCAGCTGGCGCGCATCATCCGCCACCACCGGGGTGGGTCCCGCCAGGAGGCTCGCGAGGCTGCCCTGCGCTGGCTGGCGCGGCTGGGCCTGCCCGATCCCGCCGAGACCGCCCGCAGCTGGCCCCACCAGCTCTCTGGCGGCATGGCGCAGCGGGTGGGGCTGGCCCTGGCCCTGACCTGCGGGCCCCGCCTGCTGCTGGCGGACGAGCCCTCTTCCTCCCTGGACCCCACGGTGCAGGCCCGCATCCTGACCCTGCTGCACCAGCAGGCCACCCAGCTGGGCCTGGCCCTGCTGCTCATCACCCACGACCTGGCCCTGGCGGCCACCTGGGCCGACCGCATCGCGGTGATGGACGCCGGCCGCGTCGTAGAATCCGGCTCGCTGCGCCGGGTGTTGGAGCAGCCCACCCAACCCCTCACCCGAGCGCTGCTGGCGGCGGGGAGCTGGCAGCGATGAGCGCCCCTCTGCTGCAGCTGCGGCGCCTCTCGGTGACCTTCCCCGGCAGGGGCTGGCCCCGCGGCCGGCGTCGGCCGGTGCAGGCCCTGCGCGCTGTGGACCTCGAGCTCTCGGCCGGTGAGACCCTGGCCCTGGTGGGGGAGAGCGGCAGCGGCAAGAGCACGCTGGCCCGCGCGGTGCTCGGCCTGCAGCCCCCCAGCCGCGGCCAGGTGCTGCTCAAGGGCCGCGATGTGCACGCCCTCCCTCGAGGTGATGAGCCCTGGCTGCACACACGCGTGCAGCTGATCTTCCAGGACCCCACGGCCAGCCTGGACCCCCGCATGCGCATCGAGCGGATCGTCGGGCAGGGCCTTCGGCACCGCGGGCTGGCCCGAGGCGCCCAGCTCCGCCAGCGGATCGTCGGGCTGCTGGAGAGCGTGGGGCTGAGCGCAGACCACCTGGAGCGCCTCCCCCACCAGCTCTCCGGCGGTCAACGCCAGCGCGTGGCCATCGCCCGGGCCCTGGCCCTGGAGCCGGCGCTGCTGGTGTGCGACGAGCCGGTGAGCGCCCTGGACGCGGTGGTCAAGGTCCGCATCCTGGAGCTGCTGCGCTCGCTGCAACGGGAGCGAGGCCTGGCCTGCCTGCTCATCACCCACGACCTGGCCGTGGCAGCGCGAACGGCCCAGCGCATCGCCGTGCTGCTGCATGGCACCCTCGTAGAGCGAGGCCCCACCTCCGAGATCCTCAAGCGGCCGCAGCATCCCTACACCCGCGCCCTGCTGCAGGCGGTGCCGAACATGCAGCCGGGTGGCCGCCCGGAAGTCCTGCTCACCGGCGAGGTCAGCGCGGAGCGCGCAGGCTGCATCTTCCGGGCCCGCTGCCCCCGCGTGCACGCCACCTGCCTGCTGGATCCTCCTCCTCCCTGGAAGGAGATCGGGCCGGATCACAGCGCCCGCTGCTGGCTGGCCGAGAGGCCTGAGACCCCTGCCTGATCGTGGTACCCTGGCCCGGCATCCCGTGGGATCGGACTGGAGCCACCATGCGCACCTACCTGTTCTTCCTGCTGCTGCTGGTGGCCTGCCGCAGCGACGACAAACCCGACGACAGCGACGTGATCCCGGACGACAGCGGGCCAGACATCGTAGACGCGGACGGCGACGGCTACGACAGCGACGAGGACTGCGACGACTCCGACGCCTCCATCCACCCCGGCGCGGACGAGACCTGCGACGGCCTGGACAACGACTGCGACGAGGAGGTGGACGAAGAAGCCATCGACGCCACCACCTGGTACAGCGACGCCGACGGGGACGAACACGGCGATCCACAGGGCACGGTCAGCGCCTGCGAGGCCCCCGATGGCACCGTCGACGTGGGCGACGACTGCGACGACGCCGACCCGGATCTCTACCCCGGCGCCCCCGAGCGCTGCGACGGACTGGACAACGACTGCGACGGCCAGGTGGACGAGGACCTCGCCGACACCTGGTACGCAGACAGCGACGAGGACGGCTACGGCGATCCCGAGCAGAGCCTGGACAGCTGCGATCCCGGCCCGGGCTGGGTGGTGGACGCCAGCGACTGCGACGACGGCGATCCCGTGATCCACCCCGGCGCGGATGAGCTCTGCAACGACACCGACGATGACTGCGACGGCATCGCCGACGAGGGCCTGGAGTCCACCTGGTACAGCGACGCCGACGGCGACGGCTTCGGCGATCTCGACCTGGCTATCAGCGACTGCGAGCCGGGCGAGGGCTACGTGGAGATCGGCGGCGACTGCGACGACAACAACTCCGCCATCCACCCCGACGCCACCGAGACCTGCAACGGCCTGGACGACGACTGCGACGGGCTGACGGACGACGACGACGATCCCGTGCAGGGCGCCTCCACCTGGTACCTGGACGCCGACGACGACGGCCACGGCAGCGACGACACCACCACCGAGGCCTGCACACAGCCCAGCGGCTACGCCGCGAGCGGGGGTGACTGCGACGACACGGACGCCGCCTACAACCCCGGCGCCAGCGAGGACGACTGCACGGATCCCGCAGACTACAACTGCGACGGTTCGGTGGGCTACGACGACGACGACGCAGACGGCTGGGCGGCCTGTGAGGACTGCGACGACACGGACGCCGCCGTCAATCCCAACGCCACCGAACGCTGCAACTCCGTGGATGACGACTGTGACGGCACCGTGGACGAAGACGACGCCAGCGACGCGGCCACCTTCTACGTCGATGACGACGCCGATGGCTACGGCGACGCCGCGACCGCGCTCACCCGCTGCGACGCCCCCAGCGGCTACGTCAGCGACGACACGGACTGCGACGACAGCGACGCCACCATCAACCCCGGCGCCACCGAGCGCTGCAACGGCAGCGAC
>CAZEJJ010000185.1:0-14306 GCA_964512185.1 uncultured Enterobacterales bacterium | reverse complement strand
CTAGAGATGCTCACCCAGCCCCGGTGCCTGCCCTGCTTCGTGGAGCAGGCGCTGCGCGCGGCGGCGGTGGCCGAGGCCAGCCAGGAGCACACCGAGGCCATCCTGCGGCAGACCCTCGCCTACCTGCGAGCCTGCTCATGGCGGGCGCCTCCGCCGGAGCTGGCCATCGAGGTGCACCGCATCGTCCGGCGCATCACCGGGGTCGACGATCCCTACCTGGCGGGCAAGCGCCGCATGAACGCGCTCGCGGCCCGGATCCTGCCGTTGCTGCGCGAGCAGCTGGCGGCGGCGCCCGATCCATTCATCGCAGCGCTGCGCCTGGCAATGGCGGGCAACGTGATCGACCTGGCCATCTACGACGCCGTGGACCAGGCCATGGTGCTCGAAGCCACCAGCACCGCCCTGGCGGAGGCCCTGCCGGTGGACCACGGCGAGCAGCTGCGCCAGGCCTTGCTGAGCGCCGACGGGCCGGTGCTCTACGCCGCCGACAACGCCGGAGAGATCCACTTCGATCGGCTGCTGGTAGAGCAGATCCTCGCCCTGGGGATCCCCCGCGAGCGCCTGGTGCTGCTGGTGCGCGGAGGCCCGGCCATCAACGACGCCTTGCTGGCCGACGCCCGCGACGCGGGCCTGCACGAGCTGCTGCCCATCATGGACAGCGGCATCGACGCGCCCGGCCTGCTGCTGCACCTGGCCCGACCCGGGGTGCAGGCACTCTACGACCGAGCCTCGGTGATCATCGCCAAGGGCCAGGGCAACTTCGAGTCCCTGCCCAGCGACGATCCCCGCATCTTCTTCCTGCTGCGCCTCAAGTGCCGCAGCGTGGCGGCCCACGTGGACCTGCCCCTGGGCGGCCAGGTGGTGCTGCAGGGAGGGCAGGAGCCGCCACCAGCCGCCCGAGCAGCCAGGTGATCCTGCGCGGGGAGCGAGGCACCGACGAGGGCCTCCCGGCGGACACGATCCCCGCCTCAAGAAGTTGAAGGCCGGAACGTGTCCGCAATTCCGGACATGATCGCCAACTCAACCGGATGAACCTCGGATCACGTCCGCATTTCCGGACATGATCCGCTACTCAAAATTGTGAGGCGCGGATCGTGTCCGCCGCGGCACCCGCATTCCGCTCCCCCAAGACGCCACGGCCGCCTGCCTCGGGTCCGTTCCCGCAGGTGAGAGCACGCGTGTACAGCTGATCCACACCTTCTCTGATCGGGTGCCCTCCTGGTGGAGGCCGCGGGTCTACCAGGGGTACACGCGCCTGCCCAAGTACGAATCGGGCGAGTCCTTCGAGGTGCACGGGCCGGCGGCGCTCACGGCGAGGCTGTCCACAACGGAGCTGGAATACTCGGGCGGCGCCTGGATGCAGGCTGTCTCGGGCGAGCTGGAGCGAGACAGCTGCACGAGCTGGCCGCGATGATCGACCAGGTGGCGGGCCGAGCTGCCACCTTGCTGGGGCCGGCAGACAGGAGGGTCGTCGCCGCGCTGGGCACGGATCAACCCCGGCCCCACCGCCGCCTCCCCGGCGTTGGGATCCCCTGGCCCCTGGCGGCATCTCTGGCCGTTACCGACCGACTGGATACCCTCGCCGCGCTCATCGTAGCGCTGGCGCGCGTCAGCCAACAAGCCCCTGAACCGACAGGTCAGGTGGACATGACCGAGGCGCTGGCGAGGCAGCTGATGGAGCACCCCGACGACGAGCTGATACTGTCGGTGGATGCCGAAGCGGTGACGAGATGGGCAGACCTCGCACGCCGCTGCCCGGGAGGCGGGGCCGCCGTGCTGGAAGGCTCATGCCCCACCGCAGCGAGCGTGCCCGCGGTGGAGTGTCGCTCCCGCCGCCCCCATGCCAGGCTCCGGATTACTGAGCCAGGTCGGACCGCCTCCCCACCGGCGCCCGGAGGACCCATGTGCCCCACCGCTCCCCTGCAGCTCATGACCTGCGACGCCGGCCGTCCCCTGGCCGAGCGTGTGGCCGCGGAGCTCGAGACCTCTCTAGCCCCCACCCGAGAGATCTGGTTCGCCTGCGGAGAGGGCAAGTTCATCATCGACGAGCATGTGCGTCGCCGCAGCCTGTACGTCTTCCAGTCCGTCGCTGGCAGCACAGATGACCGCAGCGCCTATGACCGCTTCGTCATGCTGCTGCACGCGGTGGAGGCCGCCGCCCTGTCCGACGCGGAGCAGATCACCGCCGTGCTGCCCTACTACCCGGGGGCGCGGCAGGACAAGCGCAAGGCCGGCGTACGCGAGGGCATCAGCGCCGGCCTGTTCGCCCGGGCCCTGCAGGAGGCCGGGGCCACCCGCGTGATCGCGGTGGAGATCCACAACGAGGCCATCGCCGGCATGTTCGATCCCCCCCGCTGCCGCCTCGAGAACGTCTACCTGCACCAGCGCCTGGCGGCCTGGTTGGCGGAGCAGGGGCTGGCCGGCGACATGGTGGCCTCCCCCGACGTGGGCGGCCTGGAGCGCGCCCGGCGCTACGCCTCCGAGCTCAAGGCGGGCCTGGTGGCCCTGTCCAAAGAGCGCGACTACAGCGCGCCCAACCGGGTGCAGAAGGCCACCCTCATCGGCGAGTGCGTCGGAAAGAGCATCCTGCTGGTGGACGACATGATCGACACGGCTGGCTCCGCGGTGGCGGCTGTGGACGAGCTCAAGAGCAATGGCGCCCGGGACATCACCCTGGCCTGCGCCCACCCGGTGTTCTCAGCACCCGCCTGGGACCGCCTGGCCGACATGGCCGAGCGCGCAGCCACGGAGGGCTGGCGCTTCACGGTGGTGGGCACCAGCAGCGTGCGCCACACCGACACCCCCCCCTGGTACCGCAGCTACGACCTGGGCCCCCTGCTGGCCCTGGTCATCCGCAACATCCACGCCAGGGGCAGCGTCTCCAGCGCACAGGCGGGACAGGCGCCGTAGCGGCTACTCGTCCAGCACCCCGAAGCCCTCGTCTTCGTAGTCCTCATCGTCGGGGCGCGCCTCGATGACATCGGCCACGTCCTCGGTTGCCTCGGAGGCCAGCACCTTGTGCAGCTTCATCAGGCCGCGGGTGAACTCTGAGCGGGCAAACCAGGCGGAGTCGCCACCCTCGGGGTCCAGCTCTTCGAGCACCTCGATGTTGATCGGCTCGGCACCCTCGGCGTACAGCGCCAGCTTGAAGGCGGGCTGCAGGGCCTGGGGCTGCTCGTCTGCCTGCACGTAGTTGAGCCCCTTGAGCCGCAGGGCCTTGTCGAGCCAGTTGGCGTAGAGCTCCACCGGCCGCTCCAGGTCCTGGGTGCCGGCCCAGTAGGCGGCGTCCTTGTCCTGGCGGTTCTGATGGATCATCTCCACCGAGCCAGAGGCGGCGCTGAGCACCACCCGCTCCAGGTCCTGGGCCTCGAGGGCCGTGAGCCGGCGATCGGGCAGGCGGCTCTTGGCGTACTTGAGAGGGCGGAAGGTGTCGGAGTCGACGATGTAGTAGGCGCCGGCTTCCGGGTCGTGCACGTAGAAGTCACGGGTGCCGTAGGACTCTCCACCCACGTCGATGCGGCGCTGCTTGCCGCGGTGGGTGACCTCCAGCCAGGACTCCGGGATCTCCAGCTCCAGGTCGGCCAGCTTGTCGGCGGCCACCTCGCCCAGGGAGCGCACCGCCAGCAGCGGTGCCAGCGACTCCACCACCTTGTCGGTGGCGTCGCCGCCCTTGAACTGGGAGCTCACCACCTCGATCTCGAACTCCGGCTCATCTTCGACGGTGTCGCCGGCCTCGTCGCCTTCGGCAGCGTCGCCCTCGGCAGCGTCGCCTTCGGCAGCGTCGCCCTCGGCGGGGCCGCCCTCGGCAGCCTCGCCCTCCTCTTCCTCGGTGGGCTGCAGCTTGGGCAGGGGCTTCTTCTTGCGCTCTTCGAGGCTGACCCAGGCGTAGGAGCCCAGGGCGTCCTCGCGCAGCTCGATGGTCACGTCGAGCTTCTCGTTGTGGAAGGCCACGCGCTCGATGTCGTCCTGCTCGATGCGCAGGACCACGACCTCGTCGGTCTCGTCCTGCTCGCCGGCGCCCAGGACGCCGGTGTAGCGGAACCAGGCCAGGGCCAGCAGGGCCACCAGCAGGCCCGCGTAGATCCAGATGCTGCGGCTCATGAGACCCCCTTTCTGGACTTGCGACGGGTACGGACTCGCACCAGGCCGAACACCGCCAGACCCAGCGGGACCAGGAAGGTGGTGCCGTAGAACCACAGCCCCTGCCCTTCCTTGTTGTGCACGATCTTGATGTCTTCTTCGTCGTTCACGGTGCCGGTGATGTCCTCTTCGTGGAGCAGCCAGTTGCTGGCGTCCACCAGGAACTGCGCGTTGGCCTTGTTGGGCAGCAGCAGGTCGCTCAGGAAGCCGGCGTCGCCCGCCAGCACCACGCGGTACTCGCCCTCGTCCGCCGCGGGACCGCTGGCCACCAGGGCCACGTCGCGCACCTTCTTGGTCTCCGCGCCGTCGTCGAACTCGAAGTCGAAGTCCTGCTCATCCCAGGTCTGGGCCTGGGTGCGCACCGTGGTGGTCACCTTGCCCAGGTGATCCTCGGTCTCCTCGAACCAGCCCGTACCCGCGAAGACCATCCAGGCCGCGCGGCGGTTCTTGGACAGGGTGGTGACGCTCTCGTGGGAGGAGTAGCGGTTGGTGCCCAGGTTCTGGCGGTCGATGATGCCGCCGTAGATGGGCAGGTAGGACTTGGCGTCGTCGGTGGCCAGGACGTGACGGTGGAACTGCACGCCGATGGCGCTCAGCAGCGGGTCGAGGCCCAGGTCCAGGTCTTCCTGCACCGTGGGCTCCAGCGCCAAGAACAGGCTGCCCCCCGCCTCGCGGTAGGCCTGCAGGGCTTGCACCTCTGCCGGCAGGAAGGGATCGGTGGGGCCCAGGATGATGACCATGGAGGCGTCGTCGGGCACCGCGGTGGCGGAGCCCTCGCCGATGCCCAGGTTGTTCACCTTGTAGTTGAGCGCCTCGAGCAGCTTCTTGAGCAGCGAGATCTTGCGATCCGGGCCGTGGGAGCCACGCCAGTCCAGTTCGCCGTGCCCCGAGGTGAAGTAGGCGACGCGCTCGCCCTTGGCCAGGGCCAGCAGCTTCTTCTGCACCTCGGAGTCGAGCTTCTTGAGGGTGCGGCGCGCCTTGTCGATGTCGGTGCCGATCTTGAGGGTCTCGCTCTGCTCGCCCCGCACGAAGGCCACGTGGCCGTTGTCGCGCACCTTGAGCTCCTTGGAGAGCACGGGCTCCAGCGCGTGATCCACCAGCTCGACCTCCAGGTTGGGCCCGGCCAGGGCCTCGAAGTAGGGCAGGGTCTCGCGGGCCACGTCGTTTGCGGCGGGGAAGAACAGCACCACCTCGATGGGCTCGTCGAGGTTCTCCACGAGGGCCGCCGTGGCGGTGCCGGGCTCGGTGGTCTTGAAGTAGGCCAGGTCCCAGCGATGGTTGAACTCGGAGGCGAGGAAATTGAGCGGGAAGAGCAGCGCGATGGCCAGCATGGCCGTGAGACCGTTGTCCACGGCGTCGCGCACGCGGGCGGGGTGAGGCGCCGCCGGTGAGGCGCCGGTGGCGCGATCCACCAGCAGGCCGGGCACCAGACCCAGGCCCAGCACCAGGGGCCACAGGCAGCTGAACGCCACCTGCCAGCGCGCCGCCAGCTCGTCCTCGAAGCCCAGCTTGTCCACCACCAGGTCGGCGCCCAGGGCGTAGAGCAGCAGACCCGACAGGGCCACCAGGCCCAGCACCAGGCCGCTCAGCCTGGCCTTGCGCAGCGCGGGGTTGGTGGACGCGGCCACCAGCCGAGAGCGCATGAACAGGGGCACCAGCACCATCGACAGGCCGATGCCATCGAGCGACCAACGCACCAGGTCGTTGGTGCCGAAGCTGCGTTCGCCCAGGAAGAGCAGCAGGAAGCCGCCCAGGGAGATGAGGCCGAAGATGCTCATCACCACCTCCTACCGCGCAGCGAGCGCACGGAGAGCAGCAGGAAGGCGAAGGCGACACTGAGGTAGTAGACGACGCTCTCGGTGTTCACCCGGCCCTGCATGAAGGGCTGGAAGTGCTTGTCGAACAGGGACAGGTAGCTGAGGATGTCATCCAACGGTGGATCGGAGATGCGCCCCACCAGCCACATCAGCAGCAGGGCCACGGTGACCACGCCGGCGATGGCCGCACCCGCGAACTGCACGCGCGACACCGACGAGCCCCAGGTGCCGATGGCCACCACCGAGCAGCCCAGCAGGAACAGGCCCAGGTAGCCGGCACCGATCTGGCCCATGCTCACCTTTCCGTTCACGAAGATGAGCCCCGGCATGTAGAGGGTCAGCAGCAGCAGGATGGTGACCATGGCCAGCCCCGCCAGGAACTTGCCCAGCACCACCTGCATGTCGTTGACCGGAGCCGTGTCCAGCAGCACCATGGTGCCCTCAGAGCGCTCCTCAGCGAACAGCCGCATGGTCAAGATGATGGCGGCGATCATGGTGGTGCCCGAGGCGAAGTAGAAGAAGTCCTCGAGCACATCGGTGGAGTAGCGGGCGGTGGACTTCATGGCGAAGGCGTTGAAGAGCACCCCGTTGATCAGCAGCACCACCGCGATGACCACGTAGCCCCAGGCCGTGTTGAAGTAGGCCTGGAAGTCGCGACGAGCGATGAGTAGTACCTCTCTCATGCCGAATCCCCCTTGGCAGCCAGGGCGCCCTTCTTGCTCGTGAGTTTCATGAAGATCTGCTCCAGCTCTGCTTCGGCGTCGTCTACGCGGCGGACCCCGAAGCCCTGTTGCACGAGGGCCGCCACCAGGGCCTCGCGGTGGTCACCGGTGAGGTCCACCCGCGCGCCGAAGATGCCGTCGTGCTCGTTCTCAACCTGGGAGGCGCTGACGATGTCGAGCTTGGCCACCAGGGCCTCGAAGCCGCCGGCTTCTCCGCGCAGCTCGAGCGCCAGGCAGGTGGAGTGCTCGGCCCGCCGGGCCAGCTCCGCCTCGCTGCCCTCGCCCACCAGGCGACCCTTCTCGAGGATCAGCAGGCGGTCGCAGGTCTGGGAGACCTCGGAGAGGATGTGGGAGGACACGAGCACCGTACAGCGCTCGCGCAGCCCGGCGATCACCTTGCGCATACCCATGATCTGCACGGGATCCAGGCCGCCGATGGGCTCGTCGAGGATCACCAGATCCGGGTCGTGCAGGATGGCCTGGGCGATGCCCGCGCGCTTCTGGTAGCCATAGGACAGGGTGGCGATGACCACGTCCAGGGCCTGGGCGAGGTCCGTACGCACCGCCACCTCTTCGATGGCGGCCTCAAGCTCCGCTCCACCCATGCCGCGCAGCTCACCCAGGAAGCGCAGGTATTCGCGCACCCGCATCTCCTTGTACAGCGGCGCCACCTCGGGCAGGAAGCCGACGCGACGCCGCGCCTCGACGGGAGCGTCGAAGAGATCCTCGCCCCCGATGCGCACCGAGCCGGAGCTCGGATGCAGCAGGCCAGCCAGGATCTTGAGCGCGGTGGTCTTGCCGGCACCGTTCAATCCCAGGAAACCGACGATCTCGTTGGACCCGATGTCGAACGAGATATTCTCGATTGCCCTGGTTTCCCCGTAATAACGGGTGAGTCCTCGAACCTCGATCATGCCTTTCCTCCTCCAGCGGGCCGGAGCGCGGCGGACAGGTTTATGCACAGCGCCACCAGCGGTCAAGATCCCTGAGCGGCGACGCGCGCCGGGCTCATAAGCTCAGCTGGGGTCGTCGCGCGAACTGTGCCGCAGACCAGCCGCCAGGGCGCGGCGCCCCTCGCGCAGGTGCCGGGCCGGATTTCGCGGGTTGTACCAACGGAAGTAGTAGCGCCACTCGCGAGGCCGGAAGAGCGAGAGCCCCGAGCGGGTGCACTCCATCAGCACGGTGGGGATGCCGTGCTCTCCATAGAGATGATCCAGCTCGGAGCCCTGGGCCCGAAAGAAGAAGCCCCAGCGCGACAGCTGCAGCACCCGGTAGGCATGTGCGCCCTGGCCCGATGACATGGCCACCCCCAGAGCGTGCAGATCCTTCCAGTCATCGGGCCGCTGCCAGCGACCCGACCAGGGCAGGTACACGAAGCCGCCGAAGGCGTGCAGGCTGGCGGCGAAGTCGAAGTCCCCCTCGGCGGCCAGCGCGTCGATGATCCGCGACTCGGGCTGGGACAGGGGAGCCGCCGATGAAGAGTGGTAGCCGGGCAGCAGGTGCCGCCAGAAGCTCTGGGCCTCGTGGTGCACCGCGAAGTCGCGGTTGAGGTCCACCTGCCAGGCGTTGCCCCGCCGGTACCGGCTCTCACCCTCCAGCAGGTCGCTCTCCACCTTCAGCCGCCCGTCCACGTTCAGCACCGGGATCACCACCAGCTCCACGCCGGGCAGGGGCCGCTCGGCGAACTCCAGGGCCAGGGCCAGGCTCACCTCAGCCGAGATCCACTCCAGGGCGTGGATGCAGGAGAACACCAGGGCGCGGGTGTGCACCGGCCTGGACGGATCCTTGATGACATAGCCCCAGATAGGCCGGTTCTCGGCGCTGCGGCCCGCCAGGAAGGGGCGCACGGCATGGGGGCGTCGCTCCACCCAGGCCGCCAGCTCGGCGTGGATCTGATCGTGGAAGTGGTAGGCCGGCTCGGGGTGATCGGTGGGGGGGGGGTGGTTCTCCACCCAGCTCTGCCAGCGCGCGAAGACCGCAGGATCGTCCAGGGTGCCCAGGCCCTGACCGCTGGTGGGCACCGGCTCCGCAGCGGGCAGGTCCTGCCCAGCTTCGTCCTCGGCCAGCGCGTGAGGCCAGCCCACCCGGCGCACTTCCTCGCCGGCGAAGGCGGAGAGCACCAGCAGCAGCAGGGCCAGCAAGACGCTCACGGAACCTCCAGCCCATAGAAGCGGCGCGCGTTGGCCAGCAGCGCCGACTCGACCTCCACCACCGGACGGGCCTGCAGCGCGGCGATCTCCGGGGCCGCGAAGCGCACGAAGCCGCACTCGTTGCGGTAGCGGGCCTTGCCCGAGCGGAAGTGCTCCGCAGCGGGGATCTCCCAGCTGCGTCCATCGCGCTCGCCGCTGAAGCGCAGGCCCGGGAGCACCGCCTCCAGGGCACGCGCGAAGTGTCGATCCCGGGCTTGGTTCACCGCCCGCTCCCGGCGCTTCCTCGGCAGCTGCTGGGGCTCCACCTCTGCCAGGGCCGCCTGGCGCGCCCGCTTCCACAGCCCCACGATGGGCGAGTGGTAGGGTGCATCGGTCTCGGTGACGATGGAAGCGAGAGGCGTGGCTGCAGCCAGCTCTCGGTAGCGCTCGCGGATGACGATGGAGGAGGGCAGCGACACCACCGAGCCACGCACCGCGGCCGCCTGGGCCTCCTCCGGCCCCGCCCCGAAGCAGTGGAACATGGTGCGCGCGCCGGGAAAGCCCGTGTCCTGCAGCAGCGCCACCGTGTCGGGGTGAGCCAGGCGCTCGTGGATGACCACGGGAAGATCCAGCTCGACGGCCAGGGCCAGCCAGCCTCGAAGGACCTCCGCCTGCACCTGCCGGAAGCGCTGGAAGCCGGGCAGAGCCCAGACCTGCTCCGGAGGTGGAGGCTCTCCGCCGGGCGACGCCGCCAGCTGACCGCGCTCCACCAGGGCGTGCACCGGCCAGTAGTAGTCGAGCCCCACCTCGCCGATGGCCTTCACCGCCGGGTGATCCGCCAGGCGGCGCATGGTGGCGGTGGCCGCCCGCTGCCGCTCCTCGGCGCTCGGCAGATCCTCGAAGCGCGTGGGCGGCATGAAGCCCAGGGTGGCCACCAGGCCCACGCCCTCCTGCTGGAAGACCGCCGACAGCGCATCCAGGTCGTGCTCGGGATGACCACTCGAGCAGTCCACCGACACCACCACAGCTTCGACGCGCTGCTGCCGGCAGCGGGCCAGCAGCGCGCGCAGCACCGAGGCGTCCCGAGCCAGCAGGCGTGGATCCAGATGCCCATGGCAGTCGATGGCGGGGATGCGGGTCAGGGGAGCCTCCGGCGCTGGCACAGCCTATCCACGGCGCCGACCCGCGGCATGAGGCCATGCCCACGAGCGGCTCCTCGGATACAGCCAGTCACCAGGAGCGAGCTTGCACCCCGTCCCAGCCACCGCCCCCACCCTGCGCTTCAACCGCGGCACCCTGCTGTGGGACGCGGGGCCCGACTGGCTGGAGCCACCGGGCTTCACGCCCGACGACCGCGTGGCCCTGCTGCGCGCACCAGCCTGCCACTACCGCGCCACCGTGGAGTGGCTGGTGGAGCACGGCATCCCCTTCCACGACAAAGCCCGCGCCTGGCAGCCCTTCGAAGATCTGCGCCACCTGGCCCCGCGGGATGCGCGCCCCTACCAGACCGAGGCCCTGGAGGCCTGGCTGGCGGCAGGCAAGCGCGGCGTGGTGGCCCTGCCGACCGGGACGGGAAAAAGCTACCTGGCCGAGATGTGCATGCTGGCGGCCAAGCGCCCCAGCCTCATCGTGGTGCCCACCATCGACCTGCTGGCCCAGTGGCACCGCAGGCTGAGCACCGCCTTCGACCAGCCCATCGGCATCCTGGGGGGCGGCAGCCACGAGCTGCAGGCCATCACGGTGAGCACCTACGCCTCCGCCTACCTGCACGTGGAGCGCTACGGCGACCGCTTCGGGCTGGTGATCTTCGACGAGGTGCACCACCTGCCCGCCGAGAGCCACCAGCAGATCGCCGAGGGCCTGCTGGCCCCTTTCCGGCTGGGGCTGTCCGCCACCCCCGAGCGAGCCGACGAGGCCCACCTGCTGCTGGGTGACCTGGTGGGGCCGGTGGTCTGCCGCAAGGACATCCGGGAGTTCTCCGGCGAGTACCTGGCCCCCTACGAGGTGGTCCGCCTGCACGTGCACCTGTCCCAGGCCGAACAGGATGCCTACGACGCGGCCCAGGCCCGCTGGCGGGGCTTCGTGCGCCAGAAGCGCATCTACCTGGGGGCCCGTGACGGCTGGCAGCGCTTCCTGCAGGTGGCCTCGCGCTCCAAAGAAGGCCGCGCCGCCCACAAGGCCTGGCGCGACGCCCGCCGCATCGCCCACTCCACAGAGCGCAAGCTGGACCTGCTGGACGACCTGCTGCAAGAAGAAGAGGGCCGCCGGGCCCTGGTCTTCACCGACGACAACGCCACCGCCTACCGCATCTGCCGCGAGCTCCTGGTGCCCTGCATCACCCACCAGACCCCGGCCAAAGAGCGCGCCGCCATCCTCGCTGGCCTGGGCGAGGGAAGGTACCGGGTGGTGGTCACCAGCCGCGTGCTCAACGAAGGGGTGGACCTGCCCGAGGTGGAGGTGGCCGTGGTGGTCTCCGGCAGCGGCTCGGTGCGCGAGCACGTGCAGCGCCTGGGCCGCATCCTGCGCCCGGGCCACGGCAAGCAGGCGGTGCTCTACGAGCTGATCACCGCCCGCACCGCCGAGGAGCGCACCTCTCGCCGTCGAAGCGAACACGAAGCCTACGGCGGCGGGGAGGGCGGATGATCACCGGCCCCCTGCTGCGCGCCCGCTGCACCCGCGACGAGGTGCGCCCCAGCCTGGTGGATCCCGACAGCCCGCGCTACCGCGAGGCCGCCGACGCGCTGGTGGTCGAGGCCCACAGCGCCGTCGAGCGCCAGTCGACCCGCGGCGAGCTGGCCCGCTGCATCGAAGAGCGCATCGTGGGCGACCGGGTGGACCACAAGCTGCTGCACGGCCTGGCCAGGGTGCTCACCGAGCGCTGCAGCTTCGACACCCAGGCGCCGCTGCCTCCTGGAGAGCTGCGCGCCCGCCTGTTCGCCCACGGCCCGGTGCGCCGCCGCGCCGACCTGAGCGGCCAGCCCACCGCCGCTGACCACATCACTGCCCTGGCCGAGGAGCTGGGCTGCGAGCCGGCGGCGGTGGAGCGCGGCATGTTCGCGGATCTCAAGGAGAACCAGGTCATCCTGAAGTGCCCGGTGGACTCCGGCGAGTGGCTGCTGCAGCGCTACAACCTGGCCCTGGTGCAGGGCCTGCTGCTGCACGCCACCCAGGTGGAGATCCTGCTGGAGCAGCCCGAGCCCAAGCGGCTCCGGCAGCTGTTCCGATCCATCAAATTCCACGGCCTGATGCACCGCATCGAGCCCCGCGGCGCCGGCTTCGCCATCACCCTCGACGGCCCCTCCAGCCTGTTCCGCCTCAACACCCGCTACGGCATGGCCCTGGCCCGCTTCTTCCCCGCCCTGCCCCTGCAGCAGGGCCCGTGGAGCATGACCGCCCAGCTGAAATACCGCCGCAGGAACCGCCCGATGCATGTCCACCACGACATGGGCCTGCGTTCCCACCTGCCCGACCACGGCACCTGGATGTCCCGCGAGGAGGCGTACTTCCAGGAGCGCTTCCAGGCCCTGGACAGCGGCTGGGAGATCTCCCACGGCGGCGCCGTGCTGCACCTGGGCGACGCCGCGGTGGTGGTGCCCGACTTTACGTTTCACAAGGACGGGCGGGTGGCCATGATGGAGGTGGTGGGGGTGTGGCGCCGAGCCTACCTGAAGCGCAGGCTCGCCCTGTTGGAGGAGCACGGCCGCCCCGAGCTGATCATGGCGGTGTCCCGAACGCTGCTGGGCGACAAGGGCAAGGCCGCTAAGGACCTGGGCACCTCGGTGGTGCCCTGGAGCTCCGCCATCCCCGCCCGCAAGGTGCTGGCCCTGGTGGAGCGGGTGGCGGTGCAGCGCTGACGATCGGGACCCCAGCGGCTAGAGGCTGCTGCCGAAGACCACGTAGGCGGCCCCGGCGCCGTCGAGCGTGCCCGAGTAGCAGGGGGCGCCGATCAGGATGTCGGAGTAGCCGTCAGCGTCCACATCGCCAGCGGCGGGGAGGGCGTAGCCCGCCTGGTCCCCCGCCGCCTCACCCAGGGGACGCGCATGGGCGTCGTCGAGGGAGGAGCTGCCGGTGAGCGGGCCGAGCACCAGCCAGGCGGGCGGGTCTGGCCTCGTGGTACGATCTGAAGCTGTGGTTGTAACGGGAGTACAAGCGGCTGCAGCCGATGCCCTGGTTCAGCTACCCCTGCAGGTCTGGACCAACGACCTCGAGCTGGAGAGCGCCGACAGCGAGGGCATCGTGCTGTCGTGGACCAACCTGACCGAGGCCATGGACGTGGTCATCGGCCGCTGGCTGCTGGAGACCGTCACGCCCCGCCACGAGGCCAGCTACGACGACCTGCACCTCGACATGCTCATCTGGCCGACCTCCACCGAGCCGCTCCTGGACACCTCCATAGACTTCTCGGGGCTGCTGGGCGACGACCTGTCCACCGGCGAGGTCGAGCCCTTGACCTGGGCGCCCTACCACGGCGACAACCCCTACCTCGCCCGGGAGTACCGCGCGGAAGGTTCCGCCTGGCCCTACTACGGCCTCGAGCGGGCCTACACCGGCACCCCCATGGCCTGGAGCCTGGCCGAGGGCGAGCAGCTCAACCTGCACTTCGGCGACAGCGGCCTGACCCTGGCCTCCGCCGCGCCGTCGGCCGAAGACCTGCCCGACAACGTGGTGGTCCAGGAGGACAGCCTCTACTCCATCACGAGGCCGGTGGACCTCGAGGCCTGGTCGCAAGCCGCCCACGCCGAAGAGTGGTCGGCCACCGGCGGGTTGCTGCCGCTGGGTGTGCCGGCGCTGAGCTGGGAGTAGGGGCGCTCACCGGCGCGTGACTGCACCCGTCGTCGGACCCGCGTGATCGTCCCGCCGCTCGACGCGCAGATGCCGAAGATCGTACCGGAGACGCCGGCTCAAGCTGTGCGCCGCGAGCCGCCGCCGCGTTACCGCCAGACATGCTCCGTGCCACCTCCACGATTCTTCTCCTCTCGTCCATCGCCCAGGCGTGTGGCTCCGCCCCTGATCCTGGCAGCGAGACGGCGCAGCCCGCGGAACCCGTGGACAGCGCTGACCCCGGCGTGTCCGCGCCAGTCGAGGCCGCCTGCGACAGGTGGCCGGACACCAACGTCACCTGGGTCGCCCAGACGGAGCTGGAGGGTTGGCCCCTCTACTCGTACCTGTACCCAACCGAAGAGGACGCCTACAATATCGTCGTCCACGACCGTGGCTGGGTGCCCGCACGGGCCCTCGAGCCAACCACCGCCTGGCTGGTCACCAACCAGCCCGAGGTCGTGGTGGCGCTCCATCGAGCCGACTTCGCGGGCGAGCAAGGCGGGTTCTACATCTTCGACAGCTATCGAGAGGTCGACCTGCCCGCCTGGGCAGACAACCCCGCGTGCCCCGACGACCTGCCCGGGGTCATGCCCGTCGAGGTGGACGACGGCCTGGCTCTGTTCGAGAGCAGGCGACAGAACCCCGAATCTACTGCGGCCCAGCAGTCGCGACTGCGG